>CABSNR010000001.1:0-100138 GCA_902479145.1 uncultured Collinsella sp.
GGACTTGCAGCGACGGACCTCAGGACGCTCTTACACCACGTCTGCGCGCGCCACCCTATGGCTGGGGCGAGGTCGACGGTGTGCCCGCAATTGTCATGGAATGGGTCGAGGGCGAGACGCTTGCCCGCTTGCGTTCGCGACTTGCCGTGGACGATGCCGGACGCCTGTCGCCGCTTGTGGCGGCGCGTCTGGGTCGCGACCTGTTCGATCTGCTCTGCCGTATGAGCCTGGTGGGCGAGGGCTTTGTCCATCGCGATATCTCGCCCGCTAATATTATGGTGCGCACGGCGCGCCTGCCGCTCGACCGACAGCTTGCCGAAGGCACCTTCGACCTGTGCTTGATCGACTTTGGCTCGTCGCTGGCGCTCGAGCCCGCCTCTGCGGTGGCCGGCACCGGCGGCAAGGCGTCGTTTACCGAGCGCTATGCCACGTTGCGCCGCGCGACGGTGGCCTACGCCCCGCCCGAGATGCTCACCGACGATATTCCCGACCTGCGCGCTTTGCGTATGTCGCCGGCGATCGACGTCTATGCCGCGGCAAGCACGGTTTACGAGCTCATTGCCGGCGTCGCGCCATACGAAGCCGCGCCGAGCACTTCGGGCACCTCGGGTTCGCGCAAAAGGACGCGCGACATCGCGAGCCCCTACCGTCTCAAAATGGACACGCGGCCCGACTATCCCATTGGTGCCCATGCGCCCGGTTGTGATTTGACTCAGCTGCTTCGTCGTGAGCCCGATGTGGCGCTCGCCGCGGCCGAGCAGGCCCAGCAGCTAGGGCTTGAGCCGGATTCCGAAGAGCTACGCGATGCGCTGGCGTTTGTCGATGCCCAGCTGTTCGACGTGGTGATGGCCTGTCTGTCCAGCCATCAAAAAGATCGTCCCGAGCCGGCGGCGGTCGAGGCGGCGCTCTCGGCGTTTTGTGACCACTATGCGCAAAATGTCGGTCGTTCGCTCCGCGGCGAGCCGCTCACGCCGTGCCCCATGGATGCGTCTGGCCGCGCGGTTCGTCGCGCGCTGATGGTCGGCGCGACGGTCGTCTGTGGCGTGGTTTGGGCTGTGGTCGTGGTTTCGGCCGCGCTGCTGGCGTCGGGCGCCCGCGTGACGGCGACTTTGGGATCGCTCGTGTGGTCTGGGTCGCTACCGGGTATTATTGCCGCACTGGCGTTGGCGCTGCCAGGCATAGCCGGCGTTACCGCGGGGGCACTTGCGCGCAATCGGCGCTCGGGGTTCCTGCAGGGTGTGCTTGCGCTTTCTGCCTGCGAGGTTCCGGTACTGGTTGTGGCTGCATGTAGCGTATTTTCCCAACGCGCCGTGACGGGCGGCCTTGTTGCCGCTCTGGTTGCAACCTATACGCTTACGTGGTTTTTGCTTGCGATGGGCTTTGCCTTTGAACTTCCCGTTTCGGCACCGCGACGCACAAAAGCCCAGATGGCGACTCCGCTTGCCGGTGGAGCCGCAGCTGCCCGTACTTTTGGCGGACCTGTCGAAGTATCGTCCGATTCTATTTCTACGACCAAGGAGGCCTAGGTCATGGCATCTCAAGTTGAGCTCACCCCATGCGGGGCCATGTTTGACATCTTTAAGCGCGCGGCGCATCTGAGCCATATCGAGCTGTGCGGCTTGGTGCTTTCGTCCCGTCCGCTCGCCGACGGCCGCAGCCCGCAGAGCCGAGCCGCCGATCGCTCTTGGGTTTCCCGCTTTATCGTTCGCGCGCCGGTCGGCACGCTTCAGCAGCGCTACTTTGCCGAATACGGTACCTCGGCTGCGCGTATTATGTCGCAACTGGCCCTGCGCCAGCGCAATCCCATGGACTCCACGGCTGTGATCAATATGGTGTGCGGTCCTGCAGGTGAACCGATGGTACGCGCGCTCGAAGAGTGCCACCAGGACACGAATCTCTATCGCAACGCGCTCGATCGCCTGTCCCAGGCGGCGGAACTCATGCCCGCCGAGCGCGCCGAGGCCGTGCTGGTGCTGTTTGTCGCCGTCGGCTGTTCGGCGGATGTGCGGTCCTCGGTGAACTATGCCATCGACTACGCGCACGCGACCTGTGGCGGAGGCACCTCCACGCCGCGTTCGCTTGGCATGTCGATGACCGCAGGCGAGCGCGAACCCGCCCCGGCGCACCCCTTGGGCTTGCTGCGCGTGCAAAACAGTTTTGTCGTGAGCGCCCCGCGCTGGATTCAACCGAGTGAGCAGGGTGTTGAGATTGGCGCGCTGGCCACTGGTGAGGGCGATATTACCGACGTCGGCAACGATGTCTCGGCCCGCCATGCCCATATCTGGTGCGATGCTCAAAATATCTGGCACGTCGAGGACTTGTCGTCCACCAACGGAACCGTGGTGGTAAACGGGGCCACGCGCGTCTGCATTCAGGTCGAGCCCGGCCGTTCCGCCCAACTCAATCCCGGCGACGAGCTCAAGCTCGGCGAATCCACTACCTACGCCATTCTCTTCGGTGCCCTCTAGCCGGCAGTTAGGGACGTTCCTTTTCTGCCGGCACTTTGGGAACACTCCTCGGCGCGCCAGAGCCAGTCGCCCGGGGATGGAGGGGCCATTTTGGCCCTTGGCGGTCAGTCGGGGCGAAACTAGAAGATCTTTCCGATTCGCGGCTGTTCATGCTTGTAGAGCATCTAAAACAATAGGATGTTATTCTGGAATATGCCGGGTGCGTGAACTTGCCTGTCTTAGCCTTAATAAGGTATAGGGGAGTTTGGCTCAGGGGTTCCGTCTTGTTCTTCAGCGCAGTATTGTGGGACAGATTTGCTGAGATTGGCGCCTTACACCGCAGAGCGCACGGAAGGCTCTCGATTTGTGTTCTGGCCCCAGAATACAGGGCCTGATACTTACCAACTGTGGCATGGATGTAACATCTGTAGAAATCAACCCTTTTGTTGTCGACCTTTGTAAGAAAAACACTGCCATCAACTCTTTGGATGACGAAACTAGGGTGCTTGAGGGGAGCCTTTACTCCCCTCTGAGAGATGACTCATGTTTTTCGCTTGTCGTTGTGAATCCTCCGTTACTGCCGATTCCGGATGAGATTCCTTATCCCTTCGTTTGAGATGGAGGACAATCGGGTCTGGATAAAACACTTCGTATTCTTAAGGGTGGCGATACGCATTTAGAGAAAAACGGTAAATACTGCTAATAGGGGTGACGACGATGGTGCAGGGGCGACCCGCGATGCTCTCATCAATACGTCGGATACTTGGGAAATCAGGTCTAGATGCATGTATGATGATGCTGTGTGGCTATTCAATTAATCCGCGTTCCGAATGGGTGCAGGGTATAGCTGCGACATCGTATGCTTTTGACCCGGCGCGATACTCAGATATTTCTGAGGCGGTTGACGAAGTTTATACGCACTATGCCGCGCAAGGCGTTTCGGAAGTTTGCACATCTACGTTACGGGCTTAGGTTTCTTCAAGCGAGCAGGCCGGTTGCGTTATTTCGAGCGATTTTTCTAGTCTAGACGACAAAAGGCAAAGGATTTGATGGGTATAAAACGCGGACGTTTGTGGGCGGATGCTCAAATCTATTGTGGCAATCGGGCGGTTGAAAAAGATATTTCAACCGCCCGATTGCCAGGTTCGTCGGAGGAGATGTCCGATTCCGACTCTCTTGTAGGAAGAGCTTGAGATCGTATTGGCCCAAGGCAATCTTAAAGCAGTCTCATTGGCAAATCTTCGCTCCTGTTGTGTTGAGGTGTAAGGTATCAGTGATTGATGTTTTGTGGCGGGTAGATTGGGGCCTTCCTTGATTCGATGTGTTCTCTCGAGGTTCATCAGAGCAAAAGGGGCTTTCGTCTTCATTGCTATCACGGTGATTGGAACCGCTCTCTCCTATGCTATGCCATACGTGAACGGGAAATTCTTAGATTTTCTTCTCGGTAACCGCAGCGAAAGAGACGCCGTACTCTTCGCGCTCCTGGTTGCGTCAATAGGAGTTTTCTCCACCCTCTTTACTTATTTTGCAGGAACACTTTCCATTCGCATAACCACGAGACTTTCCTTTGATCTTCTCAGGGAGGCCGTCTTGCGTTTTGAAAGAGACGATTACTTGGTGAGTCGGACCATCGATCCAGCCTATACAACGCAACGGATTATTTCCGACTCCAGCGTGGTCTCATCCTTCGTTTTGGCGAATTTTATCAGTGCGCCGCTGTCCATTGTAGCCATTCCCATCGTATTGCTTATCATATGGTCAATTGATTCAACTCTCGCGGTGTTTTCCATCATTCTCCTCATCGTGTATTTCTGTGTAATTACTGGGTTGAGGAAACTTTTGTATAGGGTCACGTATGAGAAGAAAGAGGCGGACAGCGCCTTTTACGCCGCAATTGCATCGCAGCTTAATCAGATTCTCAACATTCAACTGACATCTTCGTACGGCAAGAGCGAACAAGCGCTCGACGCTGGGTTTAAGAGCTATTTTCCCAAAGTTTTGCGCTCCGGAAAGCTATCATATTCTCTGACATCGCTCGATGGTCTTTTCGCAGCGTTGTTTCAAGCGGTGATACTTGTTGTTTCCGGAGTACGAATCATTAACGGAACTATGTCAATAGGCGAGTACACTATCATCGGTACATACTTCGCGGTTCTCTTTAAGACTTTGAAAAGTATGATGTCATTGTTCAAATCCTATCAAGATGCCAAAGCATCATGGGATAGGACGGCTATCGCGACGAGAGAAAAGGAGAGATCGGGGTGGAATCGGACCGATTTAGCTAAACTCGATGAAATAAATGACATTTCGGTATCTGATTTGGAATTCTCGGTTGCCCTTCCAGACGGATCTGTCCGAGAGGTCCTCGGCGGGTTTTCTTTCAAGTTTTCCGGTCCTGGTACATATTGCATAGTTGGGGAAAACGGAAGAGGCAAGACGTCACTTCTTTACTTGATGCTCGGGCTATACTCATCGAAAGGCAAAGTAAAATACAACGGCGTGCCAATCGAAGAATGCGACTTGGATTACATACGTGCGAGAGAGATATCGTGCTGCCCACAGTCGTGCTTCGCGCCGGACGAAACGGTGAAAGAGCTGTTAGAGTATTTCGACACGCCCTTTTCTTCCTATCACCGGGGTGTAGATGGCCTACTTTCGCTGGAAAACAGCGTGAAGGAGTTGCTCGGGAAACGTTGCTCCGCGCTTTCGGGCGGTGAGCTGCGCCGAGTGTACTTATGGTCGGCGATTTCACGCAAGTCGTCAGTTTTGGTACTCGACGAGCCCACGACTGGGTTAGACGCTGTAAGCCGCGCCGAGCTTGCGGCCTATGTTAAGCGCAACAAGCAAAGCCAGCTGATCATCGTTGTCTCTCACGATGACGAGATGGTCGGCGCGGTAGAAGGGGTAGTGGATTTAGGCAGCATGTACCAGGGTAAATGATGACAAGTGTAGTGCTACCCAACTGGCAGAGATAACAAAAAGGCGATGCAGATGCACGTAGCATTCAGGCGGTTCGGACTCGGTGCCTTCACGCCATCGCAACGCTTTCAGATATAGTTCTCGTTCTCTTACTAAAGGAAACTTTAGTCTACGTCATCTTGTCGAGACAGAGGTGAAGCGAAGTGTTGTCGCGACGTATCTTATTCCAGGTGGCTCAGTATCAGCGTGAGAATCGCACCAAAGTGTACTTACGATTCTCGTGTCCCACGGACAACATGAGCTGAGCATTGAGGTTCCACCCTTTGCTGCAACTACACGGGGTTGGACGGCAATGAATATGCCGGGCCGCATACCACGCGCAGCGGGGGTCCATGTCCCAGTATGTTGCCTACAGCAGCCTCGATGTCCACGCACACATCATCTCTGCCTTCGCGTTCAATCCATTTGCCGGAGAGTGCGAGGGTTGCCAGGCCGTAGAATTCGAGCCGAACAAATGAAATGCGGTATCAGCGCATAGGATTAAACTGACGATTGCTTTGCACTGAGAATACGCTTGGAAAGCCGCTATGGGTGGCGGCCCGGGTTAAATAGAGAAGCCCGTCCGATCACTTTCATGTGGCGAACGGTCGGGCTTCTTATTCCACTTGCCAATGCTCGGCTCATATTGGAAGAAAGCTACGCTAATGTTTGCGTGACACTCCTATTTTCTCCGAAGAAAGAGTCGGATAATGAAGAATAGAATTAAAAAAGGTGCCAGATATAACGCAAGTATAAAGGCTAATCCAACGAGACCTTGCAATAATGGCATAACTCCTCCCAGACACGAGATTTTGGTATTTGTTCCCATCTTATTCTGAATTGGACCAAATAGTTCCTAGCCACAAAACTACTCGTCAACTGGATCGCACCAATCTGCTGGCAAAACACAGCTTGATTCTTTATCGACATAGCACCAATCCGCAACAGGGCACTCGGCGATGTCGTAAAAATTGCATATATCAACTCCAAGACAACAAGGCTCAACGGGAGGATGTTCATTTGAACCAACAGGATGGATATGCTTCATAACAGCTCCTCACCTTAATCCAATTAGAGACTACGTTTGATCAATGCCACAGTGATCTACAACGCAGATGCTGCCGCCATCCATGTCATAGTCGCAGTAATCGTATGCACCACAGCCATCTGCTTTATCATAAACAGTACAGATGTCAGTAATGCCCAAGAGGCAGTCAAAAGACATCGGCTTCACGCCTGCCTCGTCGCCACTTCCTGGATTAATCGGATGAATATGCTTCACGACTACCTCCCTTTGAGTGCAGAAAAACCTCAATATTGTGTATAACAAACCAAGATGTCTAGTTCACCATATTTCTAGAATGGTTTCGGCGAATGTAGCAATAAGCTTCGCAGACGGTAATCAGAAGAACGAACACCTCCACAATGGTGACAGCAATGCGCTGAACCGCTTATTCCGATACAGTAGCTTCTCGTTGATTTTTCTCCTGCGAAGATGAGTGGCGGGAAATAAGGTCAAAAGCCATCTCGTAGCACATTTTTCTATATTCACATGATGCAGGGTGTAGACTCTTGGGCAAGTAGCCGTGCTCGTCTGCAGCCTCCCAGCTACAGCCCCCACCACAGAAAGACCGAGCCCAACAGTCCGTACAGTCAATTCTTTTTTCGACACCCTGACTCCAGTTTTCAATATACCTAGTTTCGTCAATTCCGGTGACGATGTTGCCCATTTTGAATCGCATCATCCCGACAAACCTGTGACAGGGGTATACGTCCCCTTCGGGAGTCACGGAAATAAAACGCCTGCCAGCCCCGCATCCGACAAAGGCGATCCTGTTGCTCATAATCAAATCAACTGCAGTTTTCAATGTTCTAAACAAGGGCTTTTCCCCTTGATCAATCTGTTTGAGATATTGATCCGCCAAATCTATTAGGCCCGCCCTGATTTTGTTTAATGAGTGTTCGTCGAGTTTGATATTCTCATCGAATGAGCTCACGGGCGAGAAGTAAATCCTTCTGAAGCCCATCTCTTTAAACTGAAGATAGTCTTCAACAAGGTTACAGTTATTATTTGTTAAGGTCGCTCTTGCGCCGAAGGGGAACGACTCGGAAAAACGACGAACGTTTTTGTCGATATCGGAGAAAGAGCCGCCTCCCGTCTTGTACGGGCGCGATGCATCGTGCATGCATCCTGTACCATCGAGACTAATCAGAACAGAAAACCCGTGCTCCTTGAAAGAATTCACAGCAGTGTCATTCAAAAGCGTTCCGTTGGTCGTAATAGAATAGGTAAAGTTTCTATTGGGGTATATTCTTTTTGAATAGTCGACCGTTTTCCATATCAGCGGCTCGTTAATCATGGGTTCCCCACCAAAAAAGACGATCGCAAGCGTTTCGTTTTCCGATGAACTTGCGACGAGGTAGTCGACCGCCTTGAAGGCTATCTCGTCTGTCATCAGCAGAGGAGACGTTCCATAATCTCCTTTACCGGCAAAACAGTAACTACAACCAAGGTTGCATGCATGTGAAACGTGGAGTTCGATGGATCTAAGTTTTCGAGGCGTGTCTTTTGTTAAGAAAGTCCGCTCAGACAATCGTTGATACTCATCAATGTCGTCTTCAAGTTCTGCTATGGTCGTTTGGTCGTAGCCTTTCGCAGCAAGTGACTTTGTTAGCAACTTCGAGTTGACCGTTCTTCCCGATGCTTCAAATATGCGAAGCGCATCTTCTGATGCTTGGTCAACCTGAAAGCAATTGCGAGTGACCTCATCGAAGCAGTAACGACGATCACTTACTGAGAAAAAATGCATACGTTCCTCAATTTCATGCTGGACTGGCACTAACCTTGTTTATTGTTGCGCAGCTATAAAAAACCACCAGCGGGGATTCGGTGTGCGGCCCAATCGGACTCCCAAAAGGTTCTATTTGAGACTGGCAAGCTTTGTGTTGTTGGCACTTCGACAGCGCTCTTTATTCCAACATGGAGCCTCGCAGTTTGAGTCGACTTGCCTCTGGAAGGTCCGATCTTAACTTGATTTAGGATGAAAACAGATTACAGGCGCGCTCCTCTAGAAAGAAAGGAAACCAATCGCCGCCTTTCACCAGGAAAGTTTTTATAGCCCACCTCGAGCAAAATGAAAGATGCGAGAGCGATTGGGGAACAACGCGAATCTCCCCTTTTGGGTGGGAGCGAGCCTTCAGCCACCGGCGAACGACTCGCCCTGGTCAGAATCTGGAAGTGGTGCCGGGCCGCTTGGGCCTCCCCGGTGACTTCGTGGGGCTTACCTGCCTGACGTCGAGGAGTACATCCGCAAGATTCGTTCCCTATGCCGTTTGCTCTCACGCCCGCCTTGGTTCCAAGTCGGGCGAGCACGAGGTCGCGCCGGCGCATCCGCTGGGACTGCTGCGCGTGCAAAACGGCTACGCGGCGAGCGTCCCGCGCTGGATTCAGCCGAGTGAGGAAGGCGTCGAGATCGGCGCGCTGGCAACGGGGGAGGGCGGCATCACCGATGTGGGCGATGACGTTTCGGCTCGCCATGCCCACGTGTGGTGCGATGACCAAAATGTCTGGTACGTTGAGGACCTGTCGTCCACCAACGGAACCGTGGTGGTAAACGGCGCGACGAACGTCTGCACCCAGGTCGAGCCCGGCCGCTCCGCCCAGCTCAACCCCGGTGACGAGCTCAAGCTCGGAGAATCCACAACCTACGCCATCCTCCTCGGCGCCCTCTGACTCATCTCCTAAATAAGTTGCGGTGAAATAGGGGCTGTTTAAGGCTACGGCCGGCAAAAACAGTTCCTATTTCACCGCAGCTGCCATTCGGTCCCTCGGTGACGGAAGGATCAATTTTGCCCTTGATGGTCACTCGAGGTAAACCTTTACCGCCCGCCTATATTTGTCGAAATTACACTTGACGGCGGGGTACAATAAACCCGCATGCGGATTTCCGTTGCGGGCGCTTCCCATCGCCGGGGCGTGCCCGGGAGCATCCGGCATGCGGCCTTTGCGGCGCTCGGTCATGTGCAAGACGGGCGGTCGGGTCTGTGGGGCGCATCAGCTGGCCCTCGCCTCGGCATGTCTTCTCTCCACGCCACGTACCTGCTGCTGAGCCTGCCTGCCAGATGATTGGAAGCAACAGCGTAAATCCCATCACGCCAACATCCCGGCGATCGCCGGGGCCTGTATACCTATATGAGAGGAGAGGGGTATATGGCGCGTAAGTTTAAGTCTATGGACGGCAACGAGGCGGCCGCATATGTTTCGTATGCGTACACCGAGGTAGCGGGAATCTATCCCATTACGCCGTCCAGCCCGATGGCCGACCATGTCGACCAGTGGGCGGCCCAGGGTCGCAAGAATATCTTCGGCACCCCGGTCAAGGTCGTCGAGATGGAGTCCGAGGCAGGTGCAGCCGGTACCGTTCACGGTTCGCTGGGCGCCGGTGCTCTGACCACCACCTACACGGCTTCTCAGGGTCTGCTCCTGATGATCCCGAACATGTACAAGATCGCGGGCGAGCAGCTCCCGGGCGTCTTCCACGTCTCCGCGCGTTGCGTCGCTTCCCACGCCCTGAACATTTTTGGCGATCACTCCGACGTCATGGCCTGTCGTCAGACCGGCTTCGCCATGCTCGCCGAGGGCAACGTCCAGGAGGTCATGGACCTCTCGCCGGTGGCTCACCTTGCCGCCATCGAGGGTAAGACCCCGTTCCTTAACTTCTTCGACGGCTTCCGCACCAGCCACGAGATCCAGAAGGTCGCCATGTGGGACTACAAGGATCTGGCCGAGATGTGCGACATGGACGCCGTCCAGGCTTTCCGCGATCACGCGCTCAACCCTGAGCACCCGCACACCCGCGGCAGCCACGAGAACGGCGACATCTTCTTCCAGAACCGCGAGGCCTGCAACAAGGTCTACGACGAGCTTCCCGCCGTCGTCGAGGGCTACATGAAGAAGATCAACGAGAAGCTCGGCACCGATTACGGCCTGTTCAACTACTACGGCGCCCCCGATGCCGATCGCGTCGTCGTGTGCATGGGCTCCTTCTGCGACGTGCTCGAGGAAGTCATCGACTACCTCAACGCTCACGGCGAGAAGGTCGGCCTGGTCAAGGTTCGTCTGTTCCGTCCGTTCTCCATCAAGCACTTCGTCGACGTTCTCCCCGAGACCGTCAAAAAGATCGCCGTCATGGACCGCACCAAGGAGCCGGGTTCCATCGGCGAGCCGCTCTACCAGGACGTCGTCTCCGCTCTCTACGAGGCCGGCAAGACGGGCATCAAGGTCGTCGGCGGCCGTTATGGCCTGGGCAGCAAGGATACGCCTCCCGCGTCCGCGTTCGCTGTCTTCGAGGAGCTCAAGAAGGACGAGCCCAAGCGCGAGTTCACCATCGGCATTGTCGATGACGTGACCAACCTGAGCCTGCCCGAGGCCGAGGATGCGCCCAACACCGCAGCCCCCGGCACCATCGAGTGCAAGTTCTGGGGTCTGGGTGGCGACGGTACCGTCGGCGCCAACAAGAACTCGATCAAGATCATCGGCGACCACACCGACAAGTACGTCCAGGCCTACTTCCAGTACGACTCCAAGAAGACCGGCGGCGTCACCGTCTCGCACCTGCGCTTTGGTGATTCCCCGATCCGTTCGCCGTACTACGTGACCAAGGCCGACTTTGTCGCCTGCCATAACCCCAGCTACATCGTTAAGGGCTTCAAGATGGTCCGCGACGTCAAGCCGGGCGGCACCTTCCTGGTCAACTGCCAGTGGAGCGACGAGGAGTTCGCCGAGCACATGCCCGCCGTGGCCAAGCGCTACATCGCGAACAACAACGTCAACGTCTACCTGATCGACGCTATCGACCTGGCGGCCAAGGTCGGCATGGGCAAGCGCACCAACACGGTGCTCCAGTCCGCCTTCTTCGCGCTGGCCAAGGTCCTGCCCGCCGAGGACGCCCTGCAGTACATGAAGGACGCGGCTACCAAGTCCTACATGAAGAAGGGCCAGGCCATCGTCGACGCCAACCACAAGGCCATCGATGCCGGCGCTACCGCTTTCCGTAAGTTCGAGGTTCCGGCCGACTGGGCTACCGCCGAGGATGCCGCTCCCGTCGAGCTCTCCGAGGAGACCAAGTCCGCTATCGCCCAGCAGGTCAAGAACCTGCTCGAGCCCATCGATCGCATGGACGGCGACAGCCTGCCTGTTTCCGCCTTCGTCGATTGCGCCGACGGCCAGTTTGAGCTGGGCGCCTCCGCATACGAGAAGCGCGGCGTCGCCGTGGTCGTTCCCCACTGGGACGAGACCAAGTGCATCCAGTGCAACCAGTGCGCCTACGTGTGCCCGCATGCCACCATCCGTCCGTTCGCGATGACCGAGGACGAGGCTGCCGCCGCGCCCGAGGCTACCCGCACGCTCGACGCCATGGGCCCCAAGGCCAAGGGCATGAAGTTCACTATGGCTGTGTCCCCGCTCGACTGCATGGGTTGCACCAACTGCGTCAAGGTCTGCCCCAAGGGCGCCCTCGAGATGGTTCCCACCGAGCAGGAGATGGACCAGCAGCCCGTTTGGGACTACATGGTCGAGAACGTCTCCGAGAAGAAGGAGCTCATCGCGGCCAACGTCAAGGGCAGCCAGTTTAAGCAGCCCTACCTGGAGTTCTCGGGCTCCTGCGCCGGCTGCGCCGAGACCGCCTATGCACGTCTGGTGACCCAGGTCGCCGGCGACCGCATGTTCATTTCCAACGCCACCGGCTGCTCCTCCATTTGGGGCAACCCCGCTGCCACCGCTCCTTACTGCAAGGACAAGGACGGTCACGGCCCGGCGTGGAACAACTCCCTGTTCGAGGACAATGCCGAGCACGGTCTGGGCATGGCCGTCGGTTACGAGGCCGTCCAGAAGAAGCTGATCGCCGCTACCCAGGACATCATCGCTGCCGATGGTCCGTCCGATGAGCTCAAGGCCGCCGGCCAGGCTTGGATCGACTCCGTCAACGACGCCGAGGCCTCCAAGACCGCTGCTGCTGCCTACGTTGCCGAGCTCGAGAAGTGCGGCTGCGACGCTTCCAAGGCGATCCTCGCCGACAAGGCTTACCTCACCAAGAAGTCCTTCTGGATCTTCGGCGGCGACGGCTGGGCCTACGACATCGGCTTCGGTGGCCTGGACCACGTCCTGGCTTCCGGCCACAACGTCAACGTCTTCGTCTTCGACACCGAGGTCTACTCCAACACCGGCGGTCAGGCCTCCAAGGCCTCGAACCTGGGCCAGGTCGCTCAGTTCGCCGCTGCCGGTAAGGTGACCAAGAAGAAGTCCCTGGCCGAGATCGCCATGAGCTACGGCTACGTCTACGTGGCGCAGGTCGCCATGGGCGCCAACCCGGCTCAGACCCTCAAGGCCATCCACGAGGCCGAGGCCTACGACGGCCCGTCCCTCATCATCGGCTACAGCCCCTGCGAGATGCACTCCATCAAGAAGGGTGGCATGCAGAACTGCCAGGCCGAGATGAAGAAGGCTGTCGAGTGCGGTTACTGGAACCTCTTCCGCTTCAACCCCGAGGCTGCTGCCGGCAAGAAGTTCTCGCTCGATTCCAAGGAGCCCGCGGGCGGTTATCAGGAGTTCCTGATGAACGAGGCCCGTTACGCTTCGCTGACGCGTTCCTTCCCCGAGCGCGCCGAGGAGCTCTTCAAGGAGAACGAGCAGGCCGCCATGGACCGCTATCAGCATCTGCTGAAGCTCAAGACGGTGTACAACGAGGCCTAGGTCTCCCACCGCAGGATCTGAGGGCTAGCCTTCGCGGACGTCCTCGGACATGAAAGAACCCCCGCTGCGCACATTACGTGCGGCGGGGGTTCTTTCGTCCTGCGGAGTGTCCGCGAAGGTCAGCCCTCAGATCCTGCTACGACTACGTCCTTGGATTGTGTGGGCGGATGAAGGACGTAGTTGGTCGGGTTTTCCGTCCCCTTCGCTGTTTCGCGGCTTTGCCGCGAAACCTCGCGCCACTTTGGGGATGGATGGGGGACTTGGCCGTTGCCGCTTTTTCGGAGCTCTTCTTTATTCCTTTTGTTGGATGAAAAGCCCCTTGTTTTTGCAGGGGTGCATACTCGACTTATATGTGCATAGAATCTCGTATAGTGCGAGTAAGATATTGCGCTGTCCGTTTTGTGTTTAGCAGAGATATAGTTTGCATAATCTGGTCTAATCCCTGCTCTATTAAAATAAAGTTGCACGTAAATGGCGTAGATATGCTTGAGCTGGGGTTCTGTACGCTGAGCGGATAAAAACGACCGTTCACCGTTCCGCTATTTTCAAAATGAATAAAATGAGCGATAAAGAGAATATAAACCTTAATAAACTCGCGTATCGCACGGACGCGGGTTATTAATGGGTTGTAGGCCTTTTACAGAAAGGATTCCAGCAATGTCTAAGCCTCTTGGCAAGCCCGATCGTATTGTCGTCGCCCTTGGCGGCAACGCCCTCGGCAACAACCCCGTCGAGCAGATCGAGGCCGTGAGCAACACCGCCCACGCTCTCCTCGGTCTCATCGAGCAGGGCAACGAGATCATCATCACCCACGGCAACGGCCCGCAGGTCGGCATGATCCAGAACGCCTTCGCCGCTGCCCACGATGCCATCGGTACCCCCGAGATGCCGCTGCCCGAGTGCGGCGCCATGTCCCAGGGCTACATTGGTTATCACCTGCAGCAGGGCATCGGCCGCGAGATGCACAAGCGCTATAAGCGTTGGCACGCCGCCACCGTCGTCACCCAGATCGAGTGCGACCCCGACGATCCCGCGTTCAAGAACCCGACCAAGCCGATCGGCCCCTTCTACACCGAGGAGCAGGCCAAGGAGTTCATGGCCGAGGATCCCTCCAAGGTCTTCGTCGAGGATTCCGGCCGCGGCTGGCGTCGCGTCGTCGCTTCCCCCGATCCCAAGAAGATCGTCGAGGCTGACTCCATCCTCAACCTGCTCGACAACGAGTTCATCGTCATCGCCTGCGGTGGCGGCGGCATCCCCGTCGTCCGCGACTACGAGAACAAGGGCTGCTACAAGGGCGTTCCCGCCGTCATCGACAAGGACCTGGGCGGCGAGCTGCTGGCCGAGGACTGCGACGCCGACGTTCTGTTCCTGCTGACCGCCGTTGAGCATGTCGCCATCAACTTTGGCAAGCCCAACCAGGAGGAGCTCGAGGACCTCACCGCTGATGAGGCCGAGCGCCTGGCCGACGAGGGCCAGTTCGGCAAGGGTTCCATGGAGCCCAAGGTCCGCGCTGCCATCAAGTTCGCCCGTTCCCGCAAGGGCCGCACCTGCATCATCGGCGCTCTGGACAAGGCCGCCGAGACCATGGCCGGCCTCTCCGGTACCCGCATCCACGAGTAGTCTCTACTCTGTTGCCTCTCTCGTGGGCGCCAGGCAAAGCGCCCACAAACTAGCCTCTCTTCCTGAGCCCCGCAGTCCGCTCCGACTGCGGGGCTTTTGCTGTTCACCTAGTCATTGGGGACGTACTTAAATGACTAGTCAAACAAGAGCGTCCCCAATGACTACTCATTTAAGTCTGTCCCCAATGACTGCCCAATGACTGCGGAAAGCGCATCTCACACCGACGCATTGCTTTCGGGCCCTCTCCCCAGGCTCTCCATAGCTCAGCTGGACTCCCCGCAACCTGTTCCGAGTTGGCGGAACGAGCGCGACGTGGAGTGTCATTCTTTACCGCGTTAGACTAGACGCAGGGAAAGGAGGAGGACATGGATGCTCGCGTCAAGCAGCTTGTAAATATGATCGAGGACGCTCAGCCTGTCGCTGTCGCGGTACTTGCCAAGCGTCTCGAGGTAAGCGAGCGCGCCGTGAGAAACTATATCCATCGCGCAAACGACAGCCTTGCAGGGGTTGCACGCATCGTTGGCAGCAAGGGGCAGTATCGTATCGATGTTGCACGTGCAGATGAGCTTGCTCGCTTGCTAGACGGTGCGGCTCTGGCCCATCCGGGCATTCCTGATACGCGCGATGGCCGTGTGTCCTTCCTTCTTAACGACCTCCTCATGCGGTCCCAGTGGGTGACGATTGAGGAGTATGCGGATTTACTCTACGTTTCGGCGCGGACTCTGTCCAATGACATGCGTCTGGTAGAGCAGAAACTCGCCCAATTTGACTTAACGCTCGAAAAGCGCCCACGCTACGGAATCCGCGTTGCGGGCGGGGAGTCACAGCGGCGCCTGTGCCTGGCCTCGCTGGTGAGGCCCGTGTTGCCCGACACCGACGATGCAAAGCTCGCCGAGCGCCTGCGGGCCATCGCCGCATGTGTGGACGATGCCCTGACGGCCTCGCCCGTCACGGTGAGCTCGCTGGCATCCCGCAATCTCATCATGCATCTTTACATTGCTCTTGGCCGCATCGAGCAGGGCTGCTATGTCCCAGCTGCAGAATCGGACGTTCAAAAACTGGAGGGAACGCGCGAATACGCCGCGGCTTTCCAGATTGCCGCAAACATCAAGGATGCCCTGGGCGTGAGCATGCCCCGAGAAGAGGTTGCCTTTATCGCAATCCATTTGCTCGGCAGGGGCACGGGCGTGCCCGAGAAGGGCTCTGCCGTTATCTCGGACGAGATGTGGGAGATTGCTTCCGAGATGGTACGTGCGGTCAACGATGAGTTTAGGTTTGACTTTAGCGGCGATCTTGAACTTCGCATGAACCTTGCTCGGCATATCGGCCCTCTGGGCTATCGCCTTGAATATCACATGCATATGGATAACCCCATGCTGCCCGATATCAAGACGAGGTTTCCGTTGGCCTATTCGATGGCAGCTGGCACCTCGCAGGTACTCGAGCGTCATTTTGGCAGCCAGCCCTCTGATGAAGAGCTCGGCTACATCGCCATGGCATTTGCCCTGGCCCTCGAGCAGCAAGCCGACCAGCCGCGTCGCAAGCGCATCCTGATCGTGTGCGCCTCGGGAGCGGGAAGCGCCCGTATGCTCGAGCACCAGTACCGCAAGCAGTTTGGCATGTATATCGATTCGATTGAGACATGCGATGTCGCCCGCGTGGGAACGTTCGATTTTTCGCACATCGACTACGTGTTCACAACGGTGCCGCTCAACGTCAAGTTGCCCGTGCCCGTCCGCGAGGCCGATTTCTTCTTGGAGACGAGCGATGTCAACGCTATCCGCAAGGTGCTGAGCGACGACACTGCGCAATCGGACTCCGTAAGCTCTTTCTTTAGCCGTGCCCTGTTCTTCAACCGCGTTGAGGCGTCGTCGAAGCAGGCCGTTCTCCGATATCTCTCCGAGCGCGCCGTCGAGAGCGGCCGTGTCGATGCCCAGTTTGCCCAAGAGGTCGCCGAGCGCGAGAGCGCGAGTGCCACCTCGTTTGGCAATGGGGTAGCCATGCCCCATGGGATGCATCCCTTGAGCGCCGAGGCCTTTGTTACCGTGGGCCTGCTCGAACATCCCATTCTTTGGGACGAATACGGCCATGAGGTCGATATCGTCTTTATGGTGTCGTTTGCCCGGTCGGGCGGCGATGAGGCGCGGATCTTGAGCTCACTGCTCGCCGAGATCTTTATGGACCGCCAGGGGGTCGAGCGCCTACGCGAGCGCCGGTCCTGGTATGAGCTGATGGCGCTTGTGCAAGCGCATACGGCTTAAGACTTCTTTTGTCGATAACCCTGTCTGTCTACCTGCAATAAACCTCGAGGATTGCGGGCGGGAGATAGGCGTTTCGAATATTCAAGTACAAACCAAACATCACGGGAGAGGAGACCGTTATGGACGATCAGGGAACCGAGATGGTTTCGTTTCAGCTGGTCGCTGCGGCGGGAGAGGCACGCAGCCTTGCCTTCGAAGCCCTTGAAAAGGCAAAAGCGGGGGATTTTGACGCCGCCGCCAAACTCATGAAGCAGTCAAAGGATGCGGGAATCAAGGCTCACCACATCCAAACGCAGCTGCTTTCGACTGAGGCAGCGGGCGAGCATCTGTCGGTGGATGTGTTGCTGGTCCATGCTCAGGACCACCTCATGTGCTCCATGCTTGCTCAGGAGCTCGTGCAGGAGCTGATCTGCCTGTATGAGTGCACTGCAACCAAGAACGCCTAGCGGCGTGCGGTGACTATCCAACCAATCAATGCGAAGGGAATCCCTTATGAAGATCCTTCTTGTTTGCGCAGCTGGTCTGTCTACAAGCATTCTGATGAAGAAACTCGAGAAATATGCGGAGCAAAACGGCATCGAGCTCGATATCGATGCGGTGGGTATCGGCGAGTATCAGGAGACGTGCGCCAATTATGACGTGCTGCTCTTGGGGCCGCAGGTGTCCTACCAGCTCAACACCGTCAAGCAGGGGAGCGGTAAGCCGACCGCGGTCATCCCCGCACAGGACTACGGCATGGGCAACGCCGCCAACGTGCTGGCACTCGCCCAGTCGCTGTTGGGTTAGGAGGCGACCATGGAGAAGTTCATGACCCTGCTTCAGGAAAAACTGACCCCTATCGCCAATTTCTGCGGCACCGAGCGCCACTTTGCCTCCATGCAAAAGGGCTTTATGAGCGCGATCAGCTTCATCTTGGTATCTGCCGTCTTTATGATCCTCGCCAACCCGCCGGTCACGGCCGACCTGGTGGCGCAGGGCGGGTTCTGGTCCGTCTTTGGCCCTTGGCTCGATTTTGCGACGGCCAATAAGCTCACGCTGCTCATCCCCTTCAATATGACGATGGGCATACTGTCGGTGATCGTGACGTTCGCAATCGCATATAACCTGGCGGGCACCTACAAGATGCCCAAGCTTAACGCCGGCATGACCTCGCTGGTGATGTTCCTGATCGCCGCGGCGCCGTCGTCCTACTACCAGCTTGCTGACGAGTCCGTGCTCCAGGCGGTCCCCTGCACCTATCTGGGTGCGCAGGGCCTGTTTACCGCCATCATCGTTGCCTTGGTCTCCGTCGAGGTCACGCGCTTCTGCCAGACCAAGGGCATCACCATCAAGATGCCCGATGGCGTGCCGCCGTTTTTGTCCGAAACCTTTGGCGCCATCGTACCTATGCTCGCCAACATCCTCATCTTCTTTGGCGGCAACCTGCTGATCCAGATGATCGATCCCGCGCTGTCCATCCCCTCGGTTATCGAGAAGCTGCTCGCTGCCCCGCTTTCCGTCGCAGTTGACTCTGTGCCCGGCGCACTGCTTATCTGCTTCATGACGCTGCTGTTTTGGTGCTTTGGCGTCCACGGCAACATGATCGTAATGCCCATCACCGCCCCGGTCTCGCTTGCCGCCTTTGCCGCCAACGCCTCGCTCTATGCTGCCGGGCAGCCGCTTGAGTTCCACCCGGTGCTCATGTCGTTGGCCATCAACCTCATCGGCGGCACGGGTAATACGTTCTCTTTTGTGGCGCTCTGCGCGTTTAGGGCAAAGTCGCAGCAGCTCAAGGCATTTGGCAGGGCATCGATCGTGCCGAGCTTCTTCCGTATCTCCGAGCCCGCGATCTTCGGCGCGCCCATCATCTTCAACCCGATCCTCATGATTCCGTTTGTGCTAGGCGGCATGATCTCGGCCCTGCTGTATTGGGGTGCGGTCTCACTGGGTCTTGTCTCTAACTTCTACATCTTGGTGAGCGGCACGTTCCCCATCTTCGTTCAGGGCTTTGTCCAGTGCCTCGACCCGCGCATCTAGGTGTTTACGATCGTTTTGATCGTGGTCATGGCTGTGGTCTGGTACCCGTTCTTTAAGGTGTACGATAACCAGCTCCTGGCTCAGGAGCAGGAGAACGCCGCGGCAGCTTCTGCCGAGGATGCTGAGTAGCATGAGTTACTTTGACAGAACGTCTGCCGCCGGTATGCCCGAGGGCTTTTTGTGGGGTGGTGCCCTCGCCGCCAACCAGGCCGAAGGGGGCTGGAACGAGGGCGGCCGCGGCATGTCGCACTCCGACCTGATCCCACAGGGTTCCGACCGCTGGGATGTAATGTTTGGCAGGCAAAAGCCCGTGGACGATCCGGACAGGCTGTATCCATGCCGCTGGGGCAACGACTTCTTCCATCATTGGCACGAGGATGTCGAGCTTTTTGCCGAGATGGGCTTTAAGTGCCTGCGTCTTTCAATTTGCTGGAGCCGTATTTTTCCCACAGGGATGGAGGCCGAGCCCAACGGCGAGGGCTTGGAGTTTTACCGTCAGGTATTCGAGGCGCTGCGCGAGCATGGAATCGAGCCGCTTGTGACGCTGTCGCACTACGACTATCCGTTGGCTCTGGTCGAGCGCTATGGTGGCTGGCAAAGCCGAGAGATGATCGAGCGGTATGCGCACTACGTCGAGACCGTCGGACGCGCGTACCAGGGCCTCGTGCGTTATTGGCTTACGTTCAACGAGATCAACAGCGTGGCGCTGTCCTATCTCAACGCGGGTGTCACGCTCGAGGATGAGCGTGACCGTGCAGCCGTGACTGCGGCGTTCTCGCACCATATGTTTATGGCGAGCGCTCGCGCTGTCGAGATTCTGCACAAGATCGATCCCGCAAACAAGGTGGGTTGCATGGTCGCTGCCGGTGCGACCTATCCGTACCGTTGTGCGCCCGAGGACGTATGGCTTGCGTATGAGGAGGACCGCGGCCGCTACTTCTACACAGACGTGATGGCTGCGGGCGCCTATCCTGCTTGGAAGCTGCGTGCACTCGAGAAAGAGGGTGTTCACGTGCCCTTTGAGCCGGGCGATACGGAGTATCTGGCAGAGCATACGGTCGACTTCATCTCGTTCTCGTACTATTGCTCGCGCTTGGTGTGCGCCGATGATCAGGTGATCGCCGAGAAGGCGGAGGGCAACGTGTTCCCGACGTTGCGCAATCCGTACCTCAAGGATAAAGAGACTGCCTGGAAGTGGCAGATCGATGCGCTGGGTTTGCGCGTGACGCTTGCCGGCTACCACGATCGTTACCATCTTCCGCTCTTTATCGCCGAGAACGGTGTGGGCGGACTCGATGCGCTGGAAGACGGCAAAGTCCACGATGCGTATCATATTGATTACCTGCGAAGGCATATTCTTGCGCTGCGCGATGCAATTGTCGAGGACGGTGTTGACCTGATGGGATACACGCCGTGGGGCTGTATCGATTTGGTGTCGGCCTCGACGGGGCAGATGAAGAAGCGCTATGGCTTTGTTTATGTCGATGCCGATGATATGGGCAAAGGCACGTTCGATCGCTACCGAAAGGACAGCTTCTGCTGGTACCAAAAGGTCATTGCATCAAATGGCGAGGACTTGAGTTAACTCTTGCAGGTCTGTTGCCCCCGCGGTCCGCTTCGGCCGCGGGGGCTTTTGTTATTGAGGCGGCTGTTCATGAGGAGCATTGCAGGCTGCGGAAACCCGGCACTTGGGGACGTTCCTTTCCTGCCGGCAGCTTGGGACAGTCCTTAAAGGCCGCATCGATCAACTGCGGAAAGCACATCCCAGAATGAGCGTCCAACATGGGGTGCGGTTTCCCTTGAGGCCCTCAATCGGAAAATGCATCCCGGAGTATTGTCGAAAAGCGGTCCCTAGTTTCCCAAACGGGCCGCTAACGGAAAGCGCACCCCGCTATTGGGCCCCAAAGCAGGATGCGCTTTCCGTGCTGGCAGTTCCAAGCAGTTCGGGATGGCCCTTTTCGTCTGCTCTCGGCCGGCGTCCGTAAGACTGTCCCCGACGACCACTCATTTAAGTCTGTCCCCAATGAGTCCCCAATGACTAGTAGTAGGCCCACATGGCTTCGACTTCGTTAAGGACCTCTACGCAGCCCCAGCGGCGGGCGCTGCGGCTGGCCGAGTTGGGGTCGTAGACGCCAATCTGGTCGGTGTCGTCAATACCGTAAAGCACAATGTAGTGGCCCACGTTGGTAAAGGTGCCCGGCCGAACGGCGGCGATGACGGGCGCTCCCGAACGCAGCGCCTGAGTCATAGAGTCGCGATCGTTATGGAGCTCCGTTCCGTTAAGTCCCAACTGCCACGCGCCGCTCGTCATAAACGACCATTCGGTTGCACCGGTGGGGGCGTAATTGCCCGCCTCGGAAAGCGCGCACATATCGACGGGGGTCATATCGGTGCGTCCCGTCTTAAAGATATAGACCATGGTGAGGCACGTAGGCCCGCAGGCATTTTGGCGGATGGTGCCGCCGGCGTAAGGCAGCTCAGACCACGCAGGGTCGATCTGATAGATATGGGGCATCGTGCCGGCTTGCCATTGCGAGCGCGGGGTCGAAAAGGCGAAAGAATAACCGGGCGCGACGGGGGCCTTGAGCAGCTTGTCCTCGGCGGTGGGCTCGAGACCGGCCGAGCCGTGGGACATACAGGAGCTCATAAGCACAAAGACCAGACAGGTGAGGATAGAGCACAGTGCGAGGCGAAGTCGACGAGCCGGCAGGGCGGGGGCATTCACGTGCGATGTCGAGCGGTAAGACTTGCCGTCGCGTCCGCCTTGGGGATGCGAAAAGAAGCGGTTGATATGGCTGCCGGGCTGACGTACGCCGTTGCGGCGCAGTTGCGGAACCTCGGCCTGACGCTGTCGAGTGCGCGCGCCCAAGCGGCTATCTTGCTGCGCGCTTGTGTCCATGCTCGGACGGCCACTCTGCCGCGTTCTGCTTGTCTGCTGCCGAGACGAAGGCCTGGGTTGCTCTTGAGGACGTTGCGGATTGCCGCTCGTGGCACTTCTGGGCGTCGGCGTGGTACGGCCAGCAAGGCGAACGCTTTGTCGCCGTTGATCACCGTCGTTGTATCCGTATGCCATTCGTACCGCCTTGTCTCATGTATAACCTGTCTATCCTACAAAAAAGATGTGCAACAAATGGGTCTGCGCGTCAAAAGCTCGGTAAACGGTACGAAAGGCGCAAAACACACGGCCTCAAAAACATCTCTCTATGCGTCCGATGAACGTACGCCCGTCGGGCGGGCGGCAGCAATGAGCGGCAAACCGTGCCGTTCGTCCCAAAAACGGCGCCGCTCGTTTTGCAGTTCTGCCTTCGGTCGAGCTACAAGCGGAGCTGCTGCGCCAAGGCCGTATCTTAAAGCCATGAAATAAAAGCGCGCGGCAAAACAGACCGCGCAAGGGGTGACGCCAAGGGGCGTCAAAAAGGAAAGGAGGGGAACAATGGCGGACAAGAACGCAGAGGTTGCAGTCGAGGATAACGGCGGCATGAAGAAAACGCTCTCGCTCTGGAACTTCTTCACCATCGGTTTCGGCGCCATCATCGGTACCGGTTGGGTTCTGCAGGTCGGCGACTGGATGGTCGTGGGCGGCGGTCCCGTTCCCGCTATGATCGCATTCCTCTTGGGTGCAATCTTCCTCGTGCCCGTCGGAGCTGTTTTCGGTGAGCTCACGGCTGCTATCCCCATCTCGGGCGGCATCGTCGAGTACGTCGATCGTAGCTTTGGCCGTACGCTGAGCTACATCACCGGATGGCTTTTGGCCCTGGGCAACGGCATCCTGTGCCCGTGGGAGGCCATCGCCATTTCGACCCTCGTGTCCGAGATGTTCGGCAGCCTGCCCGGCCTTGAGTGGCTGCGCGCCGTCAAGCTCTACACCATACTGGGGGCCGACGTCTACCTGTTCCCGACGCTGATCGCGCTCGGCTTTGCAGTCTACGTCATCTTCCTCAACTTCCGCGGCGCTAGCTCGGCCGCCAAGCTCCAGGCCTTCCTGACCAAGGCTCTGCTCTGCGGCATGCTGCTCGCCATGGGCGTCTCGCTGTTCACCGGCTCGCCGGACAACGCCATGCCTGTGTTCTCCCAGGTCACCGGCGCTGGCGGCGGCAAGGCCGCTACCGAGGGCACCAGCCTGTTTGCCGGCATCGTGTCGGTCCTGGTTCTGACTCCGTTCTTCTACGCCGGCTTCGACACCATTCCTCAGCAGGCTGAGGAAGCAGCCGAGGGCCTCAACTGGAACAAGTTCGGCAAGATCATCTCCCTGGCTCTGCTGGCCGCCGGCGGCTTCTACATGGTCTGCATCTACTCGTTCGGCACCATCCTCGACTGGCATGAGTTTGTTAAGAGCCCGGTTCCCGCGCTTGCCTGCCTCAAGGGCATCAACATGCTCCTGTACCTGGCCATGCTCGTCATCGCCACGCTTGGACCCATGGGCCCGATGAACTCCTTCTACGGCGCCACGAGCCGCATCATGCTCGCCATGGGCCGCAAGGGCCAGCTGCCCGAGCAGTTCGCCGAGGTCGACCCCAAGTCCGGCGCTCCCAAGCTTGCCTGCGTCGTCTTGGGCGTCATCACCGTCGTCGGTCCGTTCCTGGGCAAGAACATGCTCATCCCTCTGACCAACGTGTCGGCTCTCGCCTTCATCTTCTCCTGTGGCATGGTCGCCCTCGCTTGCCTGCGCATGCGCTTCACCGAGCCCGACCTGCCTCGTCCCTACGAGGTGCCCGGCGGCAAGTTTGGCATCGGCCTCGCTATCGCTGCCTGCGCCATCATCATCGGCCTGCTTGTGATTCCGTTCTCTCCCGCCTCCCTCAACATGGTGGAGTGGAGCATCGTGATCGGCTGGTTGGCTATTGGCCTGGCCCTCATGGCTTTCACCAATTCCCGTAAAAAGTAACGCCTAGCCGGGGCGGATCGGGTGCGCGGGCCCCTCTCTCCCGCGCACCGAACCCGGCACCACTTGGGTAGCTTTGCGAGGCCTTAACCCAACACGGTCTCGCCCACTATATGGATCCATAAGGAGGAACCATGTCCACTAAGTATGCAATCGTTGGCGGCAAGCTCATCGACGGTACCGGTGCCGAGCCGGTCGAGAACTCCCTCGTTCTCGTCGACGACAACGGCAAGATCGAGTACGCCGGCGCCATGCAGGACCTTCCCGAGGGCGTTGAGGTCATCGACGCCGCCGGCAAGACCGTCCTTCCTGGTCTGATCGACACCCACCTGCACTTCTCGGGCAACCTGACCGACGATGACACCGACTGGGTCATGCAGCCGCTCCTCGAGAAGCAGGCCGTCGCCGTCAAGCAGGCCTACGACTGCCTTACCCACGGCCTCACCACCGTCTGCGAGATCGGTCGCTTTGGTATCCAGATCCGTGACTGCATCGACAAGGGCGTCTTCAAGGGCCCGCGCGTTCTGGCCACCGGCCTTGGCTTCTGCCGCGTTGCCGGCCACGGCGACTCCCACCACTGCAGCCAGGAGCTCAACAAGGAATCGCACCCCTGGGGCGATCAGGTCGACGGTCCTTGGGATCTGCGCAAGGCCGTCCGTCGTCGCCTGCGCGAGAACCCCGATGCCATCAAGATCTGGGCTACCGGTGGCGGCATCTGGCGCTGGGACTCCGGCCGCGACCAGCACTACTGCTCCGAGGAGATTCAGGCCGTGGTTGAAGAGGCCAAGATGGTCGGCATCCCCGTGTGGAGCCACTGCTACAACAACCACGCCGCTGCCTACGATTCCGTTCGCTTTGGCTGCGAGCAGCTGATTCACGGCTTCGATATCGATGAGCGTACCATGGACCTCATGGCCGAGCAGGGCACCTTCTTCACCCCGACGATCGCCTTCCTGCCCACCTGGTACGCCACCTATCCGCCCGTCTACGTCCCCGAGCTGCACGACAAGTACGAGGGCACCCTGGTCGAGAAGGAGCTGCAGCGCAACTACGACTGCCTGCGCGAGGCCAAGAAGCGCGGCGTCGTCATGACGATCGGCTCCGACTCCTTCTCCTTCGTCACCCCGTATGGCACCTGCTCCATCGAGGAGATGTACGAGTTCGTCGACAAGATCGGCTTCACCCCGGTCGAGACCATCACCTGTGCAACCCTCAACGGTGCCAAGATGTGCCACATTGAGGACGAGACCGGTTCCATCGAGGCCGGCAAGTGCGCCGACCTGCTGGTCGTCAACGGTGACGTCGCCGCCGACATCCACGTGCTCAACACCGACAACATGGACGTCATCATGAAGGACGGCTGGATTGTCGAGGCCGGCACCTTCGGCGAGGCAAACAAGTACAGCGCCTAAGCTACCGTTCATCGATGGCTTGATGTAAAACACAGTATTTGATTGCATAATGCAATGGAGAGGGTCGCTTGCGGCCCTCTTTATTGCTATGGGGTGCGTCAGTAAGAAGGAGATGACGGTGGATCTCAATAGGCTGATTCTGGGCAAGAGCTACAACTCTACCAAGGTCTTTCGTACCGCTCAGCATGTGGTTCAAGCCATCTTGCTCGGTATTGTCGTTCCGCTGCTTATCCTGCTGCTCATCTGGGATCTAACCGATAATCCCAATCCCGTTCCGGCCGTTGTCGTCATTGCCGGCTTGGTCATGCTGTGCTTCTTCTTCTCGTACGTCTTTGTCGTTCCCGACGACCTCACATCGAGCGCAACCGACCGCACGCTCGCCATCGCTTCAAAAATATTCGCCTACACGTCGCGCGGCCTTACGCCCGAAGCTGCCCTGGGCGCCTCTAAGATCATCCTGTCCGAAACTATCGCCTCTGCCATCTGCTTTACCGACGGCAAGCAGGTGTTGGCAAGCTGGGGCGAGGACTCGGCAAAATGCCCCGCGGGCACCCCGGTGGTGCTGCGGACTACGCTCAACGTGATCAACAGCGGTGAGCAAAGCGTGTTCTCGCGCGATGCCTCGACCGAGACGGGTGGCTACTTTCCGCGCCTGCGCGCCGGTATTGTCGCACCGCTTACCGTGCGCGGGCATTGCGTGGGCACGCTCGAGCTGTATTATCCCCGTCTGAGCAGCATCGATATGCGCCAGACGGCGCTTGCCTCGGGCTTTGCCGACCTCATTTCCACGCAGCTTGCGAGCTTTGAGCTCGAGCGCCAGGACGAGCTTACGGCCCGCGTGGAGCTGCGCGCCTTGCAATCGCAGGTCGATCCTCATTTTCTGTTTAACACCATCAGCACCATCGTGTCGCTCGTGCGTACCGAGCCGGACAAGGCCAGGTCGCTGCTGATCGACTTTTCCAATTACTACCGTCAGACGCTTTCTGATTCCGATACCCTCACAACGCTCGAGCACGAGGTGGAACAGGGCACTCGCTATATCAATCTTATGCAGGCTCGTTATGGCGACGGCCGTCTGCGCGTCTCGGTCGATATCGACTTTGAGGTGCGCGACAGCCTGGTGCCGCCGTTTATCTTGCAGCCGTTGCTCGAAAACTGCATCAAGCACGCGCAGCGCGAGACCGAGCCGCTTTCTATTCATGTTAGGGCTTTCGAGACCGATGACGGTTTGGAGATCATCGTCGAGGACGATGGCATCGGTATGAGCGAAGAGGTCTGCGCGCATCTGTTTGAGCAACATCGCCGAGAGGAGCCCGAGAGCATTACCGCCGACGGCTCCGTCAAGCGAGGTTGCGGCCTGGCGCTCTTCAACGTGCTTCAGCGCATCCATTTCTTTTACGGAGAAGATTCCGGCATGCGCGTGAAGTCTCAGGAGGGCGTGGGAACGCAGGTCATCGTCGAGCTGAACGGCGAGCCGCATGAGCCGGCGCCGTTGACGGCGTAGCACGCGGTTGGATTGAGAGAAAAAGAGGGGAAGCACATATGTCCGAAGGCTGGAACATCTTGGTGGTTGATGACGAACCTCCCATTAGGGCTGAGCTACGCTATCTGTTGGAAAAGGATACGCGTGTGGGCCAGATTGCCGAGGCGGGCAATGTCACCGAAGCCGTGGAGTCGATTCTGTCGAACAAGCCCGACGTGCTGTTTTTAGACATTACCATGCCCGGTCGCTCGGGAATTGAGCTTGCCGAGACGCTGCAGAACCTAAAGACGCCGCCGGTGGTTGTGTTTGTGACGGCGTTTGCCGAGTATGCGGCTGATGCCTATAACCTCGATGCCGTCGATTATGTCGTCAAGCCGGTCGAGGACGCACGCCTGTCAAAGGCACTCGACAAGATCGAGGCAGCCTTGGGTGTCCGTCGTGTTATCCACGCTCCGCGCCAGCCTTTGCGTCTGACGGTGGACCGCGGGGGCAAAAAGGTGTTCATTCCCGCCGCAGACGTCTGCTACTTTGAGGCGCGCGCCGATTTTTGCAACGCCATCTGCGCCGAGGGAACGTACCTGATCAATGAGTCGATCTCTTCGCTCGAGCGTCGCTTGGTCTCCGAGGGCTTTATTCGCGTTCATCGCAGCTATCTGGTCAATTTGGAAGACGTGCACAATGTCGAGATCGGTTCCACGGGTCTTATGGAGCTCAGGCTCGATCGCGTAACCTCGACGGTGCCCGTGTCCCGCCGTCGCGCTGCCGAGGTTAAAGCACACTTGGGGCTTGCGTAGACGGTCTGCGTGCCGTCGTTTACCATCGCAGGTTTGGCATGGGCGCGCGGTGGGCATAATGGGTGGCATCGAATGAAATCGAAAGGATCATTATGCCCGCGCTTATCACCCATCATCTGTTTGGCGAGGAAAGCATCGACCGTCTTCCGCAGGGCGTCATCACGTCCGATGAAGAGCGCATTGCCTTTATCTTGGGCAACCAAGGCCCCGACCCGTTTTTCTTTCACATTCTGACACCGCGTGTTTCCGACTGCACGCTGCTGGCGCAGGTCATGCATCGGTCGCGCATGTCTCGCCAGTTCGCGTGCCTGCGCGACGGCGTGTCGCATCTGCTGCCGCGCGACGCCAGCTTGGGCCGCGCCTTTGCGCTGGGCCTGCTGTCTCATTACGTGCTCGACCGCAACGCCCATCCTTTTGTCTATGAGCAGCAGTTTGGCATCGTGGAGTCCGATTCAGAGCTTGAGAATTCGAGCAGTCAGGTCCATGCCGTGATTGAGAGCGACCTGGATGTGCTGATGCTGCAGCTTAAACGCGATGGCGCTACGGTCGACGATTATCCGCCGGCGGGCGAGATCGTCACCACCGATCGCATCAATCGCGTGGCCGGCGTGCTGATGAGCTATGTTGCCGGACGCGTGTACGGCATTGACATTCCGGCGGGGGAGTACGGTGCTGCCGTTGCCAATATGCAGCGACTTTACCGCGCGATTGAGCCGGCCGGCTCCGCAAAGACGCGCGCGATCTCGCTGGTTGAGGGCTTGGTGCACGACTACTCGCTGCTCGACGGCCTTGCCCATCGCGTGACAACGGAGCTGCCCGAGCGCACCGGTAACCTGGGCCATCTGACATGGAAGAATCCCTTTACCGACGAGGTCTCGAACGAGAGTTTCCCCGAGGTCTTTGATCGCGCGCTGGTCGATTACGAGTGCACGGTCGCACGTTTTATCGAGACCGGTGACATGGATGCCGTGACCAGTCACGTCAACTACAGCGGTCGCGTGCTCAATGCCGATGAGGAGTTCGACCGCGAGGAATAGGGCCCGTGCGTGCCCCTTTGCCGAATCCTTACCGGCGGTTCTGGACAATTGGGGTACGATGAACTAACTGCATATCGGGCGAATACGAAGGGTCCCTGTCCATGAAATACACCAAGCTCGAGCGTAACTGGGTTATGTATGATGTGGGCAATTCGGCCCTTGTGCTGCTCAATACCTCGGTGGTGCCCATTTACTTTAACGCCATCAATACCGGCGCTTCCTCGGCCGACCTGGTGGTCGCTTGGGGCAATGCGCAGACGATCGCCTCGCTGGTCATCGCCATGCTCATGCCCATTCTGGGCGCGCTTGCCGACTACGCCGGCAACAAGATCAAGTTCTTCTTGGGCTTCTTCCTCACGGGCCTGGTGCTTTGCCTGGCGCAGGCTATCCCAATGTCCGCCATGGCATTTTTGACCGTGTACGTGCTGTGCACCATCGGCCTTAACTCTTCTATGACGTTCTACGACGCCATGCTGCCCGACATTACCACCGACGAGCGCATGGACGCCGTGTCCAGCTCGGGCTATGCCTGGGGCTACATCGGTTCCACCGTGCCGTTCATCATCTGCCTGGCGCTCATCATGGGTGGCCCCGCTCTTGGCGTCCCTACCATGCTGGCAACGCGTCTGTCGTTTATCATCACTGGTGCCTGGTGGCTCATCTTTACCCTGCCGCTCATTCGCACCTATAAGCAAAAGTACGGTCGCGAGCGCGGTCCCGAGGACACTATCGGCCACATCGTGGGCGGTGTGTTCTCCGAGGTCGGACACACCATGCGCGAGATCGCCCACAACAAGACCGTGCTGGTCTACATGATTGCGTTCTTCTTCTATATCGACGGTGTGCACACGGTCATTTCCATGGCAACCAGCTACGGATCGGCCTTGGGCATCGATTCGACCCAGTTGGTCCTGGCGCTGCTCGTCACGCAGTTCGTGGCCTTTCCGTCCGCCATCATCTACGGCAAGCTTGCCGGACGCGTGGGCACGCTCAACATGATCTTGGTGGCAGTCGCCGCCTATATGGGCATTGTGCTGTTCGCCGCGTTCTTCCTAAAGACCGCCTTTGAATTCTGGGTGCTTGCCATTATGGTCGGCCTGTTCCAGGGCGGCGTGCAGGCGCTCAGCCGTAGCTACTTTGGCCGCATTATCCCCAAGGAAAAGTCCAACGAGTACTACGGCTTCTTTGACATCTTCGGTCGTTATGCAAGCGTTATGGGCACCTTCCTGGTGTCGGTCGTCACCTCGCTGACCGGCAACCCGTCGCTGGGCGTCCTTTCCATTGGTGTGCTGCTGGTGCTTGGCTTTGTGCTGCTGGTCCGTCTGTCCCGCATGGCTCAGACGGCGGCGTAAGACAACTGGGCTCAGTACGGCAATTGTGCCTATCCGCAGCACTCTTTTGGAAGTAGCCGCATAAATCATTCTGACTTCCGAACAATGTTTAGCCCAAGTGGGTATGATGGAATCAGCTAGGTCGCGGGGCGTCGCCTGTGTTTGGCGGCGCCCCGTTTTTGTGTTGCAAGGAGGGTAAAGGTATGAACGCCACGGTTGTGATCCCAACATATTGGGCAGGCGATGATACCCAAGCAAACGCTCCCGGCACCTACGATCACTCGACGTCGCTCAATGCCGCCAACCCGGAACTCGATCGCTGCCTGACTTCGCTCGAACAGGTGCGCGACATTCCGCGCATCATTCTCTTGGTGGTCTGTCCGGTTTCTGCCACGTCCGACGTATCCCGTCGCGTGCACGAAATCGTTAATGCGCATCCCACGCTTAAGGTCACCATCGTTACCAATACTCAGGCTTCGCGTGTTGCCGACCGCGTGGCACAGATTGCGCCCAAAGGCTCGGGCGAGTGCGTGAGCCTGCGCGGCTACGGCGCCATCCGCAACATGGGTCTTGCCTGCGCGGCGGTGCTGGGGCACGACGCGGTTGTGTTTTTGGATGACGACGAGACCGTCATCGATGCCGACTTTATGAAGCGTGCGACCTATGCACTGGGCCAACAGACACGTCAGGGCCTGCCGATTTTGGTCAAGAGCGGATACTTTTACGATCGCGACGGGTCGCCGCTGGCTCCCACGGACAAAGCGGGCATTTGCCATCGCTGGTGGACCAAGCGCATCGAGTTCAATCGCTGGATGAAAAAGGCGCTCTCGGGCACCCGCATCTCGCGCTCCAATTACGTGTGCGGCGGCCTGATGGCCCTGCACGCCCGCGCCTTTACGCGCGTGGCCTTCGACCCGTTTATCACCCGCGGCGAGGATTTGGACTATCTCTTTAACATGCGCATGTTTGGCTACGACGTGTGGTTCGACAACGAGTGGACCGTACGCCACCTGCCGCCCGAGTCCGAGAAGCGCTCGCCGCGCTTTATGCAGGACGTGTACCGTTGGTACTACGAGCGGGCCAAGCTGACGTTCGCTGCGCACCAAAAGGAGCTCATTCCGGTTACGGCCGCATCACTCATGCCCTATCCGGGTCCGTGGATCTCGCGCGAGCTTGACGACCGCGTGCGCAAGACTGCCATGGTTCGCAGCATGTTTACCCGCGAGCACGAGGGGTATCTGCGCATCTGGCGTCATGGTATTGACGAGGCCAAGACCTATGCCCGCCAAAACGCCGCAAGCTACCTGCGTTTTCAGAGTTTCTGGCCCAAGATCATGGACGAACTTTGGCGCGACGCACAACTGATTAGCATCCTGGAGGGGGCTGAATGATCGACCGCCGCGCCCAGCGCGATAATTCAATTTCAATCTTTCGCATCATCGCCGTTGTCTGCGCCGTTTGCGTGTTGGCGTACTTTATCTTTGCCCTGGCGACTGGCATTGAGCCGATTGCCACGGTGGTCGCCTGTGCGTTACTGTGCATCTTCCTGTGCATCTTTATCTATTTGACGCTCAATCCCGATTCGGTACGCTCCCAGTACACCGAGGAGACGCTTTCGGTTGCCTCGGCCATGCTCGAGGACATTAAGGGCGGCCTGACACAGGAATCAGCGCTTTTGGTGTGCCGGCGTATCCTGCCCGAGACGCGTGCCATGACCGTTGCCATCACCGATGAGGGCAACGTGCTGGCCTGCGCGGGCGAGTTCGAGGAAAAGCTGCTGCCCGATTCGCCCATCCACACGCTTGCCACGCGCTACGTTATTGAGCACGGCATCGTGCAGTCGTTCAACCGCGTGGTGGACGTGGTGGGTTCGGATGGCTCGCACAACCAGGTTCCCGCCGGCATCATCGCGCCCATCAAGGTGGGCGACCGCACCGTCGGCACGCTCAAGTTCTACTACAAGACCCCGCGCGCCGTCGATCGTACCCAGTATGCGCTCGCCTCGGGCTTTGCCGAGATCCTGTCCACGCAGCTCGCCATCCACGAGCTCGAGGTGCAAAAGGAACTGACGGCCCGTGCCGAGGTTCGTGCCCTGCAAGCGCAGATCAATCCGCACTTTCTGTTTAACACGCTCAACACCATCGCGTCGTTTACGCGTACCGACCCGCTGCGCGCCCGCGAGCTGCTGCGCGAGTTCTCCTCGTTCTATCGCGCCACGCTCGACAACTCAGGGTCGCTTATCCCGGTCTCGCGCGAGGTTGCCCAGACCAAGCGCTACCTGACGTTTGAGAAGGCGCGCTTTGGCGAGGACCGCGTACTGGCGACTTTCGATGTCTCCGAGGATGTCGAGGACACGTTGGTCCCGGCCTTTGTAATCCAGCCCATTGTCGAGAACGCCGTACGGCATGGCATGGGCGATGACGACGCCCTGCGGATCGATGTGACCGTCCATCAAGACGGCGACGACGCAATCTTGATTGCCGTGGCTGACAACGGCGTGGGCATGGACGAGGGCACCGCCGCCAGGCTGTTTGATGAGCGCTCCGCCCGCCCCGATGCCAGTTCCCCGCAAGGCGGCGGTGCCGGCGTGGCCATGCACAATATTTCTGAGCGCATCCATCGCTTTTATGGACCGCACTGTTATACGCGCGTCGAATCGGCGCCGGGCAAGGGCACCAAAGTGCTCCTGCATCTTGATTTGTCAGAGAGCATCTTTGATATTCAAGAGTAAAATAAAAGGCTATGGGCTCAACGCCAAGCGGCGGATGCCCAGCGTAGTTTGCTGACGAAAGGTTTAATCCCTATGCTGCGTGCGATGATTGTGGATGACGAGGCCCCGGCCCGTTCGGAACTTCGCTTCTTGCTCGAGCAGACGGGCAAGATCGGCACGATCACTGAGGCGTCGAGCGTCCGCTCCGCCATTGAGATGTTGATGGAAAGCCGCGTCGATGTCGTATTTCTCGATATCTCGATGCCCGGTGCTTCTGGTCTGCAGCTTGCCGAGGCACTGCATAAGCTTAAGAATCCTCCGGCGATTGTGTTTGTGACCGCGTATAGCGATCATGCCGTCGAGGCGTTCGACGTAGATGCCGTCGATTACCTAATGAAGCCGGTCGAGGAGGCACGCCTGGATCGTGCGATCGAGAAGGTCATGCAGCACGCCAAGCCCGTCACGGACAGCAAAGCCACCATCGAGCGCATTCCGGTGGAAAAGGGCGGCCGTAAGGTCCTCATCCCCGTGGATGACATTCGCTTCATCATGGCCAAGGACGATTACTCCTGTATCTATACCGTCGATGATCGTTTTCTATCGACGACTTCGCTGGCGCAGTTCGAGGCCAAGCTTTGCGACTTTGGCTTCTTTCGCGTTCATCGCCGCTATATCGTCAACTTGGCGTGCGTCACGGATGTCGAGACGGTGCCCTCGGGCGCTATCCAACTGGGCATTACGGGCGCCGACGAACGCGTGCCGGTCTCGCGCCGCCGCGTTGTACCGCTCAAGAAGGCCCTGAGCCTCTAGCAAACTGGCCCCGCAGCCCTGTAGACCAATTGTCTGCGGAGCCGTGGGGCTTTTTGTATATACGTCGAATCGGTTTTGCAGAAGGGATCCCATGAACAGTGCAAGCGCCAAGCGCATCGACATCATCTCGGACACCCACGGCTATCTTTCGCCCGCGCTTCTGGACGAGCTCAAGGGCGCAGATCTGATCATCCACGCCGGAGACCTCACCTCAGAGATGGATTACGAGCATCTATGCACCATCGCCCCCGTGCGAGCGGTCCTAGGAAACAACGACTACTACCGCGACTACGGCCCGGATGTAGACCGTCTGGCCATCTTCACCTACGAAGGCCTCAAATTTGCCGTAGCCCACTACCGCGAAGACCTTCCGGTGGGATCCGTAGACGTAGCCATCAACGGTCACACCCACGTAACCAAAGAAGCCCAAGTAGGCCACTGCCTGGTCCTCAACCCCGGCAGCGCCAGCTATCCCAGAGGCAGCCGAGGCCCCACCATGGCCAGAATGCTCGTCAAGGACGGCAAGATCCTGAGCACCAAATTTATTGACTTAGACTAACCGCAACAAAAACGGGGGATGCAGATCGCATCTCCCGTTTTTCTTTCAGCAAAAGGCCGAAGTTCAACAAGAATAATCAGACCAACCCCGCCGAGGAGCACGCGGGCTAGCCGCGCAGCGGCGCACGCCCGCAAAACTGGTTGAACATAGTGACGGCAGGGAGGGTCTCCGGGGCCGACTGGCGCGGGTTAAGTTTGTCGCGAGTTCCGCACGCAAAGGAAAGCACTTAATGTGCTTTCCATCTTGCGCAGGACTGTAGAGCAGCAAACTTAACCCGCGCCAGTCGGCCCCGGAGACCCTCCCGGAGGCCCCAAAAAATATTTTCAAAAAAGTTGTTGCGCGCCGGACAGACTTCTGTGTATACTAATCCCCGCAGCGCACGCGAGCGGAAACAAACGCGAACGACTGCCTGGGGAGTTAGCTCAGTTTGGTTAGAGCGCCGGCCTGTCACGTCGGAGGTCGCGGGTTCGAGCCCCGTACTTCCCGCCAACGCAATTAAAGCCACGTCTTCGGACGTGGCTTTTTGCGTTTGATAGGACCTTGATCCCATCGGCCCCTTTTGCCCAAAACCAAATCCTTCCAATTCCCGGACAAGCTCCGTTTGAGACCTGTGTTCAAACAAGGCGTTTGTTGCACAACACCTGTTCAACGAAGCAGGGGGTTAGGTTATACTAAATTGCACTATGGGCCGTTTTTGATGCAAGAGGCTTCAAACACGGCATTCAGTGGGCACCCGTTTTGCTATATGGGCGTCCATACGGTCATTGGCGTCTCGACGTAAGCTCGGCTCCGGAGCTCGTTCGAGCTGTTCCTATTCCTTGAAAGGGGAAAAATGGACATATCGAGGAAGACTGATTACGCCCTTCGCATGCTCGCGATGCTTGCCGAGGACCCGGAGCGTCTGCTTTCTGTTCGCACCGCCGCCGAAGAGGTCAATGTCCCGTATTCGTTTGCCCGTTCGATTCAGCATGGTTTGGTTCAGGCCGGTATTGTGGAGAGCCTGCGTGGCGTCCATGGCGGCATGCGTCTTAAGGTCAGCCCCGACGATGTCACCATCCGCCAGGTCGTTGAGGCCGTTCAGGCCCCCATGGTCATGAACGATTGCACCGCGCCCGATGGCGACTGTGCACGCATGGGCACGTGCTGTTATCATCCCCTGTGGGCCGGAGCTCAAGCGCTGATGCGCGACTACCTCGATTCCGTTTCGCTGGGCGACATCGTCGCTCACCGCCAGTTCCCGGCTGTCGATTCCAAGTTCGCCGACCGCGATGCGTTTCCCGAGTACGCCACCTGTGCGTGCGCTTGCCGGGAGGAATAGCGCCGCATAAGGAGCATAGCCATGATTCAGGACCCCTTTCGTTCGATGATTCGTTCGGAAGGGGTCCTGCGTTATCGCGACCTTCCGTGGCGCCGCACGCGCGACCCGTACATTATTTGGCTTTCCGAGGTTATGCTGCAGCAAACGCAGGTGCCGCGCGTGGAGACGCGTATGCCCGCGTGGCTTGATCGCTTTCCAACCGTGCAGGCGCTTGCCCAGGCCGCGCCTTCCGATGTCTTGGATGCGTGGCAGGGGATGGGCTACAATCGCCGCGCCCTGGCACTTCATAGAGCCGCTCAGTGCGTTATGGAAGACTGGGGTGGGGAGTTTCCACGTGAGACGCGCGACCTGGTCGCCCTGCCCGGTATTGGCCCGGCGACGGCGCAGGGCATCCGGTCGTTTGCGTTCGATCTACCGGGTGTGTATCTGGAGACCAACGTGCGCACGGTCTTTCTGCATCATTTCTTTCCCGATGTGCCGGCCGTTCCCGATCGCGAGCTGGTGCCGCTGATCCAAGCCGCCTGTCCGGCGGTTCCCGGTGCGACGGCGGATGAGATCGCTCCCTTTGCCGTGCCTCAAGACGATGCCGACACGCCGCGCGCGTGGTATTACGCGTTGCTGGATTACGGCGCGTATCTTAAAAAGACGCTGCCCAATCCGTCCAGGCGCTCGGCGAGCTATAGCCGTCAGTCCAAGTTTGAGGGCTCGCGTCGCCAAAAGCGCGCTCATATTGTGCGCATGCTGCTGGCGGCGCGCGATGGGCGGCCGGCGGGCATCACACTCGCCGAGGCCGTGGCGGGCGTCAACGAAATGGAGGCGGCAGCGGGCCGCGAGCCGGTCGAGCACGAGCTGGTTGCAGACATTTTGGCCGACTTGGAGCGTGAGGGCTTTTGCCGCGTGGAGGGTGACCGCTGGCTAAGCGTGTAGCCAACCCGAATCTGAAGAACAGGATTGTAAGGTTTAAATTCTCGGCTTGAGGGCATCCTAAAGACAAGGCCGCTCGAATCCTACGGGCGGCATGTTGAAGGGAAGTACACCTATGGATTTTGAGAATTCTCAAACCAAGAAGAACCTCGAGACCGCTTTTGCCGGTGAGTCCCAGGCGCATACCAAGTATCGCTACTATGCATCCAAGGCCAAGAAGGATGGCTACGTTCAGATCTCGAATATCTTTGCCGAGACGGCGGGCAACGAGTCCGAGCACGCCAAGCTGTGGTTTAAGTATCTGCACGACGGCGCCGTTCCCGACACTCTGGACAACTTGCGTGATGCCGCTGCGGGCGAGAACTACGAGTGGACCACGATGTACGACGAGTTCGCCAAGACCGCCGAGGAGGAGGGCTTTACCGAGATTGCCGCAAAGTTCCGTGGCGTCGGTGCTGTCGAGAAGGCCCACGAGGAGCGCTACAACAAGCTCGTCGAGCGCATCGAATCGGGCGAGGTGTTTGAGCGCGAGGGCGTAAAGGTATGGAAGTGCCTGAACTGCGGGCACCTGCATGTGGGCGCCGAGGCGCCCGAGGTGTGCCCGGTTTGTAACCACCCGAAGGCGTACTTTGAGGAGCAGGTGGTGAACTACTAGCGCGTGGCGCTGGCTGCTGCGGAGCGCAGGGCGGGAGGCCGGATTGCCTTCCCTCCCCGCTCACGGCTCCGCAGGGTCGCGTTGAGGGAAGGCAATCCGGCCTCCCGCCCCGCGCTCCGGCGTTGGGTCGTCGCGTGCTCGATACTGAAAAGCTGATTAGAAGTTTGCGTGCCGCCCCTTATGGGGCGGCACGTTTTTGTGTGGGGGCCGGTTGGGGCGGCATCGTTCATGGGTGGGGTACACTTGGTAGCGACTTTTAGTTTATCTACTACCTGGCGGGGTGTTTTTTATGGGTAAGAAATCTCGGGCTCGGGTTGCTGCGGCGGGGACTCGCAAGGATCCTGGTCGTCGGGTTGCCGAGGGCAAAAAGGCCGATCGTGCCGAGAAGGACAAGAAGGTCGGTGCACATGCTCATCCTGAGTGGGCGCCTCACCTCAATACGGCTAGCGAGGATCTGACTGCTAAGTTGTTTACTCTGGTCGAGGTTATCTTGGGCGTGGTGCCCGTGGTGGTCATTGGCTTGTTCTTGGCTTCGAAAGATGCTACGAGCGCGGATAAGCTCACCGATGTCTTTTCTCAAGACCCCTCGATGGTGGTTACGTTTATCTCGGCGTGTCTGCAGCCGTTTGTGGCGTACATGCTGTACATGATTTATCGCAAATACTGCGAGGGCGATGCGGGCTTTGCCGCCGGCAACCTGATCGGCCTCTTGTGCTCCGAGATTTTGTTGCTCAATATCCCGGGCGTTATCGGCATGGGCATCTTGCTGTGGCGTGTTTGGCGCAATGTCGCCCCGCACTTTGAGAGCTGGCTGTTTGAGCGTCGTCTTACGGGCGTGGTGGCCGACATTGCCGGTTCGCTCGTGATTCTAGTCTTGGCGTTTTTGTGTGCCACCGCTGCTCGCGGTCTTTCGGGCATGTAATCTGCCCCCACCGACCACGGAGCGCAGGGCGGGGAAACCTTTCCCTCTCGCTCACGGCTCCGCAGGGTCGCGCGAGGCAAAGGTTTCCCCGCCCTGCGCTCCGGCGTTGAGTCGTCGCATGCTCGTTACAGAAAAGCTGATAATAAGTTTGTGTGCCGACCCTTTGGGGCGGCACTTTTTGTGTGGGGTCCCGGTCTTCACAATTTCCGTCAAGCTTTTGGTCAGCTTTTGGTTAGTTGGCGGGTTGGTGGAAGGGCAAAAGATCATTCGATAAAAAAGCTCAGAGAAAGTGCTGGTAGGGGAGTTGTTGAGGTTTTCGACAGCTTTTGTCAACAAGAAACTTCGCAGCTATTGCTACGGATTGCGTTGCCGTGGCCTTGGCGGTGCGGGATGCTGGGCGTAAGCGTCGAATGCTCCGATTTTGGAGGCCAGCATGGATCTGTTTCTTGAGACTCCGCAGCAACAAGCTGAGCGCATGTTGCGTCAGCAGCAACGGCTCATGGAGATACAAATGCAAGGGGTAGCCGCCCAGCCCCCTGCGCAAAATGCCACGCCTGCGGTTTCGCCTGCGGGCGGATCGGCGCCAGAGAACTATTCCGTACAACAAGATTCATATGCGCAGGAGCTTGCGTTCGACAAGCGCCGCACACGTCACCGCCGCGTGGGCCAGCGCCTGCGCACGTTAGCGATGATTGTGCTGATCCCGTTAGGACTTGCGGCGATTTTCCTGGTCTCGTATGCGCTCACCTGCATCCTCAACGGCGCCTCGCCCAGTGAGGTGCTTCAGCACTTGGCAGCTCTCGGCCAGCGCCTAGGCGACGTCATAACAACCATCCGCGCCGGCTGGGAGAGTTAGCGTTTGTCACATTAGGACTTCTAGGGTGTACGGATTATCGCCACGAGTAGAATCCTTGCATCCTTTGGGTCCTGTCGTGCGACTGAATAGTATTATTGAAGATGAATAATAATAGGATTTGCTATGTATAAGCAGGATTTAGAGCAGACTCTTTTGGGCATTGACGAAGAGGCGGAGCTGGAAATAGGTCCAAGAGACGACAGGCCGAGCGTTGTATTGGTGGGAGGAAGCGCTTTCATGCTAAACGATGTGACGAATCGGTCGGTTACACATGACATTGATGTGTTTGAGGCAGACAGGTGCCTCCGCGAGATCATAGCTCGATACCCCGAGGTGAATGGTATGGCGGTGGCATATTGTAATCAGATGCCATTCAATTACGAAGATCGTTTGATTCCCTTGAAGATTGGGGCGCGTTTTATCAGGTACTTTACGCCATCTTTGGAGGACCTGGCGGTGATGAAGCTTTATGCCTATCGTCCGAACGACATCGTCGATCTTCATAGTCAGGCATTCGTTGACCGACTTGATTGGGATCTGCTCGAGCGGCTTATATTCGACGAGGGAGAGGCTCTGGCGTCGTCGCCCTCGGAGCGGAGTTATCAAGAGATGGTCTGCGCATACAGGCAATACAAAAAGGAGGTGCTCGGTTGAATCTGACCTTTGAGGGATTCTTAAAAGGCTATTGCCGGGAGCTATCCGGACAGCAGTCGCTGAGTTTTAGAAAACTGGTTGAGCAAGCGACGACGGTTGCGCCGCGCGTGGCGGAGCCTCTGTTTTTGCTCGCTTTGGCGCAAGGAAAAGCCGAATACGTTCTGGGCTTATCCGAGGGCTCGTGGATGGAAGAGGATTACCGAGGCGTTTTGTCCTTGTACGATCAAGCGGGTGGCATGGCGTCTCTATGTGCCAAAAGTGAGCTTCCCAATCGTTATGCCAACGTTTGGCGTGCGTATAGAGGGGTGAAGGAGAAGCCGGCTGCCGATAGAAGGATCAACGCCCTGATGCGAAAAAGAACATTGGGAGCGCTAGGGGAATCGGGCGTAACGCGCTACGGCCTCTGCCGCGATTTGAATCTGAATAAGGGAAACGTGTACGCATACTTAGCCGGTGATGACTCAAAAGTGAGCAGGGAAACGGCGCGCCGCATTATGGAATATGCGGAGGAGAGGGGCGCCCAAGAAGGGGCCGGGCGCTCGGTGCGTGTGGCGGGGTAAGATTGATTGCAGTTTTGATTGATAATCGATTGGGTTTGTTGGGCGGAATCTATGTCTGCTATTGATATTGCGCTTGTTGTGATTGCCTTGGTGGCGGTGGGAGTTGCTGTGGTTTGCGCCCTGCAGCTTAAAGGCCTTCGTGCCGAGTTGCGAGAGCGTGGCGGCAGCGACGCGGAGACGCTCGCGGCGCTCGAGCAGGCCAACAACGCGCTCGACACCCTGAACGTCGCGCTGGCAGAAACCCGTCGCACGGCAAACGCCATCGCGCAGCAGCAGACGACCGACGCCGCCGTAGAGCAGCAGCGCTACCTGACCATCGCGCGTGAGTTCTCGCAGGCTGGCGACCGTATGGATGACCTGCGCCGCGAGACGGCCCAGCAGCTCGGTGCCAACCGCGAGGGCATCGAGCACCGCTTGGACAAGGTGCGCGAGACGGTCGATGCCCAGCTGGGCGCCATCCGCAAGGACAACAACGTGCAGCTCGATCAGATGCGCGCGACGGTGGACGAGAAACTTTCCCGCACGCTCAACGATCGCCTGTCTGCATCGTTTAAGCAGGTGAGCGACCAGCTCGAGGCTGTGTACAAGGGTTTGGGCGATATGCAGTCCATTGCCACCGGCGTGGGCGACCTCAAGCGCGTGCTGGGCAATGTTAAGGCGCGCGGCATTTTGGGCGAGGTGCAGCTGGGTGCGATCCTGGCGGACATCCTTACGCCCGACCAGTATCTGGAAAATGTCGCCACCAAGCCCGGTGCCTCGGAGCGCGTTGAGTTTGCCGTCAAGCTGCCGGTGGACGAGGGCGATCCCGTGCTGCTGCCGATTGACTCCAAATTCCCGGGCGACGCGTACGAGCATCTGCTCGACGCGCAAGAGTCGGGTGATGCCGAGGCTGTGGCCACCGCGCGCAAGACGCTCGATATGATGGTGAAGCGCGAGGCAAAGGACATTTGCGAGAAGTACCTGAGCGTGCCCGCGACGACCAACTTCGGCATTCTGTTCGTTCCGTTTGAGGGGCTGTACGCCGAGGTCGTCAGCCGTCCCGGGCTTATCGAGACCCTGGGCCGCGACTATCACGTCAACGTTGCCGGCCCCAGCACCATGGCCGCCATCCTCAACAGTCTGCAGATGAGCTACCAGACGTTTAGGCTGCAAAAACGCACCGATGACGTGCTGCGCGTGCTTTCCGCCGTCAAGGCTGAGCTGCCGCGCTATCAGGCGGCGCTGCGTCGTGCGCAGCAGCAGATCGAGACCGCGGGCAAGACGGTCGAGGGCATTATCACCACGCGCACCAACGTTATGGAGCGCAAGCTCAAGGACATCGACGCGCTGGAGGATGCCGGGGAGGCCGACGAGATCTTGGGGCTCACGTCCGCGGGCCTGCTCGCAGACCAAGAAGACAAGGACTAGCCGTGCCTGACGGCGGGGCGTCTGCGCAAGCGCGGAGCGCGGGCGCTTTTCGCGTCGTACGTGCCTGAAGCGCGCTTCGGTGTGCAACAATGGCGTTTCGCCCTGCCAGATGCGAAAGGAAGCCCATGTCTCAGAGAAGCACCAGCCCGCTCAAGCGCTCCACCGTGCGCCGCACGCTGCGGCGGTTTTGGGATGTCACGCGCACACAGCCGCTGATCGTCTTTCTCTCGGTGTTCTCGTCGGTGGGCTATATCTTTTTGCTCACGTTTGCCAACACCTACGTGATGGCGCTTATCGTCGACCGCGTCCAAGCCGGCCCCGTGGCAGGCGACCAGGTGTTTGAAGTTTTTGGCCCCTACATTCTGGCGCTCGTGCTCGTTAATCTGGTAGGCCAGATCCTCTCCAAGCTGCAGGACTACACCGTCTACAAGCTCGAGATTGCGGGCAACTATCACCTGGCGCGCTCGTGCTTTGACACGCTCTCCAATCAATCCATGACATTCCACACCAGTCGATTTGGCGGATCGCTTGTGAGCCAGACGAGCCGTTTTATGAGCGGCTACACGGGTCTGGTGGACGTGACGGTGTATTCGCTCATTCCCACCATCACCTCGGTTGTCTGCACGGTGGCGGCGCTCGCCCCGGTGGTGCCGACGTTTACCGTGATCCTGGTGGGTATCATGGTCGTCTATATCGCGTTTGTCTGGCTTATGTACAAGCGCATCATGCCGCTTTCGGCCGCGACGTCCGCCGCGCAGAACAAGCTGTCGGGCGTACTGTCCGACGCGGTCACGAACATCTTGGCCGTCAAGACCTGTGGGCGCGAAGACTTTGAGCGCGACCTGTTCGATGCTGCCGACCGCGCCGCCCGCGATGCCGAAACGGTATCGATGCACGCCATGATGCAGCGCAACTTTACGACCTCGGGCCTTATCGTCATCACCATGGCTGTGGTGAGCGTGTTCGTGGCGGGCGGCAACGCGTGGTTTGGCATCTCGGCTGGCTCGCTCGTCATGATCTTTACCTATACGTACAACCTCACCATGCGTTTGAACTACGTAAGCTCCATGATGCAGCGCATCAATCGCGCGTTGGGCGACGCCGCCGAGATGACGCGCGTGCTGGACGAGCCGCGTCTGGTGGCAGACGACGCGAATGCCCCCGAGCTCAAGGTGGGCGAGGGCGCGATTGATTTTGAGCACCTGAGTTTTGCGTACCGTGACGCCGCGGCGGGCGAGAGCGTGTTCAACGACCTGACGCTCCATGTGGCGGCAGGCCAGCGCGTGGGTCTGGTGGGCAAATCGGGCTCGGGCAAGACGACACTCACCAAGCTGTTGCTGCGCCTGGACGACGTTCAGGGCGGCCGCGTGCTCGTGGACGGCCAGGACGTCTCGCGCTGCACGCAGCAGAGCCTGCGCCGCCAGGTTGCCTACGTGCCGCAGGAGGCGCTCCTGTTCCACCGCTCCATTCGCGAGAATATCGCCTACGGCCGCCCCGACGCCACCGACGAGCAGATCCGCGAGGCAGCGCGCCTGGCCAATGCCCTGGAGTTTATCGATCGCCTGCCCCGTGGCTTTGACACCATGGTGGGCGAGCGCGGCGTTAAGCTCTCGGGCGGTCAGCGCCAGCGTGTGGCCATCGCCCGCGCCGTCCTTACCGACGCGCCGATTCTGGTGCTCGACGAGGCGACATCTGCCCTCGACAGCGAGTCCGAGGCGCTGGTGCAGGAGGCGCTCGAGAACCTGATGCGCGGTCGCACCTCCATTGTGGTGGCGCATCGCCTGTCCACCGTGGCGGCGCTCGACCGCATCGTGGTGCTGGCGGACGGCGAGATTGTCGAGGACGGTACGCATGCGCAGCTTGTCGAGGCGGGCGGCGAGTATGCAAGCCTGTGGGGTCGCCAGACTGGCGCATTTTTGGAGGCTTAAAGCCCCCTGTACGTGGGACAATCGTTTCCGTGAAGTTATGTTTCTGCCGAGCCGGGGAGTCGTTATGCCACGCGAGACCAATGCCGCCAAACGCGAGCGCGCCATCGAGGTGTGTGAGCGCCTTAACCGTCGTTATGGCCCGGTCGAGTGCTTCTTGGACCACGAGAATCCCTTTAGGCTGCTCATCGCGGTACTGCTCTCGGCTCAAACGACCGATGCGCAGGTCAACAAGGTGACGCCGAAGTTGTTTGCCCAGTGGCCCACGCCCGAGGCCATGGCCGGGGCAAGTGTGACCGACGTGGCGGACACCATTAAGTCACTCGGCTTTTATAAGAGTAAGGCCAAGCATGCCGTGGAGGCCGCGCAGATGATTGTCGCCGATTACGGCGGCGAGGTGCCGGCCGACATGAAGGAGCTCGTCAAGCTGCCGGGCGTGGGGCGCAAAACAGCGAACATCGTGCTCAACGTGGGGTACGGCATCGTGGAAGGCATCGCGGTGGATACGCACGTCAACCGCATCGCGCACCGCCTGATGCTGAGTCCCAAGACGCACGCCAAAGAGCCGCTCAAGACCGAACAGGATCTGCTCAAGATCTTGCCGCACGAGTATTGGGAGTCGGTCAACCACCAGTGGATTACCTTTGGCCGCGAGATCTGCGATGCCCGCAAACCTAAGTGCGACGAGTGCCTACTGGCAGACCTTTGCCCCAGCGTGCGCGCGACGGGGTAGGGCCCGGCACGTTTTGCCGGCGTCCGAAGGCTTTGGACAATGTTGCGCAACACATTTGGGTCGCGAGGGCTCAATATGATGACGGCAGATGCCGTTTGTTGTAAGGGGATGCCCGAATATGTTTTGCACCAAGTGTGGCTCCGAGATGCCCGACGGAACCGATTTTTGCACGAACTGCGGGGCGCGCATGGGCGCTGCCTCTCCGGCGGCCGCGCCTGCTGAGCCCGCATCGATGCCGGCGGCAGGGATGCCTCCCGTGCAGAAGAAGTCACATAAGCGCGCGGTGATTGTCGGCATGTGCGTGGTGGGCGTGCTCGTTGCCGGCAGTGCCGCTCTGGCGCTGACCGGCGTGCTGGGTCCGCTTGGGCAGGGCAATTCATCGCAGATTACGGTACTTGGGTCCGACGAGGGCTCGGCCGAGCACAAGGACGAGGGAAGCGCCAAGGAGAAGCCTGCCGCCGACGAGGATGAGGCGGATGAGCCTGAGCAGACCGGCAGCAGCGTAAAAGTCGACCTCAATGACCAGGCAACCTATGCCGCCGCGAATCTGTTCCTGTCGAACTTTACGGAGGAACACTTCGATCTGGACTGGTATCAGGCGGGCGGCTTCGATTCGACTGACGGCCTTTCGGATGACGAGAAATACAAGCTGGTTAAGTTTATCTGGTGCCATTTTATTGACAACGCGCCGTATCGAATCGAGAAGGGTGACTATGACAACGGCAATCGCCAGCGTGTGGCGACTGATGCGGTCAATAGGGAACTCAACCGCTTGACGGGCCTGACGCTTTCCGATGCCGATATGACTTATGACAGAACGCCGGAGGGGCAAGCGATTCCTGATTCAGCCGAAGCGCATGACGGGTATTTGTATCTCAAGCAAGAATACGGCCAGGGAAATTACAACCCACCATGTGCCATCGTTACGGGCGCGACTGACCTTGGCGACAACACCTACGAGCTTACCTATGAGGTCTACAGTGCTGGCGGTATGTTACTTCCTTCCGACATCCCCGAGAGCACCTACGGCCTGCCGAAGGACCAGTTCATCGCCGCAATTCAAGCGGACGCATCCATGGGCCGTACCGAGACTTGTACGGTCCGCGTCGCGCAGGGTGACGGCGCCCCGACATTCATGCTGCTTAAAATGGGCGTCTACGACTAGACTCGGCGTATAGCTCACTCTGATAGCGCCAGGCGGCTTGTCCGTCTGGCGTTTTTTGCGGGGCTGGGCATGCGCTTGAACAGGAGTATATGTTGCCGCCTGCCGCCCCATGCAAAAATGTGTTGCTAATTTAGAAGCCAATTCAAGCGCGCCGAAGTCGTGGCGTGCTGGCGTAGCATGAGCAAAAAATCAAGCAATGGAGGGTAACGTGGCAACATCGAAGACGCGAGAGCTCGAGGATGACTTTGAGCGCATCGTGCGCACGCGCGAAGGCGACCTACTTGGTCGGCGTAAAGGCGACGAATACTTGTCTCAAACCCACGCGCTCTACCATGGCGACCCTGCGCCCTGGGCTCTGACGCCAAAGATATTCGACAAGGATATGACGGCGATTCTTAAGGAGGCCGCCGAGCGCATGTACGGCATTATGGACAAGGTGACGCGGGCGTTTTGTTCCGATACCTCCGTGCGTGCGTGGTTTCGCATGGATCCGGCTTTTGCTGACCTGTGCGCTATGGATGCCGGCTATGATTGCCAGATTCCCCTTGCGCGCGTTGATATCTTTCTTGACGAGGACACCGGTTCGTATACGTTTTGCGAGCTCAATACCGACGGCAGTGCCGGAATGGTAGTGACCGATGCGGTCTGCCAGGCAGTGCGAATGACGCCTTCCTTTGAGGAGTTTGCATCAGACCACCCCGGCTTTCGGCAGTACGATTTGTGCGGTAGCTGGATAGATGCATTGTTTGAGACCTATGCAGAGTGGAAACTGGCCCATCCTCGCCGCACCGAGGATAGTGCGCGATCGGACGACGGGGCCCACGTTGACGAGGGGTTTTATGCACCGCAATCAAAGATATATCCCGCTTCGGTGGCAATCGTCGACTATTCGGAAAGCATCGACTTGGAAGATGCGGCTCATTTTGTCGACCTTATGAGACGGCGGGGTGTAGTCGCACGCTTTGCGGATGTGCGCGACCTGCGGATTGGCGAAGGCGAGGGCGGTGCTAGGCGGCTGTGCGATGCCGTCGGCCCTATTGATTGCGTTTGGCGGCGCGCGGTGACTGGCGAGTTGTGGGATAAGCCGTGCGATGGACGCTCGGCCTTAATTGAGGCGGTTCAAGAAGGGATCGCGTGCATCGTCGGGGGATTTAGAACGTGGCCGTGTGCGACTAAGACCGTATTTGCATTTCTATGGTCTCGAGCCGGGCAGTCCTTGTTGAGCCCGGAGGAGCAATCGTTTGTACGGGAGCATGTGCCCTATACCGAGATTTTGGACGAAAGCACCCAGTTGTCGAGATTTGCCGAAAAGGACCGATGGATCGTCAAGCCGTGCGGCGGCTACAATGCGGTTGGCGTTGTCGCTGGTTTGGATGCCACGGAACAGGAATGGTCCCAGGTGCTTGCTCGTGCTGCGGCCGCTGGGGCGATTGTGCAGGAGTATGCTCAGCAGTATCAGACTCCCTGCTTGCGCGGAACGCTTGTCGATGGGCCGCATCGAGGAGGGGCGCCCAAAGGACTTGTGGATGATCTTGGTTTTGCGCCCGCTTCTAATATGGAAGGCCTGTACCTGTATCGCGGCCGTTTTGCGGGCGTGTACACACGCGTCGGCTTTGCCAACACCATAGGAGAGTGGACGAGCCGTTTGAACGTTGCGAGCTTTTTTGAGGAATAGCCGTTTCTTGGGGAGCTTTCCGTGGTTGCGGCGTTCGACGTGACGGGGAGATTTTGGCGAAGCCGGCGAGTCCAGTTCTATCTGGCGTTTTTGTTGCGGGGCTGGGGGTACGCCTGAGCTGGAGTCCTCTTCATGCGCTACCATGACAGACAACGAATTTGACGGACGACCCGCCGAGCTTGCCTCGGCGGGCTTTTGGCGTTGCAATGCCGGAGGAACAGCATGCTCATTCACCGTATAGCCGCGCAGCTCTACACTGCCGAGGCGCTGCAGACCGTCGAGGCCGGGCTCGATTCTGGCGAGGACGTGACGCTGGCCGTGTCTCAGTCGGGCCGAACGCTTATGGCCGCCGCCCAGTTTGCGCGTCGTCCGCGCCCCACGGTCTACATCGTGAGCGGCGAGGACGCGGCCGATCGCGCCGCACGCAGTCTGGCCGCCTATGTGGGCCTGGCGCACGTGTGCCGCTTTCCCGAGCGCAAGGACTACCCTTGGCGCGAACAGGCGCCCGACGATGCCGTGGTGGCCCAGCGCTGCGAGGCGCTCGGGCGCATCGTGCGCGGGGACAACTGCATCATGGTCGCCTCGGCCCGCGCGCTGCTGCGCTGCGTGCCGCCGGTCGAGAGCCGTTACTGGGAGTCCACGACCTTTGCGGTGGGCGAGGAGATTCCCTTTGACGAGGTGCCACAGCGCTTGGTGGGCATGGGCTACACCAATGCCGGCGCCGCCGACGCGCCCGGCCTGTTCCGCGTGCACGGCGACACCGTCGAGGTGTTCCCCGCGCAGGAAAAGGCGCCCGTGCGCATCGAGTTCTTCGGCGACGAGATCGACCGCATCCGCCGCATGGTGAGCTCAACGGGCCAGACCATCGGCAACGAGGACAGCATCGAGATCTTCCCCTGTCGCGAGCTTGCACTCACCGACGAGGCAGTCCACAACATGCATGTGGCGCTCTACCGCGCCAGCCAGGACGACAGCAAGTTGGCGGCGCTGCTCGAGATGGTGGATGCGCGCATCGTCACGCCTGAGCTCGACCGCTTTTTGCCGGTGATGTACGGCCAGACCGTGAGCCCGCTGTCGCATGTGAGCGGAAAGGCGCTCGTGGTGCTGTCCGAGCCGCGCTCGCTGTTCGACGATTGCCTGCGCGCCTACGAGGATATCGAGGCACGTGCCGGCGAGGCGGGGGTCGACCGTCTGGACGGCCTGTACGTGCGTGCCCAGCAACTCGACTTTGGTGCTCAACAGCGCCTGAACTACGTGAGCCTCATCCGTGCCGGCGGTGCGGTGACGGCCGAGCTCAAGATTGAGCAGCCTGCCATTGCAGGCTCGGACAACCGTTTCATGACGCGCATCCAGGAGGTCGTGGGCAAGCGCTATGCCTGCGTGTTTGCCATCCCCGACCGCGGTGCGCGCGAGTCGATGGAGCTCACCTTTGGCGACGAGGGCATTACCTTTGAGGAATCGCTGACCGCGGCGCCCGAAAACGCCGGCGCTATCGGCGACCGCGTGCGCGTGGCGGCGGCGGATTCCGCCGACCGTGCCGCACGCCAGGAGGCCCATGCTTCCATTCGCGAGCGTCGCGCCGATGCGCTCAACGCCCGCTCGCTCGAGGCGGGCGCCGCGCAGGCTGCCGCCGGCGCCGCCGTGCCCACCATCTCGCGCGGGCGCGTGACCTTTGTGGACGCTGCCCTGCCGCAGGGCGTGGTGGTGCCCGATGCCAACCTGGCCGTGTTCTCGATCGCCGACCTCAACGCCCGCATGGATGCCAACCGCGCGCGCAGCCGCCGCAAGGTTGACATTACGCAGATCACCTTCCCGTTTAAGCCGGGCGACTACGTGGTGCACGCTACCCACGGCATCGCGCTCTTTAGCGAGATTGCGCGCCAGGAAGTGGGCGGCAAGGAACGCGACTACTTTTTGCTGGAATACGCCGATGGCGACAAGCTCTACGTGCCGTTGGAGCAGGTCGACCGCATCACGCGCTACGTTGGCCCCGACGGTGACAAGCCGCGCCTGACCAGGCTCAACACCGCCGACTGGACGCGGGCTACCAACAAGGCGCGCAAGAATGCCAAAAAGCTGGCGTTTGACCTGGTCGACCTGTATACGCGCCGCTCGTCGATTACCGGTATCGCCTGTCCGCCCGATACGCCCGAGCAGATCGAGATGGAGGAGAGCTTCCCCTACGACGAGACGCGTGACCAGCTGGAGGCTATCGCCGACATCAAGGCCGACATGGAGGCGCCCAAGCCCATGGACCGCCTACTGTGCGGCGACGTGGGCTTTGGCAAGACCGAGGTCGCCCTGCGCGCGGCCTTTAAGTGCGTGGACTCCGGCCGCCAGGTCATGGTGCTCTGCCCCACGACCATTCTGGCCCAACAGCACTACGAGACATTCTTTGAGCGCTTTGCCCCGTTTGGCCTGGAGGTCGAGGTGCTCAGCCGCTTCCGCACGCCGGCGCAGCAAAAGCGCGCGCTCAAGGCGTTTGCCGAGGGCACGATTGATGTGCTCATCGGCACGCACCGTCTGCTTTCGGCCGATGTGAACCCCAAGAACCTGGGCCTGGTGATCATCGACGAGGAGCAGCGCTTTGGCGTGCAGCACAAGGAGCAGCTCAAGAATCTGCGCGAGCAAATCGACGTGCTCACGCTCTCGGCAACGCCGATTCCGCGAACCATGCAGATGGCCACGAGCGGCGTGCGCGACATGAGCCTGATTACCACGCCGCCGACCGGGCGTCGTCCCGTGATCGTGCACGTGGGGGAGTACGACCCCGACGTGGTGAGTGCGGCGATTCGCCTGGAGGTGGGCCGCGGCGGTCAGGTGTATTACGTGTCCAACCGCGTCAAGACCATCGATGACGCTGTGGCGCGCGTGCACGAGGCCGCGCCCGAGGCGCGCGTGGGTGTGGCACACGGCAAGATGAGCCCGCGCGAGGTCGAGGACGTGATGATTGAGTTCGCGACCAAGAAGATTGACGTGCTTATCGCCACGACCATCGTGGAGAGCGGCATCGACAACGCAACGGCCAACACGCTCATCATCGAGGACTCGCAGCGTTTGGGCCTGGCGCAGCTCTACCAGCTCAAGGGCCGCGTGGGCCGCTCGGCCACGCAGGCATACGCGTACTTTATGTTCCCGGGTGAGCTGCCGCTCACCGAGGAGGCCACGGCGCGCCTGACCGCGCTTTCCGAGTTCCAAGACCTGGGCAGCGGCATGCGCATCGCCATGCGCGACCTGGAGATCCGCGGTGCCGGTTCGCTCATGGGTGCCGAGCAGCACGGCAACCTGTCGAGCGTGGGCTTTGACCTGTTTACGCAGATGCTGGGACAGGCCGTGGCCGAGGCGCGCGGCGACGACGATGCCGGCGTGGAGGCGGCGAGCGTGGGCATCAACCTGCCGGCCGACTACTTCTTGTCCGAGGAGTACATGCCGGCGGTGGACCAGCGCGTGCTCGTGTACCGCAAGCTCGCGGCGGCTGAGGACCTGGAGAGTATCGACGAGGTGCAGGAGGAGACCGAGGCTGCGCACGGTGAGCTTCCGTTGGCGGGGCTCAACTTGTTCAACCGCGCTCGCATTCGTATTCGCGGCGAGCGCCTGGGGCTCGAGAGCGTCACGCTCAGCGGTGGTCGCATCACGTTTTTGGGTGTCGACGTGCCCAAGAAGGTGGCCTTTGAGCTTAAGACCCGCTATGGCGCGGTGAACTTTCCCAAGAGCCGCAAGCTGTCGGTGCCCTACAAGGCGGGCGCCGGCGCGGGCAGCGGCCTGGGCCGCGGCCTCGACGCCAACGACGGCACCGGCCCGGTGGCCGCGGCACTCATGCTGCTGCAGCAGCTGGGCGCCAGTGATGATGACTAGCGAGTCGACGCTGCAAACACCCCATTTGGACACTCTGGTTCCATCGAAAGGAAAGCATGTTCGGATACATCTATAAAAAAGATGTCGCCATTATCGCGGTTGTCCTGTGTCTTTGTCTGGGCGTGGGCAGCTTCTTCGATTATCAGATCTCGAGTGCGCTGTTCAACATCGGCAGCATGTACGGCCGCTTTGTCGAGGCGGCTGGCGAGCTGCCGTTTGAGCTGACGGCGAGCGTCGCGGGCGTTATGCTCGTGCGCTCGGCACGCCCCGATTCCAAGACGAGCAAGTGGCTCGCCGTGCTGGGCGTTCTGATCAACGTGGGCCTGGTCGGCTACGAGATTATCGGATCGCTGCGCGTCGGTGGCAAGCTTATTGCGTTTCAGCTGGTTCTGACGTTTGTGCTGGTCATCGCCGCCAACCTTATCGTCTATCGCCTCACGCGCACGACCAAGCCCGACGAGCTCACACGCTGGGCGTTGATGGTGCTTGCCGTGTGGATCGCTCAGGCTATTATTCTCAACGTGATCGTCAAGCCGTTGTGGTCGCGCCCGCGCATGCGCGTGATCGAGGTCACGCCGGGGCTCAATTTTCAGCCGTGGTGGGTGATCGGCAATCCCGACAAGTGGAGCTACATCACCGCCGGCGTGATCAAGGACGGGTTCAAGTCGTTTGCGAGCGGACACACGGCGCATGCGGCGATCGGCCTTATGCTCGCCGGGCTTCCCGCGGCAGCCTTTAAGGAAAAACCTTCGCGCCGTCGTGTGGTCTTTTGGACGGCGGCTGTGGTTGCAGCGCTCGTCGCGTTTGGCCGCATCGTGATCGGAGCACACTTTTTGAGCGACGTGAGCTGCGGTTTTGCCCTGGTACTGGCACTTGAGTGCCTTGCCGCGCGCATTGCCTATCCCAACGGCGTACAATAGCTCCGTTTGAATCATCTGGCCGATACCCGGTAAGAGAGGATTGCCATGCTCGCGTTTAACAACGACTATTCCCACGGCGCACATCCGGCAGTGCTGCAGGCGCTCGTCGATACCAACATGGAGCCGCAGCCTGGCTACGGTACCGATGCACACACCGAGCGTGCCAAGCAGCTTATCCGCGAGGCCTGCCAGGCCCCCGATGCCGACGTGTTTTTTCTGGTGGGCGGCACGCAGGCCAACGCGACGGTGATCGACATGCTGCTCGCGCCGTACGAGGGCGTCGTTGCTGCCGAGACTGGCCACGTCGCCTGCCATGAGGCGGGCGCCATTGAGTTTGGCGGCCACAAGGTGCTCACCATCCCCGGCTACGAGGGCAAGATGCACGCCGAGGACCTCGAGAACTATATCCAGGTGTTCTACGAAAACGAGAGCTACGAGCACACGGTGTTCCCGGGTGCCGTGTACGTGAGCCTATCGACCGAGTACGGCACGCTGTACTCCAAGGCTGAGCTCGCGGCGATTCACGCAGTGTGCCAGAAGCGCGAGATTCCGCTGTTTGTGGACGGTGCTCGCCTGGCCTATGCGCTGGCGGCCGATGAGTGCGACATTACCCTGCCCGAGCTGGCGCAGCTGTGTGACGTGTTCTACATCGGCGGCACCAAGTGCGGCGCTCTGTGCGGCGAGGCCGTGGTGTTTTGCGGCATGCACGCCCCGGCGCACCCCATTCCGCGCATTAAGCAACACGGTGCGTTGCTGGCCAAGGGCCGCCTGACGGGCGTGCAGTTTGAGGCGCTCTTTACCGACGGCCTGTATTTTGAGATTGGTCGCCAGGCGATTGAGACCGCTCAGGCGCTGCGTCGCGTGCTGCACGAGCACGGCTACCAGTTCTTCTTGGAGACGCCGACCAACCAGCAGTTCGTGATTCTGCCCAACGAGGACATGGCCCGCATTCGCGAGCATGCGGCGATCGAGTACTGGGAAAAGTACGACGATACCCACACGGTGGTGCGTTTTTGCACCAGCTGGGCCACGACGCAGGAGGATATCGACGCGTTGGCGGCGGTTCTGTAGCCTGATGTAATGACGAGGGGCCGCCTTGCGCTGGGTTTGGCGCAAGGCGGCCTTTGTTTTTGAGGGAGAAGGGTTGTATGACCGAGATGTCCGAGCCAACGATCCGCCTGGCGACGCCCGAAGACGCACCGGCGTTGCTTGCCATCTATGAGCCGTATGTGCGCCAGACGGCGATTACCTGCGAATACGAGGTGCCGAGCGTTGAGGAGTTTGCCGGGCGCATCGAGCGTACGCTCAAGCGCTATCCGTATTTGGTGATGGAGCTGGACGGGCGTCCGGTAGGCTATGCCTACGTGAGTCCGCTTAACAGCCGCGAGGCATACGACTGGTCGGTCGAGACATCGATCTACCTGGCGCGCGATGTACGCCACGGCGGGCTGGGCCGCAATCTGCACGATGCGCTCAAGCAATGCCTGGTCGCGATGGGCATCACCAACATGTGCGCCCTCATCGCCGTGCCGCACGACAAGGACGACGAGTACCTGACGCACAACAGCCAGGATTTCCATGCCCATATGGGATATCGCCTGGTGGGCACCTTCGACCGCTGCGCCCAAAAGTTCGGCCGCTGGTACGACATGTGCTGGATGGAGCTGGTCCTGGCCGAGCGCACACCCAACCAACCCAAACCAACCTGGTTCCCCGGCCTCCTCGCCTAAAACCACCACAAAGGTGCCTGTCCCCATTGTGGTGGTTTTGGTGTTGGTTAGCCGATGGGCTCGGTGTATTTGGCGCGGTCGGTGCGTTGGATGCGCTTGGAGACGTGGAGCGGGCGGCCGTCGGTGTCGTAGACGTAGTCGGTGATTAGGATCAACGCCTGCCCGCGCTCAACGTTGAGCAAAAACGCCTCGTTTTGCGAGGCATAGCACACCTCAAAGGTCTTGTGCCCCTGTGCCGGCACGCGATGGAATTCCTGGCGCAGCGTGGCGTAGAGCGAACCGTTGATATCGCGATCGATGAGCGTCTCGAAGCTTGGCGGCAGGTAGGTGGTCTCCAAGCACAGCGGCGCGTCGTCCAGGTAGCGCAGGCGGACAAGTTTGACGAGTTTGCTGCCCACGGCGGCGTCAAAGAACTTGGCTATGCTGCCGGCCGCCTTGGCAAAGCCCGAGTCCACGGTGCGCGTGGTGGGCTTCATGCCCTGGCCTTCGACCTGCTTGGTATAGCTCGAAAACACCAGGTTGTTCTCGTGGAGCGCGGGCGTGTCGGCCACAAAGGCGCCACGCCCGCGCTCGGTGCGCACCAGGCCCTCATCAACGAGCACCTTAAGGGCGTGGCGCACGGTGCTGCGCGACAGGCCCGATTCGTCCATGAGTTCCATCTCGGACGGCAGCTTGTCTCCGCGTGCGTAGATGCCGGCGGCGATGCGGTCGCGAAGCGTACCCGCCAAGCGTTCGTATTGGCTCAGTTTCTTTTTAGATGAGACGCTCATATTGCCAACCTATATCTAACTTGTATGCTTAACTAAGCAAGCATGTATTCAACACAACAATAAAACCGCTGGTAACGAGTAATCGAAAACCACAGCGGCAAAATATCTAAGTCAAATATAGCATACAACTAGTCGACATAACCAAAACATGTATGTAACTTGTATGCCATCAAGAGCATCAAACGAGAAGAAAGGCTGATGCGCGATGACTACTCAGGAACAGGTTAAGGATGTCGTCTCCCAGGTTTTGGCTGACAAGGCAGACAAGGGCGGCATCAAGCGCGTCGTGTGGATCGGCGCCGGCGGATCCAACGGCGGCAACTATCCTGCCCAGTATTTTATGGAGCACGAGGCCACGCAGGTCGTGAGCTCCAGCTACACCAGCAACGAGTTCGTGCACGCCACGCCTGCCTATGTCAACGAGAACACCCTGGCCGTCGTCGTGTCCATGCGCGGCACCAAGGAGACCATCGTCGCCGCCCAGGTCGCTAAGGACCACGGCGCCAGCACCATCGCCATCTATGTTGACGAGTCCGGTCTCACCGAGGTTTGCGACTACAAGATCCAGTACGACAGCCTGGCCGTCGACGAGTCCTGCATGGGCCGCACCAACTCCGCCGTCGTGACCATGATCGCAATGGAGCTCACGCAGCAGACCGAGGGCTATGCCGAGTACGAGACCGCTATGGCCGCGTTCGACTTGGTCGACCCCATCTATCGCAAGGCCGTCGAGTACGCCCGTCCGCTCGCTGCCAAGTGGGCCGAGCAGAACGCCGACAAGCCCTGCATCAACGTGATGGCTCAGGGCCCGCTCTTTGGTGCCGCCTACGTCTTTAGCATCTGCAACGTGCAGGAGATGCTACAGATCGACTCTTGCACCATCAACACCTGCGACTTCTTCCACGGCCCCTTCGAGATCCTGGACAAGCGCACCTCGCTGTTCCAGCTCATCAGCGTCGGCCGCAGCCGCTGCAACGACGAGCGCGGCATCCGCTTTGTCAACCAGTACGGTGGCGAGCGCGTCTATCAGCTCGACGCCAAGGAGCTCGGCCTCAACGACATCAAGGACAGCGTGAGCGAGTACTTCAACCACCTGATCTTTGCCCCGATCCTCAACAACGTGTATATGCGTGCGCTCTCTGCCGTCACCCACAAGGACTACATGACGCGCCGCTACATGTGGAAGCTGGACTACTAAGAGTTACGCGGTTTTACCAAACCGCGTAACGGGCCGACGCTGCAAACCCACCTGAGCGGCAATCTGCCTTTCAGCTTCAGCGGCATGACCAGAAGGTCAATGCCGCTTCGCTTCAAGGCACCTTGCTCGCTCAGGTGGGTTTTCGCTGGCGTTGCCAAAGCATCGGCGTCGCCTTGGTCCAGATGTGGCACTTGGGGACAGTCCTAGTCGTTGGGGACGTACTTAAATGACTAGTCATTCAGGAACGTCCCCAACGACTAGTCATTTAAGAACGTCCCCAATGACTACCCAATGAGTGTGTGGGCGAGCAGATTTTTCCGTTCGGCGATTTGTGTCTTGAAAAATGTATATAACGACTATAACGTAGTGTGAAACATATTGGAAACAATACCGAGGAGGCTGCGTTGAAGAAAAGCAATCTGGGCTATGTGCTGGTGCTGGTCGCCGCGCTTATGTGGGGCAGCATCGGAATCTTTGTAAACGGCATCTCGGCCATGGGCGTTTCGTCCCAGAGCATGGCTGCCTTTCGCTTGTTGGTCGGAGCGCTTATCTTGGCGCCGGTCCTGATGTTTATGGGCTGTCGTCCGGGTGAGGGGTCTACCGTGGCTCAGGGTCCACTGGCCCTGTTCAAGGCAAGCCCTAAAGAGCTTGTTCCCTGCGCGCTTGTCGGTATCGTCGGTTTGGCCGCCGCCAACACCTGCTATTACGAGTGCATGGGCGAGGTGGGCATGTCCACGGCCTCGGTGCTGCTCTACACCTCGCCGGTGTTTGGCGTCATGCTCGGCCGCGTGCTTTATCGCGAGGACGTGACCCCCAACAAGCTCGTTGCCATTGTCTTTAACATCGTTGGCTGCGTGCTTGCAGTGACCAATGGCGACCTTTCCGGTTTCCATTTTTCGGTTTGGGGCGTCACGTCGGGCGTGATTGCAGGTCTTTGTGGTGCGTCGCTCGCGGTGTTTAGCCGGATAGCAACCAAGACGGTCCACCCGCTGGCTGTCACGTTTTGGGGCTTTGTTTTTGGCGGTGCGGTTATGGCGGCTATCGCGGCTCCGTGGCCGGATGTCGCCGCGGCGATGTCGCCACAGCTGCTGCTGTTGTTCCTTGGCTTTGGACTCATCCCCACAGCTGTGGCCTACATCTTATATATGCAGGGTCTGTCCATGGGGCTCGAGACATCGAAAGTTCCCGTCGTAATGTCATTCGAGACGGTCGTCACCGTACTGCTGGGCATTGGTGTCTACGCCGAGTCCGCCGGCGCGATCAAGGTTCTGGGCATTGTGCTGGTGCTCACGTCCATCCTGATCATGAACACCGACTTCTCTAAGCTGCGCAACAGTGTGTTTGTCGGTCATGTCATTGAGAGCATGACCTTTAAGCCCAACGCGTGGTGGACGGAGAAATCGCAGGACATGGATCTGTTTAAGGAGCGCACCGGCATCGCGCTGGAACCCACCGTGCAGGAAAGCCCCTGGTACTTCGTGCGATAAGGGATAGGCGAGGCGTCTGATCGGGTGTCGACAAAACAGCGCCGGCATATCCAACCCCAACGTTTCAAGTACGTTAAACCCGTCAACGGTCGATTTTCACCCGCGAACGGTCTTTATACTAATTAGCAATATAAGCAACGTATAAGACGTTATAATGACCATAACGAAAAGGAGGAGGCAAGATGAATCAGATCATTCTCGCATCTCATGGCGGCCTGGCCGCAGGCGCCAAAGACACGCTCGAGATGGTTCTCGGCGACGTGTCGAACGTCCACGTCGTGTCGCTTGCTCGTGACGACAAGGAGCCCATCACCAATAAGGTTGAGGCTATGATCGCCACGTTCAACGCGGACGACACCGTCTATGTGCTGACCGATATGCTCGGCAGCTCGGTCAACAACAACATGGTCGAGCTTTCCAAGAACGGCACGAAGTTCACGGTTGTCAGCGGTTTCAACATTCCGTTGGCATTGACGCTCGCTATGAGCCCCGTCCCCGTCAAGGGCGCCGAGCTCGCGGCCCTCATCAACGAGGCCCGCACCGGTCTGACCAACCCCAACGCACCGGTCGAGGCCGCTGCGGCTCCCGCCAAGAAGGCCAAGGCGCCCCGTCACAGCTCCGGTCCCGCCAAGATCGTCCTCGCACGTCTTGACTACCGTCTGCTGCACGGTCAGGTCGTCTTTACCTGGACCACCAAGGTTCAGGCCGAGCGCATCATCGTCGTCGACAACGCTGCCGCCAACGATGACATCAAGAAGGGCGCTCTTAAGCTGGCCAAGCCCCAGGGCGTACGCCTGAACGTCTTCACCGTCGAGCGTGCCCTCGCCAAGATGGACAAGCTCAACACCCTCGGCGAGCGCGTCATGTTCGTCTTTGGCAACACGGCCGAGATGCTGCAGTTCTGCCAGGGCTACAAGCTCGACGCCATCAACCTGGGCGCCACCGCCAACCACGACGGTGCCGATCAGGTCGGAGGCAAGGACAGCTCCGTCTTCCTCGACGCCACCCAGAAGGCCGACGTCAACCAGCTGCTCGACATGGGCATCAAGCTCTACGTCCAGCAGACCCCTACGTATCAGAGCGTCGACATCGACGCCAAGCTGTAATCAACCAGGCTTTTGCCTGACTGAAAGGAGAAGGGTATGAATACGTTCATCAGTGCGGTGCTCGTCGGCCTCGTCGGCGTGTTCTGCATGTGGGACTCCCGCCTGCTCGGTCGTCTTAACTTCGAGCAGCCCCTCGTTGGCGCTACGCTCGTCGGTCTGCTGCTGGGCGATGTGCCCACCGGCCTTGCCGTCGGTGCCGCCGTCGAGCTCGTGTCCATGGGCCTGGTGCAGGTCGGCGCCGCCGTTCCGCCCGATATGGTCCTGGGCGGCATCGTGGCCGCTGCCTTTGCGTGCCTGACCGATGCTTCCGCCGAGACCGCCATGACGATCGCCATCCCGGTCGCCGTCCTGGGTCAGCTCCTCGGCATCGTGTTCCGTTCCATCATCGCCGCCCTCACCCATGTGGCAGACAGCGCGATCGATAACGGTAACTTCAAGACCGCCTACCGTATGCACATCTGCGCCGGCTCCGGTCTGTACGCCATCATGTACTTCCTGCCGATCTTCCTCGCCGTCTTTGTTGGCACCGACCTGGTTCAGGCCATCGTCAACATGGTTCCCGAGTGGCTGTCCACTGGTCTTAACGTTTCGACCAAGATCATGACTGCCTACGGCTTGGCCCTGCTGCTCACCATGATGATCAAGAAGGGTATGACTCCGTTCCTGTTCATCGGTTTCCTGCTCGCCGCTTACCTCAACCTGTCCGTCATCGCGGTCGCTCTGATCGGTGTGTGCCTGGCTGTCGTCTTCATGGGCTTCAAGTTCAACGATTCCCATGCAGCCGCCGGTGTCGATTCCGACTACGATCCGCTCGAAGACGACGAAGACTAAGGAGGAACACACTATGGCAACCGCAACCAAGGACGTGTCCCTGAACAAGAAGGTCAGCCAGTTCTTCTGGCGCTCCTGGGCCATCCAGGCCTCTTGGAACTACGAGCGTCAGATGAACATGGGCTTCCTCTACGGCATGGTTCCCACGCTCGATCGCCTCTATCCGGACGAGTCCGACCCCAAGCAGCTCGCTGCTAAGAAAGAGGCTTACCACCGTCACATGGCGTTCTACAACTGCACCCCGCAGACGAGCGCTTTCATCCTGGGCCTCTCCGCCTCCATGGAGGAGGAGTACGCCAAGGATCCCGAGAACTTCGATCCCGATTCGATCAACGCGGTCAAGACCTCCCTCATGGGTCCGCTTTCCGGCATCGGTGACTCCTTCTTCCAGGGCACCATCCGCGTTATCGCCTTTGGCCTGGGCGTTCAGCTGGCTCAGCAGGGCTCCATCATGGGCCCGATCCTGGCCATGCTCATCTCCATCGTCCCCTCTGTGCTGATCACTTGGTTCGCAGCCAAGATGGGCTATCAGGGCGGCCACGAGTACCTGAGCAAGCTTCAGGGCGGCGACCTCATGGAGAAGCTCATGTATGTCTGTGGCATCGTGGGTCTTATGTCCGTGGGCGGCATGATCGCTACGCTGATCGGCGCCACCACCCCGCTGCAGTTCGCTGAGGGCACCGTCGTTATCCAGGACATCCTGGACGGCATGATGCCCCAGATGATCTCCCTTGGCCTCACCGGCCTTATGTACTGGCTCATCAAGAAGAACGTCAACACCGGTTGGCTTCTCGTGATCGCCATTGTGGGCGGCATCGCCCTCTCCGCGGCCGGCATCCTGGCCTAGTCGCGACCAAGCGTCTAACCGCTTTCCCCCGGGGGCCTGCCTGGCATCCCATACCCCAGGCAGGCTTCCATTCCCAAAATGCGACAATGGGACAGCCCCTTTGTCACATCCTCAACGGGCCGGCGACTCGGTCCAAATCACGGTAACCCTGCGAGCGCCCGGCAATGTGGCGCCGCAAAAATCGAAAGGAATGTGTCAGATGTACGAGATCGACCTTAACCTCCCTAAGCAGATCGTCGCTGACGTCCTGTCCAACCACGAGATCCACAGCGTCGCCTTCGTCGGCTGCGGTGCTTCCATGTCCGACCTCTACCCTGCCAAGTACTTCCTGGCCAACAACACGGACAAGCTGAACGTTCAGATCTTCACCGCTAACGAGTTCAACTACGACACGCCTTCCTGGGTCAACGAGCACACCTTCGTGATCACCTGCTCCCTCGGTGGCTCCACGCCCGAGACCGTCGAGGCCAACAAGACCGCCAAGAAGCACAATTGCCCGGTCGTCTCCCTCACCAACAAGGCCGGCTCCGCTCTGACCGTCGACGCTGACTACGTCATCGTTCACGGCTTCCACGCCAACTTCGCTGCCAAGTGTGAGAAGCCTGGCTATGCCATCGCTCTTGCTGTCGAGATCCTTCAGCAGACCGAGGGCTATGACCACTACGAGGACATGATCACCGGCCTCACCAACATCTTCGATCTCTGCGAGAACGCCGCTCAGCACTGCAAGAAGCTCGCCAAGAAGTTCGCCGAGGACTTCAAGGACGACAAGATGATCTACTTCATGGCTTCCGGTGCCTCCGAGAAGATGGCTTATTCTCACGCCGCCTTCCTGTTCACCGAGATGCAGTGGATCGACGCCGCCGCCTACAACACCGGCGAGTACTTCCACGGCCCGTTCGAGGTTTCCACCGAGGGTAAGCCCTACGTCTTCTTCATGTCCGATGGCGCCACCCGTCCGATGGACGCCCGCGCCCTCACCTTCCTTGAGCGCATGGGCGCCAAGGTCGCTCTGATCGACTCCAAGGACTACGGCCTGGCTGACGCCGTGCCCGCGAGCGTCATCACCTACTTCAACCCGCTGCTGCACCTCGCCGTTATGCGTGAGTACGGCAACCAGATCGCCGAGGCCCGTCAGCACCCGCTGACCATGCGTCGCTACATGTGGAAGCTTTCCTACTAATCACAAGTAAGTAGACCTTACGGGTTGATTGAGAGGGGATGGGGTTTGCGCCCCGTCCCCTTTTTTGCTCTGGGGAGGGCGTGTCTGTCGCGTCGCAAATCCCAGATAAAACCTACCAAAATAAACCTGTCCCTTTTTGGCAGGTGGGAGGAGATGCGTATGATTAAGGCAGTGCTGTTTGACATGGACGGCGTGCTGGTCGATACCGAGTGGTTCTACAACCGCCGCCGCGTGGCGTTTATGGAAGAGAAGGGGTTCCATTTTGACGAGATCCCCGATCTTTCGGGATCTAACGAGCCGGCCATTTGGGAGGCGCTGGTGCCCGACGATGTTGAGTTGCGCGAGCGCCTACGCGTGGAGTACAAGCAGGTCTACAGCCCGGACCACCCCGTTCCGTATGCCGAGCTGCTCAACGAGCAGACGGAGCCGGTGATGCGTGAGCTGCATGAGCGTGGCGTGAAGTGTGCCATCGCGAGTTCGTCCTATCGCGAGTTGATCGACGAGCTGGTGGAGATTGCCGGTATCGCCGACGTGCTGGACTACACCATCAGCGGTCACGAGTGCAGTGCGTTTAAGCCCGACCCCGAGATCTACCTGCGTGCCATGGAGGCGCTGGGGGTGGAGCCTGCCGAGTGCCTGGTTATCGAGGACTCGCCTTTGGGCATCGAGGCTGGCAAGCGCTCCGGCGCCCGCGTCCTGGCGCTGCGTCCGCACGAGGGTGTCAACCTCGATCAATCGCGAGCCGATGCCGTTATCGATAATCTGACCGACATTTTGGCCGCTTTGTAGCGTCAATCCGCCGCGAGAAGCACGGGTTCAAACGTTTTTTGCGGTGGACTGGCTCAATTTGATTTCGATTTTGATCCGTTTGGCTTCGATTCGGGCTAAGTGAGTAGACTTTTTGGCGCAGGCCGAGCACAAAGTGCATCTGCTCTAGTAAAACCGCAGGTCATAGGGGTGGCGGTTTTGGGTGTGCTCTGCAGGTCGCGTAAAGTCTACTCACTTGTAATTTGGGCCTTTGGTCGTGGGGTTGCTGGTCCCGTTTTGGTTGTCGAGGGAGGGTGAATTGAAGCGCCCTCGCACGCCCCGTGCTACAATCGCCGACATGCCTCACAACCACATCTGCCTTCGAAAGGAGCCTACGTGGCGAACGCCATCGATCAGCTCACGGACCACGTGCTCATGCTCGGCCGCCTTACTATCGTCCGCCGCGCTATTACCGCCGTGGCGGTCACAATTTCCGCCGTTCTCCAAACATTTCTGATCCAGGCGTTCATTCAGCCCGCCGACCTGCTTCCGAGCGGTCTCACCGGTGTCGCGGTCCTGCTTGATCGCGTTACCTCGCTGGGTGGCGTTCACATCGACATCTCGCTCGGCATGCTCGCGCTCAACATCCCCGTGGCGCTCCTATGCTGGAGCGGCATTAGCAAGCGCTTCGTCATCTTCTCGATGATGCAAGTCGTGCTCTCGTCGCTGTTCCTCAACGTCTTTCACTTCGCTCCATTTTTGGGCGACAAGATCATGCTCATCATTTTTGGCGGCGTGGTCTCGGGTCTGGGCGCTGCCATTGCGCTTAAGTCCGGCGCATCCACCGGCGGCACCGACTTTATCGCGTTATGGGTCTCCAACCACACGGGCAAGACCATCTGGGGCGTCATTTTTGGTTTCAACTGCTTTATCCTGGCGATCTTTGGTTTTATGTTTGGCTGGGACAAGGCGGCGTACTCCATCGTGTTCCAGTTTATTTCGACCAAGACCATCGACAGCTTCTATCGTCGCTACGACCGCGTGACGCTGCAGATCACGACGCGCAAGGCGGACGAGGTCATGACCGCCTATGTTGACCATTTTCAGCATGGCATTAGCTGCGCCGAGGTCATTGGCGGATACAGCCGCGAGAAGATGTACCTGCTGCACGCTGTTGTATCGACCTACGAGAGCCAGGACATTATCAAGCTGGTGTGCGACATTGATCCCGGCGCCGTGATCAACGTGTTCCACACGCTCAACTTTGTGGGCGGCTGGTGGGGCGGTCATGTCGACGAGCCCATGCCCACGGCCGTTCCCGATCCCGACAAGCCCGCACGCATGGCCAGCAGGCAGGCGCGCCTCAGCGAGCAGGACAGCCTGCAGCAGGACGACGGCAAGTAGGGTTTTGGCATTTTGCTGGCCTGGCGCAATCCTGTCCGCTTGAGCCTCCCGAAAGCCTCGCTGCTTTCGGGAGGCTCTCGTTTACCCAGATAAAACCTACCAAAATGAAGCTGTCGCTTTTTGGTAGGGAGGGTGTATCGTTTTATCAATATGAGGTAACATGAAACTAGACGTTATATACGTATTAGTTATTTCGATATTCCAATAAGAGTGATTAGATATGCCTACGCCCAAAAATGCACCGCTTTACCAGCAGATTTATGACGAAATCAAGGACGCGATCGAGAAAGGTGTTTATGCACCCAAGGAGCGTATTCCGTCCGAGCTTGAGCTAGCCGAGCAGTACGACGTGAGCCGCATTACGGTGCGCCGCGCCGTCGAGGAGCTGTGCTCCGATGGCTACCTGGTTAAGCAGCAGGGCCGTGGCACCTTTGTCTCCACGCCGCACATCAACCGCCAGTTCCACGCTTCGACGCTGCAGACGTTTACCGCGCTGTGTGCCGATAATGACATGAAGGCGGGCGCGCATGTGGTCGATCGCCAGATTGTGCCGGCACGTCAAAACGAGATGGAGTTCTTTGGCCTGCAGAAGGACGCGCTGCTGCTGCACATCAAGCGCGTGCGTACGGCCGACGGCGAGCCCATTTTTGAGGAGAACATCTTTGTGCCGTTTGACGCCTACCGTGAGCTGTTGACGGCCGATCTTGAGGACAAGTCGATTTTTTCCGAGGTCGAGCGTGTTGGCGGAACGCCGATTGTCTCGGTTGGCTACCGCACGGTCGAGGCCGTTCGTGCCAATACCGAGCAGGCGGCCGAGCTGGGCATCGCTCCGCACGATCCACTGCTCAACCTGCGTGCCGGCTTTATCGGCCCCAATGGCGAGCCGGTCCTGATGGGTAAGCAGTACTACGTGGGATCGCGCTACGTTATGGTCATGTAGAGTTGGTTCCGCCGTTCTGACGAACGGCGGACCGGTCGACGCTGCGCCTTTGGTTACGCGGTTTTACCAAACCGCGTAACGGCTCGACGCTGCAAGCGCCCCTAAGCGGCAATCTGACGTTCAATCGTCGGTCGCGTACCGAAGTACGCTTCCCTCCTCTTTCACGTCACCTTGCTCGCTTAGGGGCGTTTTCGCTGACTTATGCTCAACCAGCGACGTTTCCGTGCTGGTCAAGAGATAAAACATCGGCGTTGCTGGGCCGGCACTTGGGGACGTTCCTTTTGTGCCGGCACCTGGGGACACTCCTTAGTCATTGGGGACGTTCTTAAACGACTGGTCATTCAAGAACGTCCCCAATGACTACCCGCAGAATGAGCGTGGCTGACAGCCGGGCGACGCCGGTCCGCGTGGCGGCGTATAATCGGCGGCAGATGACTTGGACGTTAGGAAACCATGACCGATAGCATGCAGCAGATGGCGCTCGACACGCTCGGCGCCTATTTTGGCTACACCTCGTTTCGCCCGGGCCAGGACCGCATGGTCGATGCGATCCTTGCCGGTCGCGATGCGCTGGGCGTTATGCCCACAGGCGCCGGCAAGTCCATTTGCTACCAGGTGCCTGCGCTCATGCTGCCCGGCATCACCTTTGTGGTGAGCCCGTTGCTGTCGCTTATGGAGGACCAGACCCGCGCGCTGCTCGCGGCGGGTGCGCGTCCCAGTTATCTCAACTCCAGCCTTACCCCGGCCCAGCAAAATACCGTGCTCAAGCGGGCGCGCGAGGGCCGCTACCAGCTTATGTATGTGGCGCCCGAGCGCCTGCTCGAGCCGCGCTTTTTAGCCTTTGCGCAGGAAGCTGCGGCCGAAGGTGGCATTGGCGTTCCACTCGTGGCCATTGACGAGGCCCACTGCGTAAGCCAATGGGGCCAGGATTTCCGTCCCGCCTACCTGCAGATTCGCGAGTTTATCGATTCGCTGCCGCGGCGCCCGATCGTGGCGGCGTTTACCGCCACGGCGACCGAGCGCGTGCGCGCCGATATCCAGCAAATGCTCGGCCTGCAAAACCCGGCGACCGTGGTGACGGGTTTTGATCGCAAGAACCTCTACTTTGGTTGCGAGGAGATGGGCGACAAGGCCAAGGCCGCGTGGGTGCGTGACTACGTGATCGCGCATTCGAGCGAGAGCGGCATCGTGTATTGCTCGACCCGCAAGACGGTCGACGCGCTGGCCGCGGAGCTTGCTGAGGCACTGGGCCCCAGCGGCATTCGCGTGGGCCGCTACCATGCCGGCATGGGCAACGACGCCCGCCGCCAGAGTCAGCGTGCCTTTATCGACGACGACATCCAGGTGATGGTTGCTACCAACGCCTTTGGCATGGGCATCGACAAGCCCAACGTGCGCTACGTGATTCACAACAACGTGCCCGAGAGCATCGAGGCATACTACCAGGAGGCGGGCCGCGCTGGCCGCGATGGCGATCCGGCCAGCTGCCATCTGCTGTGGAACGGTAACGATTTTCGCATGCGCCGCTTTTTGATCGACCGCGGCGATGCGGCCGACGAGGCGCTTGACGACGAGCAGCGCGCGTGGGCGCTCCAGAACCGTTATCGCCTGCTCAGCCAGATGGAGGGCTACTGCAATACCACCGGCTGCCTGCGCGAATACATGCTGCGCTACTTTGGCGACGAGGCGGCGGCCGAGCATGCGGCAGCCGCCGCGGGCGGCACGGCAGACGACGCCGAGGGCTGCGGCAACTGCAGCAACTGTCTCACGCAGTTCGACGTCGAGGACGTCACCGATATGGCCCGCGCCGCTGTGCGCTATGTGGCCACGCGTCCCATGCGCTTTGGCAAGTCGCTGATCGCCGATGTGCTCCACGGCGGCAACACCGAGCGCATTCGCCAGATGCATCTGGACGAGGACCGCGGCTACGGTGAGCTGTCGAGCGAATCGGTCGGGCGCATCAAGGACATCGTCGGCCAGCTGTGCGGCCGCGGCTATCTGGCCACCTCGCAGGGGCAGTACCCGGTCGTGGGGCTGGGCCCGCGTGCCACCGAGGTCGAGGACGAGGCGTTCGCCTTTACCGTTAAGCGTCGCGCGTCCAAGCGCAAGGCCTCGGCCCGCGCCCGCCGCGCCGTCGATCTGCTGCGTGAGGAGGCCGAGCTGGATCAGCGCCCGCGCGTGGGCGACGACGCCGAGCTGTTCGAGCGTCTGCGCGCCCTCCGCAAGGAGATCTCGACGGAGCTGGAGATGGCGCCGTATATGGTCTTTTCCGACAAGGCCCTGCGCGGCCTGTGCCGCCTGCGTCCGCGGACGCGCGACGAGCTCATTCAGGTCAACGGCATTGGCGAGAAAAAGGCCGACGCCTTTGGCGAGCAGTTTATGGCGGCGATTGAAGAGTTTGAGTCCGAGCATGCACGGGATGGAGCGTAACGATGGCATTCGACGATAAAACCGGCCGCGCTGACGTGTCCGCCGTACCGCTGTACCAGCAGGTCATGGACGACCTAAAGGGCGAGATCGCGCACGGTGTGTACCCTGCCGGTTCGCGCATCCCTGCCGAGATGGAACTCGCGAAGTCCTACGGCGTGGGACGCATCACCGTGCGCCGCGCCATCGAGGAGCTGTCGCGCGCGGGGTATCTCAACCGCCAGCAGGGGAGGGGCACCTTTGTGTGCGCTCCCAAGCTCAAGCGCAAGATTCGCCAGAAGGGTGACGTCCAGAGCTTTACTGAGGGTTGCGCTGCCAACGACATGGTGCCGGGTGCGCGTCTGGTGTCGCGCACGGTGGTCGCGGCGACGCACGAGGATGCGGCGTTCTTTGGCGTGGAGCCCGGCTGCGAGCTTATCGTGGTCGAACGCGTGCGCACAGCCGACGGCATCCCTGTCATGCTTGAGAACAACGCCTTTGTGCTCGCCGACCATCCCTACCTGCAGACGCTTGCCGACAAGGACCTCACCGATAACTCGATCTTTGCGCTCGTTGCCGAGCATTCGGGTCGCGCGCCGCTCAAGTCCGACCCCTGCACCGTGGAGATTGCGCTTGCCGATGCTCAGGTGGCCCCGCTGCTGGAGGTGCCGGTCGGCGAGCCGCTCTTCTATATGGAGGCGTACTTTACCGATGAGGACGAGCGCCCCTTGCTGCTCGGCCGCCAAAAGATCGTGGGCTCGCGCTACGTCTTCGACATCTAACGTCCACAGATAGAACAACATAGAACAACTTTGGTGAAATGACTTCACGGGCGTTGTTGCACGTGTTATAAATAGGACAACATAGAACGACCGAAGGTACAAGCTGTCGCTGTTCAAAACCGCCGCACAAGGAGGGGCATCACCATGAACGCACATGATCTGGTTCAGGAAATCATCGAGCGCAAGGGCAAGATCGAGAATGTCTTTTGGATCGCTTGTGGCGGTTCGATGATCGACCTGATGCCGGCCAACGAGCTGCTCAAGCGCGAGGCCACCACGTTTACCTCGACGGTCTACACGGCACGCGAGTTTTGCCTGATGGCTCCCAAGAGTCTTGGCGAGAAGTCACTCGTCATCGCCTGCAGCCACAGCGGCAACACGCAGGAGGTCGTCGACGGCTGCGAGATGGCGCTGGCCGCCGGTGCCGAGGTCGTTGCCCTCACCGACTGCGAGGGCTCCAAGATCGACAACGGCAAGTGGACTACCTGGGTCTACCCCTGGGGCGAGGGCGTGCCGCAGGCCGAGGTGCCTCAGGGCATCGGCGCTCTGATCGCCGCCGAGCTGCTCGACCAGCAGGAAGGCTACGAGGCGCTCGCCGACATGTACGAGGGCCTCAAGCAGATGGATGCGCTGCTGCCCGCCGCCCGCGAGAAGGTCAACGCCGAGCTGGGCGCCCGCTTTGCCGAGCTCTGCCAGCAGCACAAGTTCTTCTATATCCTGGGCTCCGGCCCCAACTTTAGCCAGACCTACGCCATGGCCATCTGTTCGCTCATGGAGATGCAGTGGCAGCACTGCTGCTACATCCACTCCGGCGAGTACTTCCACGGCCCGTTCGAGGCCACCGAGCCCGGTGTGTTCTACTTTGTGCAGCTTGGCGCGGGCGAGTGCCGCCCCATGGAGGAGCGCGCCCTTGCGTTCCTCAACACGCACACCGATACGATTATGGTGCTCGACGCGCTTGAGTACGGCGTGGGCGACGTGCCCGCCAGCGTGCGTTCGTACCTAGAGCCGATCTTCTTCTACAACATGAGCTGCGAGCTGCGCGCCGCCCGCGGCAAGGTCTTCGACCACAGCCCCGAGGTTCGTCGCTACATGGGCATCGAGCAGTACTAGGTACCGGGAATTATCTTTTTTGACGGGGTCTGCGCTGCGCGCGGGCCCCATTTTGCGTTTTGGCGGCCGGATTCGTGTCTGCGCGAAAACGAAGGTGAATACTTTTCCGCGAAGTGAACGACCTATTTTGGACCCCCGAAGCATCCACACTTTTTGACGGCAAAACCGCAGGAAAAACTCGGCAAAACCGCAGGAAACGGCGTCTGAAAAGTGTCGATGCTTCGGGGGCTCATTTTTACTCGTTCACTTCGCGGAAAAGTATTCACCTTCGATTCGCAAGGGCACTGCGTGAGTCAAAAAAGCGGGCCGCGCCGGGGATTTCCGGTGCGGCCCGCTTGGTATCGTGCTTCGATTCGCAAGGTTGCGGCAGCCAGCGGCCTACTTTGCGTCGTAGGCCTCAGCGTCCCACCAGTCGAGCTGGGCGATGTTGTCGCGGATGTGCTGGCAGCTCTTGTGGAAGCCCTCGAGCTCGTGCTCGGACAGGTCCAGCGTATAGACCTCCTCGACGCCCTCGGCACCGATCACGCACGGCAGGGAGGTAAAGATGCCCTCCTCGCCATACTGGCCGGTCATGAGCGTGGAGGCGGAAAGCACGGCGTGCTCGTTGTGCAGCACGGCGGCGCAGACGCGCGCGGCGGAGTTGGCGACGGCGTACTCGGTGCACTGCTTGCCCTGGTAGGTCACATAGCCGCCCTTGCGCGCGAGCTCCTCGACCTCCATGTGGTCAAAGGCGTACTTGTCGGGGTTCTCGGCCTGAAGCTCGTTGAGGCTCTTGCCGGCGATGGTTGCGGCCTTAAAGGCGGCCAGCTGGCTAAAGCCGTGCTCGCCGATCATGTAGGCGTCGATGGACTTGGGGCTCACACCGACCTTCTTGGAGATCTCGGTGCGCAGGCGGGCGGAGTCCAGGCCGCAGCCCGAGCCGATGATCTTCTTGGGATCGTAGCCGGTCAGGTGCCACAGCTCGGTGCACACGACGTCGCAGGGGTTGGAGATGCTTACGAAGATGCCGCCGAAGCCGGTGTCGACGATGCGCTTGGCAAAGGTGCGGGCGGCGTCGGTGGTAAAGAACAGCTCGCCGTCGCGGTTGCCGGCGGCCAGCGCGACCTTACCGGCAGCGTTGACGATGACGTCGCAGCAGGCCAGCTCCTCGTAGTGGTCGTAGCAGTTGACGACTTTGGTGTTGTACGGGACAAACGAAAGGGAGTCGCGCAGGTCCTGGACCTCGGACGTCACCTTGGCCTCGTTGATATCGCACAGGTACAGCTCATCGGCAATGCCCTGCATGAGCAGGCTGTTGGCGACATGTGCTCCTACGTGGCCCTGGCCGACCACACCGATCTTACGCGTCTGGTACATATACGTATCCTTTCGGCCGAGTTTTTCGCGTCGAACCATTGTATCGTCCTGCTGCCACTTTGCTAGGCTAAAGCGCCGTAGATTTTTGGACATGCCTTAATCTCTACTTTTGGAGTGATTTGGGCTGCTGACGGCATCGCTGGGCGATGTGCTCGCGCGGATGGAGCCGGTCGTTGTACCATAGTTGCAACTGACTCGTAAGGAGCATCCATGCCCATTCGCATCCCCGACGCCCTCCCTGCCGCCGCGCAGCTCGAGAGCGAGAACATCTTTGTCATGACCGAGTACCGCGCGCTGCACCAGGACATTCGTCCGCTGCGCGTGCTCATCCTCAACCTCATGCCCACCAAGATCGCCACCGAGACGCAGATCATGCGCAAGCTCTCCAACACGCCGCTGCAGGTGGAGGTGGATCTGCTGCGTACCAAAACGCACGAGGCCACGCACGTGAGCGCCGGCCACCTGGAGACGTTCTACCGCACGTTCGACGACATCCGCGACATCCACTACGACGGCCTGATCATCACGGGCGCGCCGGTGGAGCAGATGCCGTTCGAAGAGGTCGACTACTGGCCCGAGCTCTGCCAGATCATGGATTGGTCCACCACGCACGTGCACTCTACGCTGCACATTTGTTGGGGCGCGCAGGCGGGGCTCTACCATCATTACGGTATCCAGAAGTACGACCTGCCGGCAAAGGCGAGTGGCGTGTTCGAGCATTATCTGGTGAAGCCGCAAAGCCCGCTGGTCCGCGGCTTTGACGACCGTTTCTATGCCGTGCATTCGCGCAACACCGATGTGCGCCGCGAGGACGTGGAGGCCGAGCCGCAGCTTGAGGTTGTGGCCGTGTCCGACGAGGTGGGCCTGTACATCGTCAAGTCGACCGACAGCCGTCGCTTCTTTGTCTTTGGCCATCCCGAGTACGATACCGACACGTTGCGCCTGGAGTACGAGCGCGACGTGAAGCGCGGACTCAACCCCCAGGTTCCGGCGCATTACTTCCCGAATGACGACCCCACGGCCGAGCCGCGCAACGTCTGGCGCAGCCAGGCTCAGTTGCTCTACACCAACTGGCTCAACTACTACGTCTACCAGACCACGCCCTACGACCTGGCCCGCGCCGGCGAGGAGCACTAGGCCGTCGGGAGGTGCGCCAGCCGTTAGGCGCTGACGATGTGGGGCAGCGGCAGGTCGTGGGCGTCGGTGGGAACGTGGCCGACGCGCTGTTCGTCAAAGGCGATGCCGATGATCTGACATGTGGCCGAAAGCGTGGGTAGGTAGCGGTCGTAGCAACCGCCGCCGTAGCCCAGGCGCGCACCGGTTTGGTCGAAGGCCACGAGCGGCACGATAATCATGTCGAGAACATCGGCAGGCACGATAGGGAAGCGATCGCTGTCGATGTCCATGGCCGTGAAGGCCCGCGTGGGGTGGGCGATAAACGGAGCCGCGGACGCATCGTCGACAGCAACTGCCCGCATACACATGCGCTGACCACAAACTGCGGCATCAATTGCCGAGAGCATGCACGGATAGGTCACGCGCCAGCTGCGTTTGGCGGCCGTTGCGGCAAACGCAGCTGGATCGACTTCGGAACCCATCGCGGCATATACGGCAACGGTGTGCGGCGCCGCGGCATCCAAGCGGCCCAGCAGCTCAACCAGCCGCGCGCAGATAACGGCGGACTTTGCCGCCCGCACATCCAAATCAATCGCATCGCGCCGGGCAATCACCGCTCGCCGCAATTTAGCCTTGTCCATCCTAACCTCCTCTAGCAAACCTGCCAAAAAGGGACAGGTTTATTTTGGCAGGTTTATCTGGGCAAACAGCAAAACAACCACGAAGGGGATACATGCACCTTCGTGGTTGTCTGTGCTGTGATGGGCGTCTGCGGCGGTTTGCCTCGATCTGTAACAGTAACTCGGCAAAATTGGACCTAGTTGTTACAGATTGAGACAAAAGGTCGGCGTCGTCTGGAAACGTCTCGATCTGTAACATCTGGAGCCGATATTGCCGTCTAGATGTTACAGATCGAGACAAACCGCCGCGGTGGGCTGCGCCGCCCCGCTCAAGCCGCAGAAAAAGGTAGATTTTCGGGCATGTCCCAAAAATCTACCTTGGTGCGTTAGCCCATCAGGTCGACTACGTTAAAGCCGGCGTTGCTCTTGGCGATGACTTCGCGGCCGCCAAAGACGCAGGTGGGCGATTCGGCTGCGATGCGCGTCACGTCGGCGCCGAGCGAGCGCAGCTCACTGGGCGTGGCGGCGAGCATCTGGGCGCGGCGCTCCTCGCGTGCATGTGGATCGAGCCCGGCCAGGTAGGTCGTGTTGCGGCGCTTGGTGAGCGCGTACGGCTTCACCGGCGCGTCCATGCCGCTCACGCAGCTCACGATAAAGCCCTCAAAGGCGGCCTCGTCGGGATCAAAGCTGCCGAGCCATTCGCCCGCGCGCGCCACGCGCTCAATCGAGGGGTCGATTGCCGGGTCGCGGTAGGTGTAGAACGCCGCCTGACGCTCGCCGGCCGCGCGGAATCCGCAGCCGTACGCGCCGCCCTTAACGCGGATCTCGTTCCACAGATAGTCGTAGGAGAGCGCGTTGGCGGCAACCGCCCAGGCGCCCGTCACGTCGATGCCCAAGCGACGCGGGTCGCACGCGCTTGCCGCAAAACAGATGTCGCTGGGGATGACAAAGGCCTCGTGGCGGTCGCACGGCGTCGGCACCACGAGCGCGTTGCGGCCGGCATCGGCGCCGTCGCCAGCGCCCAGCTCCAGGTCGCCCGCGGCGGCCCAGTATGCGTTAAAGTCCTCGTCGCTGCCGGTAAAGCTCGCCAGGCAGCCATCGGCCACAAAGATGCGGCCTGCCAGCTCGGCAAGCTTGGTACGCAACCCGTTCACGCGCTCGCCAAAGTGGTCGAGCAGGTCGCGCAGGAACAGATAGAAGTCCACGCCCGAAAGCTGCTCGCGCACCACGGCCGAAGGCGAGCTGTAGCTCATCGCGCGACCGAGCGCCGCCGAGTGGCCGTTGTTGATAAAGCCCTGCTCAAGCCCAATGCGAATCTGTGTGAGCACGTCGCGCACGCGGTCGGCGTCGGCATCTGCCAAAAGCGTGCTCGACCATACCTCGCGCGGCAGACTCGCCAGCGCATCGATCTTCTCGGACAGGGCGCCGGCGCTCACCAGCAGGTAGGGGCGCACGCCGTCCACTTCGGGCTGCGTCATGACCTCGGTCGTAAAGCTCAAAAAGCCGAGCTTGCCAGCGAGCAAGTTGTCGAGTTCCTCGGCCGAGTGCTCGCGCGTGGGCAGCTGCTTAAGCAGGCGGCAGAGCAGTGTCACATAGGGCAGGTCCTCAAACGCGACGCAGTTCAGGTCGAAATACTGCATGGCGTAGGCCAGACGGTTGGTGGGGATGCCGTGGCGCAGGCAGGGGATGGACACGGTCGTGTCCACGATCAGTGGCGGCTCGGGGCGCGCCTCGCCAATGTCGGACACGCGCAGGCGCGGCAGCGTGGCCTTGGCCTCGGGTGTGTCTTCCGCCTCCTGCGCGGCACGCAGCGCGGCCGTGCGCTCGACCACGTCGGTCAGCTCGGCATCGGTCATGGCATCGCGCTTGGCTGCCAGCTCGGCGGCCTCGGCACCCTCCGAACCCTCGGCGTCGTCCACCGGCACCAGCTCGACCAGTGCCATGTGGTCGTTTTCCAGCACCAACTCGCGCAGCAGGTCCTCAAAGTAGGAGCCGTCCAGCTCGCCGCGCAGCTCCTCGTACACCGGACCGTACTTGAGCGCCAGCGTCGCGGCGTCGTCATCGTAGAGCCAGGTGCTCAGCGCGTCGCACGCAATGGCCACGCCGTCGGCGATGCCGTAGTCGCGCTGGCGCAGGTCGTACTCGTTGCTGCTGATGATAGCCTCCAGGCGCTCGCGCGGAACGCCGTGCTCGCACAGGTCGCGGCAGGCGTCCTGGAACACGCGGCGCAGCTCGCGCGCCACGCCGGGCTGCGCGTTTTGCAACATGATGAGCTCGTAGGGCTGCAGGCACTCGGCCGCGGTGTAGCTCACCACGTTGCCGCCCAGACCTGCCGCCAGAATGGCCTTCTTAACCGGCGCTTCGTTGGAGCCCAGCAGTGCCTCAAACAGGATATCCACTGCGATCGTACGCTTGCGGTCGAGTGCGCTGCCCAGAACAAGGCCCAGGCCCACCAGGGCGTTCTCGGGCGTGGTGGCCATTTCGATGCGCTTGTACTCGCAGGTCACGGGTGCCTGCACGCCCAGTGGATTGGGTGCCAGCGCGGACGGGTCCTCGCCGGCGGCAACGGCGGCGTCCATGCGGCGGCTCGCAGCGCTCGGCTGCGACAGATAGCGCTCGTCCAAAAACGCCAGCGCGCGGTCCACATCCAGGTCGCCGTAGAGCGTGATGTAGGAGTTGGAAGGATTGTAGTGGCGCGCGTGCGTGTCCAGGAACTGCTCGTAGGTGAGCGCGGGAATCGCGCGCGGGTCACCACCGCTCTCGTGCGCATAGGCGGTGTCGGGATAGAGCGCGGCGTTGACGGCATCGTCCAGCACGCTCATGGGGTCGGACAGCGCACCCTTCATCTCGTTGAACACCACGCCGTTATAGCGCAGCGTGCCCTCGCGCAGGCTCGCGGAGCTGCCGTCGCCCTCGCCCTCGGCGCCCTCCGGCAGGTCCAGCTCGTAGTGCCAGCCCTCCTGCTCAAAAATGGTGGGTTTGGTATAGATGGCTGGGTTGAACACCGCGTCCAGGTACACGTCCATCAGGTTGTATAGGTCCTGCTCGTTGGTGGTGGCAACGGGGTAGATGGTCTTGTCGGGGTAGGTCATGGCGTTGAGAAACGTCTGCATGGAGCTCTTGATCAGATCGACAAACGGCTCCTTGACGGGGAACTTAGCCGATCCGCACAGCACCGAGTGCTCAAGAATATGGAACACGCCGGTGGAATCGGCCGGCGGCGTCTTAAAGCCAATGGCAAAGGCCTTGTTTTCGTCGTCGCATGCCAGGTACAGCAGACGAGCGCCCGAGGCAGTGTGTCGCAGCACGTAAGCGTCCGAGTCGAGCTCGGGCACGGTCTCGCGGCGCTCGACGGCAAAGCCGTGGCAGGTAGTGCCGGGCACCAGCAGTGTAGCGGCTGCGGCGCGCGGATCGGTTGAGGTGGTGGGCATATGCAGTCTCCTTTGACGCCCCAGCGGGGGCGAATCGAGTCGAATCCTCGAGAGTATACCCATATGGGGCCGCGGTTCTGCGACGAACTGAAGACGATGCTGGCTGATCGTCGACCACCCTCGTTATCCGACCGTCCGAAAATCCTCGCTCGTCCATCACTCGCGTATCTCTCGTCTCTCATTCGTCTCTAATATGAGAGATGACAGGAAGATGAGAGAAAAATATGAGAGATAACTGAGCAGCAAAGAGACAGGTAATCATGGTATTGTCTCAATACCGATTGTTCTACCAGCAAAAATATGTATAAATGAAGCAAATGGTAGACATTCCATCTCTATCTATCTCTTATCTCTAAGCCGAGAGATAGAGAGATAAATGAGAGATAATTACGAGAGATAACTGAGAGACGAGGGAAATCTATCCGCGGCATTCTCCGCGGGACCGAGCGAAAGGACGTGCAGATGAACGAAAACGAGCTGACCGGTCTGCTTGAGTCTTTAAGGCGTATGGGCTCGGATGATCTTAACGTCGAAGTGAAGGAGAGCGCCACGACGCTTTCCCGCGACGTGTGGGAAACGGTCAGCGCTTTCGCAAACACCGCCGGCGGCATCATCGTACTCGGAGTGAGCGAGCGCGCGGGTTTTGTCTCAGTTGCAAACTTTGAGACCGAGAAAGTGCTCAACCAATTCGTGGCGGGCATGGGCGATGCCGGCGGTCGCGGAAAGCTGGCCAATCCGCCCAAATACACCATTGAGCGCGTGGAGCTCCAGGGCACCGTGGTTCTGGTCATCACGATTGAGGAGCTCGATCCGTCGAGCAAGCCCTGCTATGTCATAGAGCGGGGCGCCCAGGGCGGCAGCTACAAGCGCATCGATGACAAAGATGTGCCGCTTTCATCGACCGAGGTGCTCGCATTGGCGTCATACGGTCGAGCGACTCCGAGCGATCGCGACGCGGTGGCGGGTGCGGGCGCGGACGATCTCGACGAGACGCTGGTCGACCGTACGATAGATCGGGCTTTCTCGTTGACGCCCCGGGCAATGCGCGGCGCGCCGGACAAACAAACGAAGCTGGAGCGCCTAAATATCCTTGATTCCCAGGGCAATGTCACCAAGGCTGGACTCCTAGTTGTGGGCACCTACCCTCAGCAGTTCTATCCCAAGCTCTTCATTGACGTGGCTGTCCATGCGGGAACTCAGAAGGGCATGGCGGGGTCGCTGAGATTCATGGACCGCACAATCTGTGAGGGAACGTTGGGCGAGATGATCTCGGATGCTGTCGCGGCCGTCGCCAAGAATTTGCGGCGAACCTCGACCGTCCAAGGTGTCTCGCGTGTCGACTCGCTGGAGATTCCCGAGGAGGTTCTGCGCGAGGCAATCGCCAACGCCGTAATCCATCGAGAATACGGGGATCGGTTCTGTGGACAATCGATTGCCGTCGACGTCTTTGACAATCGTGTCGAGGTGACGAATCCTGGCGGCCTTTACGGGGGAAAGACTCGCGAGAACTTGTTTGACGGCAGCTCCCGATGCCGTAACGCGACGCTCGTGAAACTCATGTCGATTGTCCCGCTGCCGGATGGCGCAGGTTCGCCGGCTGAGGGCAATGGCTCGGGCATCCCGATGATGATCGATGCCGTGCGCGCGCATGGTCTGGCCGAGCCCCTGTTCTGCCCGGGGCTCGATCGGTTCAAGGTCGTACTTTACCGTTCAAAGATCGAGCCGGTCGATCATGGCGGGGGCTTAATTGTGACGGCACTCAAACACTACGGCGAGCTGGGGACGCGTGAGCTGGCAGAACGCACGGGGCTTACAATTTCCCAGGTTAGGTCGCGCGTCAACGCGCTCATTGCTCAAGGCGAGCTTGAACCCACGGCGCCGTCGACAAGCCGCAACCGCAAATATCGACTGTCAGAGCGCGTGGAATAAATGCGTTAGTGGACGAGGCGACTCAATAATCGACCCTCGATTGGCGCCCACTAAGGTAAAGCGGTTGTTGCCCAGTCGACGGTGATGCTAAAGACTCGGCTTACGCCGGCATGGCCCCGAACCCGTCCATCAAGAACAGCCTAAGAACCAGCTTGATGACATATCCCGGTTTGACTTCAGCCGTGCCAAAGACGCTGCGTTCGGCGAGCTCGCTGCAGTATGCGTAGATATCGCGGATAAGGTCCGCGCCCGAAAGCGTAAACATGTAGCCTGCGTCCGAAAGCGCATTGGGCGCGGCGGGCAACTTGGCCATGTGGCAGAACGTTTGCAGGTCGGGCGCCATAACATTCTGGTAGTCGAGGTGGCCGCTGGTATCCTGTGCGGCAAGCTCCAATTGGCGCGCAAAATCCAGCGCCGCCGCTAACACAAAGCTCGGCGTAGGCGCATTGACGTCCTGGGTGGTCGCCACAAGCCTGCCCGCCGCCTGCGTGATGAGCCAGGCGACCTCGCGCTGGCAGCGCACGGCCTTGCGCGTAACCGGCTTGATGGACGAAGAAGAAACGCTCCCCTTAGGCGGATTCGAAGCAGCCATAAGGCCCTCCCATGAACGACCCGGTCCAACAAGCCCGGATGAAACACGTGCTACATCAGTATACAGGGAAGTGGGGTAGCGGGGTACAAGCGCGCCAGCGGCAAACCGAGAGCATCAACGATGTGCCGATCGCGGAATGAGATCTCGTAATAATTGACTCTCGGCCATATTATTGAGGGGCATGACTCGCGTTCGTATGGTTGTAGGTGCTGGCGATGAACGACATTGACCTTGCTGTTCCGTTGATGGATGGACCAAGCTATGACCGCGCCTGCAGTCTCGTGCCTTCCGAATACGTTGAGGCATGGGAGTGGTTTCTGGGTGAGGAACAGCGCGGCGGCGTTTGGACCAGCCTTCCGCACCACACCAAGGAAGATAGCCCTCAGTATCAGTATCGTTTGAGAATTGGCTCGGACTTCTTTCCCGTAACGCGGGATTCAGGGATCTTCTGGCCGGGCCAGGATCGGGTGAAGCAAGATCCCAATAAGATCTTTGCGCTTTCGGTCCATAACTCTAAAAAGAGCTTCTACACCGATGTGCCTCCGCTCTATTTGGACGATGGTACGTGGGTCATTAAGTACTCGGTTCAAGCGCCGGGTACCGTTGGTTTTCGAGACCAGAATTACAACCGTAAAATGCTCAACTGCATGGAATGTGGCGTTCCAGTCGGAGTCATATTTGCAACCGAGGTGGGCTACAAGGTGCTCGGCCTTGCGTTTGTTGAACGGTTTGAGCCCGAAAACGGATGGTTTGTTCTGCACGGTCCTGTTCATAAAGGCGGACCGGACCCTCGTTTTGCACCCGACATGAGTTATCTGAAGCACATGCCCGTCGATATTGAGTTTGCCGGACAGGGTGCGACCGACGACGAAAAGGTCCGCTATGCGTTAAGGCGCGAGCGATTGGGGCAGCAATGGTTCCGCAAGCAGCTCGTTGCCGCCTATGACGGCCGTTGCGCGGTGTCGGACTGCGGCGTCAGCGAAGCTCTGGAGGCTGCACATATCGAGAATTACTCGGGACCCAAATCGCAGGTTGCCAGCAACGGCATTCTGCTTCGACGCGATCTTCATTCCCTATTTGATGCTCACCTGATTTCGTTTGAGCCTGTTTGCGGCGAATATCGGCTGTGCGGATCGTACCTGCTGGATAAGACCGGCTACGCTTCCTTTGCGGGTGCGACGCTAAGGCAGCCGAATGAGCGTCAGTGGCGACCCAATACGGTGTTTCTTGAGGCCCATCGCATTGAGTTCGATCGCTCGGAAAAGAAGCGTGAAAAGGCGGGGATTCTGCCGTATTAGCGTATTTGGCTTTGGCATTCTTTGACGATCGTGTTGTTTGATCGGATCGCGTGACGATGCAATCTCGCGCCCGCCCGCCGGTGCATGCTCTTCCTGATTTGTATAGCGAGAGGGGTGCGTGTATGAGCTGGCGAGGCGATATTGCGATGGGGAAGTACGGAAAACTGCCGCGTGCCCTTATCGACAACAATATGTTTCCAAGCGTAGAGGTTGATCACGGGTTGTTTGTCGTCGCCTGCCCTTGCTGCGGCTCGCAAATACCGTGTCTCGACATTCGGTTCATCGATGCGCGCGACAGACTCAGCGACGAAGTGAGAAAACGGACAGGCGTTCATATGCCGGTGTATCCGGAGAAATGCCCTGTTTGTGGCCTCGATATCGTGTACGACGCCGGCGACGAGGGATAGGTGATGCGGAGGAGCTGGCTGTGAAGGCTTCTCCGTTTCTACAAATAAATCCCCTCACCGAGCTGCTTATGGAACTCGGTGTGATGGTCGCGTGCCCAGGTAAAGAGTGCCTGGTCAAAGTCGGTGCGTGTGGCCGGAATGCCAAAGACGCCGGCAACTTCGACGCGCACAAACTCCAGTGCCGGCAGCTTGTTGATGGCAGTGAGGGCAAACGGGGACGTGGGTTCTTCGAACAGATAGCGGCTGCCTTGCAGCGCGTCGCAACTGGTGCACGTGTTGCCGAGCGACGGGGCTTTGGAGACTCGCGCGCCTACGGGCTTGTAGCCGCAGCGCTTATGAAGGTAGTCGCGGATCTCGCCCGGCACGCAGCCAAGAGCGGGCACGATGGCGAGTGCGTTGGCGTTGGCCGTGTCGATGGCAATGTGCCCGGTTTCGTTGGGCGCGTGCGCGATGGCGATGCTCTCGTCGTTATCGGCTCGATAGGGAATGCCGAAGGCCGCGACCGAGGTCTCTTTGTGACACTTCCAGCACTCACGCTTGCCCAGTACTAGATATATATACGGCGCTGAGGGGTCGGATCGGTCAACACCGGGCAGCCACTCGGCAAAGGGCTCGGGGTTGACGCCGCTGGGTACATACCAGACCTTCTTGGTCCGGTCCCATTTGGCGCCCAGCGCCTTGGCTTCTTCTTTGTGCGAAAAGGGGACATCGAGCTCGGTGCGCATGGCGGCTCCTTGGTGCTGCAGGTGCAAGTGGCCCAAGGATACCGCAGGGCGCAGACATCGCGGCGTTTTGCTGAGAAGTTGCGGTGCGGACTGATTGGTTATGCCGATGGATAGATCGGCAAGTAGATGGTCGGCTTTTGGCTAGTTGGTCGGTTGGAACTGCCGGCGGATTTGGCGACATAAAACAAAACAGCCCAGAGGACATAGCCTCTGAGCTGCGAACATTTGGTGGGCGTTAGAAGATTTGAACTTCTGACCTCTTCCGTGTCAGGGAAGCGCTCTCCCCCTGAGCTAAACGCCCGATCAAGGGTGCGCAAGCGCGCAAGGGATAATATAACGGAGCCTGAACTCGGTGGCAAGAACATTTTTAAAAATCGCTTACATTGTGGAATTCGGGGGCTTTGCCATATCCATTTCAAAAGAGCCTGCTGCCGCGATTTGGCTGTCGCATAATGCAAGGCCATTGCGGTATCGAGCTATGGAAAGACGCCTGCGGAATTGTCCTACCGATAAGCGGACAAGCCTCCAGCTGGTGACTTCGCCGTGGTAAGGTAAGCCGAATTGTTTTCAGGCTGTTTCGGGGGAGTGGAATGAGCAAAGAGTGTGTCGAGCAGGTCGAAGGCGCAGGGGCTTCGGTGCCGATGACCGATATGTCGAACATTGATGTGCCCGAGGGCACCGACGAGCTCAGCCGTAGCACCCGCCGCGCCTGGCGCGACCGCCTTAACGATGCGTCGTCGCGCAAGATGATCACGGGCGTCTTGGCTACGTTGGTGGGCGGTTCGTTTTGGGGCTTCTCGGGCACCAGCGCGAGCTTTCTGTTCGATACCTACCACGTCGACACCTTGTGGCTTATGAGCGTGCGTCAGATTCTCGCCGGTCTACTCTTTATGGCCGTGGTTGTTACGCGCGACCGCGAGCGCCTGATTAAGCTCTGGACCACACCCGCCGATCGCAAGCAGCTGCTGCTCTTTACCGCCTTTGGCCTGCTGTTCAACCAGTTTTGCTATCTTTCGGCCGTGCGCCTGACGAACGCCGGAACCGCGACGGTGCTCCAGTGCCTGCAGCTCGTTATCATCATGGGCTACGCCTGCGTGACCGATCGCCGCATGCCGCGTACTCGCGAAGTCATCGGCATTGGCCTGGCTCTGGGTGGAACCTTTTTAATTGCCACCGGCGGCGACCCTACCAGCCTGAATATCTCGCCGCTTGGCCTGGCAGCAGGTCTTATGTGTGCGGTCAGCGCCGCGTGTATGGCGGTGATTCCCGCCAAGATCCTGCCCGAATACGGTAGCCCCATCGTCACGGGCTCGGCAATGCTCACGGCGGGCGTGGCCTCATGTGTCTTCGTGCAGCCCTGGGCGCATATGCCGGCGCTCGATGCCGCCGGTATCGAGGCGCTCGCGGTGTTCGTGGTTATCGGCTCGTTTTTTGCTTACATGCTCTATATGCAGGGCGTTAAGGACATCGGCTCGGTGCGTGCGAGCCTCATCGGAACTGTGGAGCCGGTTTCGGCGACCATCACCAGCGCCGTTATGCTGGGCACGGTGTTTTTGCCGACCGACCTTATCGGCTTTGCCATGATCATCGTGATGATGTTCCTCACGGTGTAGTTGACGCCGCCGCCAAGACAGAAAAGGTGTTGTGCCGCATTTTCGCCAATTGACGTCCGTGTCTGGAGTTTAGCTGTCGATGCTCAAAATGCCATAAACTAGTAACGTTATGGACTTTTTCATTGCGACTCAATTGCGAGGATTTCTTTATGGCTGGTAATCACTTTAAGGGCAGCGATAGCGGCCGTCCTGCAGTTCCGCCGCGTCCGAACGGGGCTGGTAAGGCCGGCACGCCGGGCGGCGCTGGACAGGGCGGTTCCGGTAAGCGCGTGTCCCCGGGCGAGACGGCGATGTTCACCGCTCTGTACGAGCAGTCTCAAAAGGCAAAAAAGACCGGCCGTGCAAGAGGGAATGTCTTTGCGGGCGGTGCAACCTCCGCGTCGCAGCCGAGCGGGGCTCCTTCGGTGCCTGCGAACAACGCAGGTGCTGCCAACGCCGCGAATGCTGCCGGCAACGTTAATGCCGGCAAGGCCGCCAACAATACTTCCTCTGCCGGTGGCGCGGGGCTTACGGGTAACCTTGGCACGATTTACACCGGCGCCTCCGAGACTGGCACGTTCGCCCGCCTGGATGATAGCGGTGCCGAGTTTGCGGGCTCGGGTTCCAAGGAAGATTATTACGATTTTGGCTTGAACTACGGTAGCGATGCTTCGTCGAGTTCGACCTCTGACGGTCTGGTCCGTCATCGCCATCGCAAGGGCGAGCGCAAAAAGCGTCACACCGGCGCCATTATTGCCGCTGTAGTCGCGGTGCTTCTCGTTGCGCTTGGCGCAAGCGGCTTTATGCTGCTTAACTCGGCAAAGACCGTAAAGAGCGAAGCGAAGGAGGCTGTCGAGATCGTCGGTGGCCTTAAGGACAAGGTCACGTCGGGCGATTTTTCGACGCTGCCCGACGACGCGAAGAAGATCGATGAGCTCTGTAACAGCATGAAGGCGGAGACCTCGAGCCCGCTGTGGGCGGCGGCTTCGTTTATCCCGGTGTATGGCAGCGATATCAATGCGGCCCGCACCATGATTGACGCCCTGTCCGATGTCTCGAGCAATGCGCTGGTTCCCATGGCCGATAACCTTTCGCAGGCTACGCCCGGCAAGCTGTTCCAGGACGGCATGATTAACGTGTCCGCGCTGCAGGCGGTCGCCGATTCGCTTTCCAGCAGCTCGAAGGTGTTCAAGAGCGCCAACGAGAAGGTCCAGGGCATTGGCGATACTCATATTTCCCAGGTGACCGAGCTGGTCGATAAGGCCAAGGACGGCTTTGCCACCCTCAACGGCGCGGTTGACGCGGCGGAGAAGGTCGCCCCCGTCCTTCCTCAAATGCTCGGCGCCAACGGCCAGACGCGCAACTACCTTGTGTACGCCATGAACAACGTCGAGATCCGTGCCTGCGGCGGCTTTGGCGGTTCGCAGGGCCTGATTTCGGTCACCGACGGTCAGATGTCGATTGGCGAGTTTGTTCCCCGCATTGGACTCAGCGAGGATGAGGCAGTCGAGAGCGTCGACGAAGAGGATGAGGCGCTGTTCGGCAACCACAGCAACCTGTACAACTCGGGCAATACCTATTCGCCTGATTGGCCCCGCAACTCGCAGCGTGTCGCCGCGCTGTGGAAGTCCCAGTATGGGCAGGACGTTGATGGCGTCGTCGGCATCGATTCGGTGTTCTTGCAGTACCTGCTGGGCCTTGTCGGTAATGTCTCGCTGCCTGATGGTACGGTCGTCGACGGTACCAACGCGGCGAAGGTTCTCATGCACGATGTGTATTGGAACTATCCGGTCGAGGAATCGGACGGCATCTTTGCGGCTGTTGCCAGCGCCGCCTTCGACAAGATTCTCGGTGGCATCGGTGACGTCGACGTTACAAAGCTTGTCGGTGCATTCGAGCGCGGTGCCGAAGAGGGCCGTCTGATTGCTTGGATGAGAAACGATGATGAGCAGAATGCCATCAAAGAGACGGGCATTGACGCTTCGCTGCCCGATCCGGATGATCCGAGTGCCGATCCCGTTGCCGGCGTTTACTTTAACAACCTGAGCTTCTCCAAGCTCGACTGGTATCTGAACGCCGACACGCAGATCGGCCAGGGCATCAAGAACGGCGACGGCACGTGCTCGTATCGCATCACCGTTACTCTGACGAACATCATGACGCAGGAGGAGGCGGGCAAGCTGCCCGACTACGTTGCGGCGAGCGCACCCGATGCCGCGCGTGACGACGAACGCCTGAATGTCTCGTTGTTTGCCCCGACGGGCGGCAACATCAGTGACCTTACGGTTGAGGGCACACAGTTTGGTCTTGGCGCCGCTACGTGGCATGGAATCCCCTTCTATTCGGGCACCGTTGACCTGCATGCTGGCGAGACGACGACGATCACGTATACGCTGACCACGTCGGCCGAGGCGGGGGACAAGCCGCTTACGCTGCGTCAGACTCCTACATGCCAGGCAGCTCGCGACAGCGCGTCGGCGTAGGGTTTTTCTGGTAGCGCAGATAATCGAGTACCATTTTGGGGCGGACAGGCAATCTGTTCGCCCCTATTTTGTAAGGAGAGCGCATGAAGTACTTTGGCACCGACGGCTTTCGCGGTGAGGCCAACGTTGGGCTGACGGTAGAGCACGCTTATAAGATTGGCCGTTTTGTGGGCTGGTATTACGGCGCCAACCGCGAGCGCAAGGCACGCGTGATCGTGGGCAAGGACACGCGTCGCTCGAGTTATATGTTTGAGGCGGCGCTGGTGAGCGGCCTGGTCGCGAGCGGTGCGGACGCCTATATGCTGCACGTGATCCCCACGCCGGGCGTAGCGCATCAGACTGTGGAAGGCTGCTTCGATTGCGGCATCATGATCAGCGCGAGCCACAACCCGTTTTGCGATAACGGCATTAAGCTCGTCAACAGCGACGGCTTTAAGATGGACGAGGACGTGCTGGAGCTCATCGAGGACTACATCGATGGCAAGAGCGAAGTTCCGCTGGCCACGGGCAACCACATCGGTGCCACGGTGGACTACATGCAGGGCCGCAACCGCTACATTGCTTCGCTCATTGCAAGTGCGAACTTTTCGCTGCAGGGCGTCAAGATCGGTATCGACTGCGCCAACGGCTCGGCTTCCTCGGTGGCCAAGCCGGTGTTTGACGCGCTCGGTGCCGACGTGCGCGTGATCAATGCCGCGCCCGATGGTTTTAACATCAACGTCGATTGCGGCTCCACGCATATGGAACGCCTGCAGCGCCATGTGGTGGAGCAGGGCCTGGACGTGGGTTTTGCCTACGATGGCGATGCCGACCGCTGCCTGGCCGTGGATGAGCGCGGTCGCGTGGTAGACGGCGACCAGATCCTGTACGTGTGCGGCGTGTATCTGAACAAACACGGTCGCCTTTCGGGCGGTACCGTGGTGCCGACGATTGCCAGCAACTTTGGCCTGATCAAGTCGTTGGAGCTTGCCGGTCTGAGCGCCGTGACCAGCGGCGTGGGCGACCGTCACGTGTATGCCAAGATGCGCGAGGGCGGCTACAGCCTGGGCGGCGAGCAGACGGGCCATACGATCTTTGGCGATATCGAGCGCACGGGCGACGGCATTATGACCTCGCTGCGCGTGATGGAAGTGATTCGTGCCGAGCGTGAGACGCTCTCGCAGCTCACGGCTCCGTGCAAGCTGCTGCCGCAGGCGCAGGTGGCCGTGCACGTGGCGGACAAGGACGCCGCGCTCGAGAACATGGGCGTGCAGAACGCCATCGCCGAGGCCGAGGCGTCGCTGGCGGGCGAGGGCCGCGTGCTCGTACGCAAGAGCGGAACCGAGTCGGTTATCCGCGTGCTGGCCGAGGCGCCCGACCAAGCATCCGCCGATGCCGCCATGAAGCGCATCGCCAACGCGCTCGAGGCTTTATAGCTACGCGGTTTTACCAAACCGCGTAGCTGCTCGACGCTGCAAACGGCCCCAAGCGGCAATCTGACGTTCAATTTCAAGGGCGCGACCAGAAGGTCAGCGCCCTTTCATTTCACGTCACCTTGCTCGCTTGGGGCCGTTTTCGCTGACGTTGCCAAGACATCGGCGTCAACGAACTAGTCATTGGGTACCTAGTTATTGGGTGAAAAAAGGGGACGCTGCGGATTGGTTCCGCGGCGTCCCCTTTGCGTTGGCGTGTCGCCTAAGCTTTACAGCTCGTACAGCGTGGTGAACTTGTCCTGCAGGTAGCTGCAGTAGTAGCGGGCATCGAACGCCATGCCGCACGCGCCCTTGATGAGCTCCGGCGCGTCCTTGGCGCGGCCCCACTGCCAAATGTGCTCGCCCAGCCAGGCGCGGACGGGTGTCAGGTCGCCGCTCGCACAGGTGCCGTTGAGGTCGACACCGTCGCGGCACATGGCCGGCACAAACATGGCATCGTAGGCACTGCCCAGCGCATACGTGGGGAAGTAGCCAAACGAGCCGCCGCTCCAGTGCGTATCCTGTAGACAGCCGTGCGTGTCGTCGGGAACGGGAATGCCCAGGTACTCATCCATGAAGCGGTTCCAAAGCGCGGGGATGTCCTTGGCCGTGGCCTCGCCGGCAAACAGCATGCGCTCGATCTCGTAGCGCACCATAATATGCAGCGGATAGGTGAGCTCGTCGGCCTCGGTGCGGATCAGCGAAGGCTGCGCGATGTTCACGGCGTGGTAGAGCGTGTCCTCGTCTACGTTGCCGTAGACCTCGGGTGCGTGGCGGCGCAGCACCTCGAGCAGCGGTCCCATAAAGGCACGGCTGCGGCCCACGGTGTTCTCAAAGAAGCGGCTCTGGCTCTCGTGGATGCCCATGGAGGTGCCGCCCTCCAGACAGGTGCGCGCATAGGCGGGATTGACGCCCAGCTCGTACATAGTGTGCCCCGCCTCGTGGATGATGCTGTAGACGTTGGAGATGCAATCATCCTCGTAGATGTGTGTCGCGATGCGCGCGTCACCTACGGCAAAGCCCTCGCTAAACGGGTGCTCGGTAAAGGCAAGCGTGGTGTCGTCCAGGTTCAGGCCGACGAGCTTCATCAGGTCGAAGCTCATGGCGCGCTGGGCGGCCTCGGGCACGCGGGCGTGCAAAAAGTCGGCATCGGGCTGCTGGCCGCGCTCGCCGATGGCGTGCACGAGCGGCACGACCGTGGCCTTGACCTCCTCGCAAAACGCGTCGAAGCTCTCGGCAGAAAGGCCGCGCTCGTACTGGTCGAGCCAAACGTCGTATGGGTCGCGCTTGGGGTCCATGAGTTCGGCCTGATGCTTAAGTTGGGCGACGATTCTATCCACATAGGGCTCAAAGCTCGCCCAGTCGTTGGCCGTCTTGGCCTTGTGCCACACGGCGTCGGCCTCGCAGGTGAGCCTGGTCCAGGCTTCGGCCTCCTCGGTAGGAATAACGCTTGCCTCGCGCTGGTCGCGGCCGAGCACGCGGATCTCGTCGAGCAGCTGCGGGTCGTCGATTTTGCCGCCTGCAACCGTCTCGCGCGCTAACGAGCGTACGAGCTCAACGGACTTCTCGCTGGTCAGTAGCTTGTGATGTTCGCCGGCAAGCGTGCCCATGGCGTCGGCACGGGCGGCAGCGCCGTTGGCAGGAGCAATCGTCGCTCCATCGAACTCGGCAATCTTGAGCAGGTACTCGCGAGTCCACAGCTTGCCCTCGAGTTTGCGGAACTTTTTGACGGCCTTGTCGACTTTAGCGGCCTTGACGCCCTTGGCAGCCTTTGCCACGGCGGCCTTGGCCTTCTTATCGAGTTTCTTTCCCATGCCGTATCCTTAATCTCGCAGGCCGAGCGCCGCAGGCGGGTGCACGGCCAGTTTGCACAGCTACCTGCCTTGTACCCAGCGCGAACAAAACTGAACGCGGCGATATGCTCGCAGAATGTGTTATCCTATAGCCCAATGCGTTGACGGAGAGGGTTTTGCCCGCCGCGTCGCCGGCAAGAGAGGGAAGGTCATGGGCTGCAAGCCTTCCTACGGTGGCAAGGGCCAAGCGTTCACTCCCGAGCAGCGACCTCAACGGGCGCGCGGCCGGTGGCAGCGAAGCCCCAGTAGGGAAGCCGTGAGCCTCGCGACAAGGGGCGCAGAGTGGGCACGGCGGGCCAGACATCCGCCGGGTCAAACAAGGTGGTACCGCGGAATTCAACCGTCCTTGGGCAATGTACATGCCCGAGGACGGTTTTTTGTTACCGAACCGGGCCGCACATCCGCAGCTATCGGGTGCTAGCCGCCCCGGCAAGCGAGATGCGCGAGAGACGAAAGGGAAGACATGAGTCTGATTGATGATCTGGTCAAACTCGAGGAAGAGGCCAAGGAGCTCGTCGCAGGCGCCGACGACGCTGCCAAGCTCGAGGCTGCGCGCGTTGAGCTGCTCGGTCGCAAGGGCCGTATCACCGGCCTGATGCGCATGATGGGCAAGCTCGCCCCCGAGGATCGTCCCATGATGGGCAAACGCGCCAACGAGATGCGCCAGCTGATCGAGGGCATGCTCGACGAGCGCACCACCGAGATGAAGGCTGCCGCCCTCAAGCACGCGCTCGAGCACGAGGCCGTCGACATCACGCTGCCGGGCATCCGTCCGCAGATCGGTCACCAGCACCTGATCAAGCAGATCATCGAGGAGGCCGAGGACATCTTCTGCGGCATCGGCTACACCGTCGAGTCCGGCCCCATGGTCGATACCTCCTACTACAATTTTACCGCGCTCAACGCCCCCATGGATCACCCGAGCCGCTCGGCTCGCGACACGTTCTATGTGGTCGACAACAACCCCGGCAGCGTCGCGCATCCCGAGGCTCACGCTCACGGTGAGTCCGACGTGCTGCTGCGCACCCAGACCTCGGGCGTGCAGATTCACACCATGGAGTCGCAGAAGCCGCCCATCTACATGATCTGCCCGGGCACCGTCTACCGTCCCGACACGGCCGACGCCTGCCACCTGCCGCAGTTCAACCAGATTGAGGGCCTGGTCGTCGACGAGGGTATCACCTTTGGCGATCTTAAGGGTACGCTCGACTACTTTGTTAAGTGCATGTTTGGCGAGGACCGCAAGACGCGCTACCGTCCGCACTTCTTCCCCTTCACCGAGCCTTCCTGCGAGGTGGACGTGAGCTGCCACGTCTGCGGCGGCAAGGGCTGCAACTTCTGCAAGCACAGCGGTTGGATCGAGATCCTGGGCTGCGGCATGGTCGACCCCAACGTCCTGATTAACTGCGGCATCGACCCCGAGAAGTACACCGGCTTCGCCTTTGGTATTGGCGCCGAGCGCGTCGCGGCACTGCGCTACGACCTGCCCGACCTGCGAACGCTCATGACAGGTGATATGCGCTTCTTGAACCAATTTTAAGTTGACCTGTCCCGGCGGCTTCCCGAGCCACCGCACCTTGCCTTTCAATCGTCGGTTGCGTACCTAAGTACGCGGCCCTCCTCTTTCAAGGCAATCTGCGGCACCTCGGAAACCCGTCTCCGTAACTGGAGTTTTCCGTCTGTTTATTGCAGACGTTACAGATGAAAGGAGACCAGTTATATGCGCGTTTCTTACGACTGGCTCAAGACCATGATCGATATTCCGGAGGATCCCAAGACCCTTTCGGACGAATATATCCGTACCGGCACCGAGGTCGAGGCGATCGACACCGTGGGCGAGTCCTTCGACCACGTGGTGACCGCCAAGGTGCTCACCAAGACCCCGCATCCCGATAGCGACCATATGTATGTGTGCTCGGTCGATGTGGGCGACAAGAATCTCGACGCCGACGGCAACCCCGCTCCGCTGCAGATCGTCTGCGGCGCGCAGAACTTCGAGGCCGGCGACCACATCGTCACGGCCATGATCGGCGCCGTGCTTCCCGGCGACGTCAAGATCAAGAAGAGCAAGCTTCGCGGCGTCGTGTCCATGGGCATGAACTGCTCCGCGCGCGAGCTCGGCCTGGGCGGCGACCACTCCGGCATCATGATCCTGCCCGAGGACACGCCCTGCGGCATGCCGTTTGCCGAGTACGTGGGCTCGAGCGACACCGTGCTCGACTGCGAGATCACGCCCAACCGCCCCGACTGCCTGTCCATGATCGGCATGGCCCGCGAGACCGGCGCCATCTTCGATCGCGATTTCCACGTTGAGCTGCCTGCCATCAAGGCCGAGACCGGCCGCGCGACCGATGACGAGCTTTCGGTCGAGATTGCCGACGAGGGCCTGTGCGACCGCTACGTCGCCCGCATCGTGCGCAACGTGAAGGTCGGCCCCTCGCCCGACTGGATGGTCAAGCGCCTCAACGCCCTGGGCGTGCGCCCGCACAACAACATCGTCGACATCACCAACTACGTGATGATGCTCACCGGTCAGCCGCTGCACGCCTTTGACCTGGACACCTTTGCCGAGCGCGATGGCCATCGCCGCGTGGTGGTTCGCGCCGCCCAACAGGACGAGAAGTTCACGACCCTCGACGGCGAGGAGCGCACGCTCGACGCCGGCATGGGCCTCATCACCGACGGCGAGCGTCCCGTGGCGCTGGCCGGCGTTATGGGCGGCATGGATTCCGAGATCGAGGACGACACCGTCGACGTGATGGTCGAGAGCGCCTGCTTCAACGCCGGTCGCACCTCGCACACCAGCCGCGACCTGTCGCTGATCTCCGATGCCTCCATTCGCTTTGAGCGTCAGGTCGATGAGACCGGCTGCGTGGATGTAGCCAACGTTACCTGCGCGCTGATCGAGGAGATCGCCGGCGGCGAGGTCGCTCCCGGCTACGTCGACGTGTTCCCCGCGCCCAAGACCATCGACAGCATCAAGCTGCGCCTGGCCCGCGTGCACGCCATCTGCGGCGCCGACATCGAGCCCGACTTTATCGAGCGTTCGCTCACCCGCCTGGGCTGCACCGTCGAGCGCGACGGCGAGGACTTTATGGTTACCCCGCCGAGCTTCCGCCCCGACCTGCCGCGCGAGATTGACCTGATCGAGGAGGTCCTGCGCCTGTGGGGCATGGGCCGCGTGACGGCGACCATCCCGGCTGCCAAGAACCACATCGGCGGCCTGACCCGCGAGCAGAAGCTCACCCGCAAGGTCGGCGAGATCCTGCGCGCCTGTGGCCTCAACGAGACCACGACTTTTGGCTTTGCCGCCCCGGGCGACCTGGAGAAGATCGGTATGTCCACCGAGGGCCGCGGTTGTCCCGTGGTGCTCATGAACCCGCTGGTGGCCGAGCAGACCGAGATGCGCCGCTCGCTGCTGCCGGGCCTGCTGCAATCCGTGGCCTATAACGAGGCCCACGGCACGCCCAACGTGCATCTGTACGAGGTCGGCAGCCTGTTCCACGGTCGCGAGAACGCCAGCCTGCCCAAGGAGACCAAGTCCGTGGCGGGTGTGCTCTCGGGCCAGTGGAGCGAGCAGTCTTGGAACATGAAGTACCGCAAGCTGCGCTTCTTCTTTGGTAAGGGCATTGTCGAGGAACTGCTCGCCCAGCTGCGCATCGAGAAGGTTCGCTTCCGTCCCGTCGAGGGCGAGGGCTACGCTTTCTTGCAGCCGGGTCGTGCGGCCGAGGTTCTGTCCGGCGGCGCCGTGCTGGGCTGGGTCGGCGAGATTCACCCCAAGGCGCGCGAGGCGATGGGCATCGATGAGGTTGTCGTTGCCTTTGAGCTCGATCTGGACAAGCTGATCAAGGGTGCCCGCAACCAGGAGAACTACCGCGAGTTCTCGCAGTACCCGGCTGTTGAACACGACCTTGCTATCGTGGTCGACAACGCTGTGACCTGCGAGGATCTTGAGCGCCGTATTACCAGCGCCGGCGGCAAGCTGCTCGAGGGCGTGCGCCTGTTCGACGTCTACCGTGATCCGGTCCGCGTGGGTGTGGGCAAGAAGTCCATGGCCTTTGCGCTTACGTATCGCTCCGACGACCACACGCTCACCAGCGAAGAGGTCGAGAAAGCGCACCAGAAGATCGTCACCAAGGTGTGCAAGGGTGTGAACGGCGAGGTCCGCGGATAGGGCTTGCGCTGGGGGCGTAGGGCCTGATGGCGGTTGCTGTGGGCTCTGCGTGACCGCGGTGTTCGGTATAAGGCACCGTTGATCCTGCATATATGACACGCGCATTACATAACGGCGTGCTGCTTTGTCGGCAGCGCGCCGTTTTGCTATGATAGCCCGCGGCGTGTTACGAATCTGACAATGCGTAACACTGACAAGGTGATTTAAGCGGCGTTGCAATTCTGTGCGCCGACAACCGGGAGGCGTACATGCACATTCCAGATAATTATCTGTCCCCGCAGACCGATGCCGTCATGGCAGTGGCGATGGTGCCCGTTTGGGTTCACTGCATCAAGAAGGTGCGCGCCACGCTCGATCGCGAGCACATGGCGTTCCTGGGCATCTGCGCCGCATTCTCCTTCTTGCTCATGATGTTCAACGTGCCGCTGCCCGGCGGTACCACGGGTCACGCCGTTGGTGGCGCGCTCATCGCGTTGCTGCTGGGCCCCGAGGCTGCTGCTATTGCCGTCTCGGTCGCGCTGGCGCTGCAGGCGCTGCTGTTTGGCGACGGCGGCATTCTGTCCTTTGGCGCCAACTGCTTTAACATGGCCTTCGTGCTGCCGTTTGTTGCCGCTATCGTATTTCGTGCGCTCAACGGCCGCCTGCACGACAAGAGCTGGGGTACTTCGGTTTCTGCCATCGTGAGCGGCTGGGTTGGCTTGTGCGTGGCTGCCCTGTGCGCTGCCATCGAGTTTGGCATTCAGCCGATGCTCTTCACCAACGCCTCGGGTGCTCCACTGTACTGCCCCTTCCCGCTGTCTGTGGCCATTCCGGCCATGTTGATTCCGCATATGCTGGTAGCCGGTGTGGTCGAGGGCGTGGCGACCGCCGCTATCTACGGTTTTATCAAGAAGACGGCGCCGAGCATTATCGTCGGCCCCGAGGCTTCCGACGGCCTGCTGGAGACCGAGGGCGCAACCGCCAAGAAGACCTCGCTGGTCCCCACGCTCATCCTGGTCGCCGTGCTTGTCGTGGCCACGCCGCTGGGCCTGCTGGCCACGGGTGACGCCTGGGGCGAGTGGGACGCTGAGGGCGCCGCGACCGCCGTTCAGGAGGCTGGTGACGACAGTCTGCAGGCTTCGGTCGGCCTCGACACCCCGACCTTTGCCGATGCGCTGCCCACGGGCGATTATCTGCAGGCCTATTCCGAGGAGCAGGGCCTTGGCTTTGCCGGCCAGGCTGCCATGTATATCCTCTCGGGCGTGATTGGCGTGGCGGTGCTCACCATCGCATTCCGTCTGATCTCGCTGACGGTTAAGGAAAGCGGTGCTCATGGCAATAGCCGAGCTGCCTAGCTGGCTTGCGGCCGAGGAGCGATATGAGCCCGTGGGGGCTCGGCATCGTGTGATGCAAAAGAATGTCCTGCACCTGGCGAGCCTGCTTGAGCGGGTTCGCCTGGGTGGAGGCGCACACGAGGGCGGGTCGATGGTCGACCGCGCCCTTTCTTGCGTTTCGGCTCCGGTGCGTCTGGTGGGGATGTTTGCTTGCGTCCTGTGCGTGTGTCTGACGCAGAGCCCGCTGTACCTCATGTTGATGGCGGCTATCGCGCTGGTGCTCGTTGCCGTGCGCCCTGTACGCGGGCTGCGCGCGACCTTTGTGCCGGCGTTGGCTACCGCGGGGTTTGCCGTGGTTCTGGCGCTGCCTGCCCTGTTGCTGGGCGCTTCCGCTACGGGCGCCATGCTCAAAATTGCGCTCAAGACGTTCATTAACGTGTCGCTCGTGCTGGGTGTTTCGTGGACGCTCACCTGGAACCGCATGTCGGCGGCGCTCAAGATGCTGCATCTACCCGACGAAGTTATCTTTACGTTTGATATGGCGCTCAAGCACATCGAGGTGCTGGGCCGAACGGCGCACAATCTGTGCGAATCGGTCATGCTGCGCAGCGTTGGCCGTGCGCCTGACCGATTTTCGCGTACCGACTCGGTCGCGGGTATCATGGGCATGACGTTTATCAAGGCGATGGAATGCAGTCGTGCGATGGACGAGGCCATGCTCTGCCGCGGCTTTGCTGGTGCGTATCCGGCGCCCGCGCGGGGCGGATTTGGCTGGCGCGATGCGGTCTATGCGGCCGGCGTGGCGCTGCTGGCAGTGTTGTGCGCCGTGCTGTAGGCGCTGCTGGTTCCGACTGGGGATGCAAATGGGGAAGGGCGACGTTTTGACGATCGATATGAATAGTGCGGCGGGCACGAACGGTGCGGGCGGCGCCGAGGTCGCGCCGCTCATCGAGCTGCGCGACGTGGTGTTCTCCTATGCGGGGCATACGGTTGTCGATGGTGTGTCACTGCAGGTCGATCGTGGTGAACTCGTTGCCCTGCTCGGTCCCAACGGCTGTGGTAAGACGACGATTATGCGCCTTATTAACGGCCTTGAACTCGCAGACGCAGGGGCATACCTGTTTGACGGGCATGTGATCGATGCGGCGTTTCTAAAGGATTCCGCGGCCGCTCAGCGTTTTCATCAGCGCGTGGGCTTTGTGTTCCAGAATGCCGACGCCCAGCTGTTCTGCGCTACGGTGGGCGAGGAAGTTGCTTTTGGTCCCGCGCAGATGGGGCTGCCGGCAGACGAGCTCGAGCGCCGCGTGCACGATGCCGTGGAACTGTTTCAAGTTGCCGACCTTGCCGACGCCTCTCCCTATCAGCTCTCGGGCGGGCAAAAGAAGCGCGTAGCGCTGGCTGCGGTGGTGTCGATGAACCCGGATATCTTGGTCCTCGACGAACCTACTAATGGGCTCGACGAGGATTCATGCGACATCGTGGTCAACTTCTTGCTGGCCTACGTCGCGGCGGGTAAGACGGTCTTGATGAGCACACATCACCAGGATTTGGTGCGACGCCTGGGTGCCCGTGCAATCTATATCGATCGATATCACCATGTGGTCGAGGCGCCTTCGCCGTCGTACGGAACCGAAAGCGGTGCTACGGACTAGTTGCTGCGTAGAGCGTGCGTAGCCGCCCGCGCGGCTTTGCCGTGATGGTATAGTTATCCAGGTTTTTTATGGGGGTGGCTATGCCAAGCTGGAACATTCATATCGCTCAGACGGAGCGTTTGCTGGAGCGCACCGGTGCGCTTGCCAAGAGCGTGCGCGACCGCAATGCCTTTTTGTTTGGCTGCGTGGTTCCGGATATTTTCGTGGGCTATATGGTCCCTGGCATCGCCGATCCCATCCCGTACCGTATTACGCACTTTGCCAAGCCCGAGCCTATCCCTAAGCCGCGTGAGCACGAGTTCTGGGATACCTATGTGGCACCGTTGCTTAAAAGTTCACCCACCGGTGCGCTAGCCGCGGCGACCTCGATTATCGAGGAGCGCGAGCGACTGAATCGCGTGCACTATCCCCAGCGCTACAGGGATGCCGAGCCGGTTGTCGGTCCCGGTGCTAGCGAGCTTTCGCTCGCGCCCGATGACGTGGCGCAGTCGCTGCTCGATCTTACGCTGGGAGTTTGGTCTCACCTCGTGGCCGATACCGTGTGGAATACGCGCGTGAATCAGTACCTGGAGGCGCACGGCGGCAAGCCGTGCGAGGAATTCCGCATTAAAAAGCAAGGCGACTTTGACTGGTTTGGCAAGACGCTCGGCATTGTTTCGATTCCGCGTGCGACCGATCGCCTGTATACCGCTGCGACGCGTTTTGGGCAGTATCCCATCCATAAGGAGTATGTGCTCAAGACCATCGGCGTTATGCACGAGATCGTGCGCGAAAACCCCGGTGAGCCCGACCATCCGCCATACCGCCTGCTGACCGAGGAGTTCTTCGACGCAACGTTTACCGAGGTGATCGAGCTGACCGAGGCGGGTTTTGCCGCCCGTGTCGAATCGCCCGATGTGCCTGCGCTGCCCCTGATTGCTAGCTGCTAGCTGGCCGGCTTGACGGTGAACAGTTCATCCCAATTGACCAACGGCTCCCGTCGCAGGGCGTCTTCGGTGGTGCGCTCGGCATCGGAGAGGCTTGCGACTGAACGCAAATCGATGAAGCGGCATATGAAGAAGGTCTTAAAAAGGGCCCGGAAGGCAATGCCTTCCGGGCCCTTTGCAATGCAAGTGTGCTTGCAAGTACGATTTAGCGCACCTGAGCGACGTAAGCGACGTTGGTCGAGGAGACCTTGTCCTCGAGCTGGACGCTCATGCGGGGGTCGCCGGCGGTGGCGACGGTCAGATCGCCGGCCTCGACGTAGCCGAGCTCCTTAGCGGTCTCGATCGCCTTGACGATCGTGCCGTTGACGGTGCCCTGGGTAATCTCGGCCTGGTGCGGGATAACGCCCCAGTACATAATCATCTGCTGGACGGCCCACTCGTGGCGGGAGAACGCGCAGATCGGCATGTTGGGACGGAAGTGCGAGATCAGGCGAGCGGTACGACCGGTGGTCGTCGGCACGGTGATGCACTTGGCGCCAACGGTGGTAGCCATGTTCACAGCGGACATACCCACAACGTTGTTGACGACGCGGGTGCCGTGAGCGTCAGCCGGAACCTCGAGCGGAGCGTGAGCCGGGAGGTACTTCTCAGTCTCGAGAGCAATGCTGGCCTGCATCTTGACGGCCTCGACCGGGTACTTACCGGCAGCGGACTCGCCAGAGAGCATAACGGCGTCGGTGCCGTCGTAGATGGCGTTGGCAACGTCGGCAACCTCGGCGCGCGTCGGGCGCGGGTTCTGCTGCATGGAGTCGAGCATCTGCGTAGCGGTGATAACGGGCTTGTAGGCCGCGTTGCACTTGGCGATGATCTCCTTCTGGATGTGCGGAACGAGCTCGGGCTTGATCTCGATGCCCAGGTCGCCACGGGCGACCATGATGCCGTCGGAAGCCTCGAGGATCTCGTCGAAGTTCTCGACGCCCAGGGCGCACTCGATCTTCGGGAAGATCGTCACGTGCTCGCCGCCGTTCTCGCGGCAAAGCTCGCGGATGCCGCGGACGGACTCGCCGTCACGGATGAAGGAAGCGGCGATGTAGTCGATGTTCTCGGTCAGGCCAAAGAGGATGTCCTGACGATCGCGCTCGGTGATAGCGGGCAGCGAGATGTTGACGTTGGGCATGTTAACACCCTTGCGCTCGCCGATCAGGCCGTCGTTCTTGACGACGCAGGTCATGTCCTGGCCGTCGACGGACTCGACCTCGAGGGCAACCAGGCCGTCATCGATCAGGATGAGGGAGCCCTTCTCGACCTCGGAGGGCAGAGCCAGGTAGTCGAGGGAGATGTGCTCAGAGGTGCCGTGGAAATCCTCGGATGTGGGCTGAGCGGTGACGACGATCTTGTCGCCGGTCTTGACGGCAACCTTCTTGCCGTCGACCAGAAGGCCGGTGCGGACCTCGGGGCCCTTGGTGTCGAGCAGGATGCCGACGGGCAGACCGAGCTCCTTGGAAATACGACGGACGCGCTCGATGCGACCGTGGTGCTCGTCGTAGGATCCGTGCGAGAAGTTAAAACGGGCGACGTTCATGCCCGCCTTGATCATCTCACGGATGGTCTCGTCGCTATCGCAGGCGGGACCCATGGTGCATACAATCTTGGTGCGCTTGTACATTCAGACCTCCATCTGACATCGTCTTGCGCTGATAGATAAACCATAAGAAATAAAACTGAGATGATTATAACGAAATGCCGACCGAATACCCCAAAAAATCGACCGTATGCCGAATTAGAAGTTCATTTTTTGCGAATAAACGGTATATGCAAAAACTTTACCAACCGTTCTAACCGCTGCTATCTGGGCGATATTTCAGTTTGATGATGCACCGAAGAAAAAACGTTTTATCAATGTCGAACATCATACGGTCTGCATCGTTGCACTCGAGCCGTGTTTCCAATTGGAATGTTTTGGCTAGACGCGCCGCTTTGGGGTACCATAGCTCCACTATCAACTGCCGCTCAGCACGGCAGCCTTGATGAGCCCTTGCCCTTCTCCTGGGAATTATGATCGGGCATCAATCTGCTGAGTGGCCCGAATCCCAGGAGGGGACTCTATATGCAAAAGGAATACCTGTCCGCCGCGGCGGAGGTACTCAGCGACCAAGGTGTCGATGAGGACCTCGGCCTGAGCAACGACGAGGCGTCGTCGCGCCTCGCCAAGACAGGCCCTAACAAGCTCGAGGAAGCCGAGAAGACGCCGTTGTGGAAGCGCTTCTTTGAGCAGATGGCCGACCCCATGGTCATCATGCTGATCGTTGCCGCCGTCATCAGCGCGCTCACGGGCATGGTCAAGGGCGAGGCGGACTTTGCCGATGTCGCCATCATCATGTTCGTCGTTATCGTCAACTCGGTGCTGGGCGTGGTCCAGGAGGCTAAAAGCGAGGAGGCTCTCGAGGCCCTGCAGGAGATGAGCGCGGCGCAGTCCAAGGTGCTGCGCGACGGCAAGCTCGTGCACCTGCCGAGCGCCGAGCTCGTGCCCGGTGACGTGATCATGCTCGAGGCGGGCGACTCCGTCCCGGCCGACTGCCGCGTGCTCGAGAGCGCCACGATGAAGATCGAGGAGGCCGCCCTTACCGGCGAGTCCGTGCCTGTCGAGAAGCATGCCAACGTGATCGAGCTCGCCGCCGGCACCGACGACGTGCCGCTCGGCGACCGCAAGAACATGTGCTACATGGGCTCCACCGTGGTGTACGGCCGTGGCCGTGCCGTCGTGGTCGGTACCGGCATGGATACCGAGATGGGCAAGATCGCCGGTGCCCTGGCCGAGGCCAAGGAAGAGCTCACGCCGCTGCAGGTGAAGCTTGCCGAGCTCAGCCGCATCCTCACCATCATGGTTATCGTCATCTGCGTCGTTATCTTTGGTGTCGACATCATCCGCCACGGCGTGGGCAACGTTCTTACCGACCCGACCGCCCTGCTCGATACCTTTATGGTTGCCGTCTCGCTCGCCGTCGCTGCCATCCCCGAGGGCTTGGTCGCCGTCGTGACCATCGTGCTGTCGCTTGGCGTGACCAAGATGGCCAAGCGCCAGGCAATTATCCGCAAGCTCTCTGCCGTCGAGACTCTCGGCTGCACGCAGACCATCTGCTCGGACAAGACCGGCACGCTTACCCAGAACAAGATGACCGTCGTCAAGCACGAGCTCGCCGCGCCTAAGGAGAAGTTCCTGGCCGGTATGGCGCTGTGCTCCGATGCCCAGTGGGACGAGGAGCTGGGCGAGGCCGTGGGCGAGCCGACCGAGTGCGCGCTCGTCAACGACGCCGGCAAGGCGGGGCTCACCGGCCTGACTGCCGAGCATCCGCGCGTGGGCGAGGCCCCGTTCGACTCGGGCCGTAAGATGATGTCCGTGGTCGTCGAGACCCTGGACGGCGAGTACGAGCAGTACACCAAGGGCGCGCCCGACGTGGTGATTGGCCTGTGCACCCATATCTACGAGGGCGATAAGGTTGTGCCGCTGACTGAGGAGCGTCGTGCCGAGCTCGTGGCAGCCAACAAGGCCATGGCTGACGAGGCCCTGCGCGTGCTGGCGCTGGCGAGCCGCACCTACACCGAGGTTCCCGCCGACTGCAGCCCCGCCGCGCTCGAGCACGACCTGGTATTCTGCGGCCTGTCCGGCATGATCGACCCGGTCCGTCCCGAGGTGGCCGACGCTATCCGCGAGGCGCACGACGCTGGCATCCGCACCGTCATGATCACGGGCGACCACATCGACACCGCCGTGGCCATCGCCAAGCAGCTTGGCATCGTCGCCGATCGCAGCCAGGCCATTACCGGTGCCGACCTCGACCGCATGAGCGACGAGGAGCTCGACGCGCACATCGAGGACTACGGCGTGTACGCCCGCGTCCAGCCCGAGCACAAGACGCGCATCGTCGAGGCCTGGAAGTCGCGCGACCAGATCGTGGCCATGACGGGCGACGGCGTCAACGACGCCCCGTCCATCAAGCGCGCCGACATCGGCGTTGGCATGGGCATCACCGGCACCGACGTCACCAAGAACGTCGCCGACATGGTGCTTGCCGATGACAACTTCGCCACCATCATCGGTGCCTGCGAAGAGGGTCGTCGCATCTACGACAACATCCGCAAGGTCATTCAGTTCCTGCTTTCGGCCAACCTTGCCGAGGTCTTCTCGGTATTCATCGCCACGCTCATCGGCTTTACCATCTTCCAGCCGGTGCAGCTGCTGTGGGTGAACCTGGTCACCGACTGTTTCCCCGCGCTCGCGCTGGGCATGGAGGACGCCGAGGGCGACATCATGAAGCGCAAGCCGCGCAACGCCAAGGACGGCGTCTTTGCCGGCAATATGGGTCTGGACTGCGTGGTCCAGGGCCTGATCATCACCGTGCTGGTGCTGGCGAGCTTCTTTGTGGGCGTGTACTTTGACATGGGCTACATCCACATCGCCGATATGATCGCCGGCAATGCCGACGAGGAAGGCGTGATGATGGCGTTCATCACGCTCAACATGGTTGAGATTTTCCACTGCTTCAATATGCGCAGCCGTCGTGCGTCGCTGTTCACCATGAAGAAGCAGAACAAGTGGCTGTGGGCTTCCGCCGCGCTGGCACTGGTGCTGACGGTGATCGTGACCGTGCAGCCGACGCTTGCCGAGATGTTCTTTGGCCCCGTGACGCTTGAGCTCAAGGGCGTTCTTGCCGCGCTGGGTCTGGCCTTCCTGATCATCCCGCTTATGGAGATCTACAAGGCGATCATGCGCGCGGTCGAGAAGGAGTAGGTCGAAAGGCCATCCTTCCCACCGGCCCGACCGCCTGCGGGGTTTCTTCTTCGCTGGTCCTCGCGCTTCGCGCTGCGGGATCGCTCAGAAGAAACCCCTCTCGGCGGTCGGGCCTTCGGACAACCTCTCGGGACCGTAAGCTGAGGGAAAGTTTGTGAGCCGATCGAGCGTTTGCTCGACCGGCTCTTTTTGATTCAAGACTTTAGTCCGCTGGCCGCGCAGCGGCCAGCTTTAAACCACCCGCTACG
>CABSNR010000002.1:0-99592 GCA_902479145.1 uncultured Collinsella sp.
GAGGCCGAGCGCAAAATGGATTCTAAAAAACACCTTGCCAAATAGGAGCGTCAGGACGCAAAGAGGCTCGCCGCACGAAGTGCGCAGCGAGCCTCTTTGCATGTCCGAGGACGTTTTGGGAGGTAGCCCAAACAGCCCCGGCGATCCTGCGGGAGTTGAGTCCCTTTAGAACTTGTCGTGGAAGGTACGCGCAATGACCTCGTCCTGCTGCTCCTTGGTGAGCGTGTGGAAGTTCACGGCATAGCCGGAAACGCGGATGGTCAGCTGCGGGTACTTCTCGGGGTGAGCCTGAGCGTCGAGCAGCGTCTCACGGTTGAAGACGTTGATGTTCAGGTGGTGGCCACCCTTCTCGGCGTAAGCGTCGAGCATGTGGACCAGGTTATCGGCCTGAGTCTCGGAAACTTCAGAAACCTTCATAATGTGTCTCCTTCGATTAATAGGCGCCGGCCGAAACCGGCGCACTAATCAGTAATCGTTATTGTTAGTATAGCACTAACAATAGTTACTCGCCCAGCTGATCAAGGTCGATATCGCCAAAGAACACCTGGTCCTCCTTGCCAAGCGCACTCGGGATGATGGAGAAGGTGTTGGAGATGCCGTCCTGAGCATCGCGGAACGGGAGCTTGGAAACCGAAGACAGCGAAGCGATGGCGCCGTGGCTATCGCGCTTGTGCATGGGGTTAGCACCCGGGGCGAACGGCTGGCCAGCCTTGCGGCCGTCGGGCGTGGAGCCGGTCTTCTTACCGTACACGACGTTGGAGGTAATGGTCAGAACCGAGGTCGTAGGCACGGAGTTGCGGTAGGTATCGTTCATGCGGATGTACTCCATGAACTGGTGCACAACGTCGTGAGCGATCTGGTCGACGCGGTCGTCGTCGTTACCGTACTTGGGGAACTCGCCCTCGGTCTCGAAGTCGACGATGATGCCGTTCTCGTCACGGACGGGGTGGACCTTGGCGTACTTGATGGCGGACAGGGAGTCAGCCACGACGGAAAGGCCAGCGATGCCCGTAGCGAACCAGCGGTGCACGTGCTTGTCGTGCAGAGCCATCTGGATGCGCTCGTAGCAATACTTGTCGTGCATGTAGTGAATGATGTTCAGCGAGTTGACGTACACGCCAGCGAGCCACTTCATCATGTCGTTGTACTTGGCCACAACGTCGTCGTAATCGAGCGTATCGCCCTCGACGGCGCGGTACTTGGGGCCGACCTGCTTCTTGGAGACCTCGTCAACACCGCCGTTGAGTGCGTACAGCAGGCACTTGGCCAGGTTGGCGCGGGCGCCGAAGAACTGCATCTCCTTGCCAATGCGCATGGAGGACACGCAGCAGGCAATGCCGTAGTCGTCGCCGTGATAGACGCGCATGAGGTCGTCGTTCTCGTACTGGATCGAGGAGCTGGCGACAGAAGTCTTGGCGCAGAACTTCTTGAAGTTCTCGGGCAGACGAGTCGACCACAGAACGGTCATGTTGGGCTCGGGGCTGGTGCCCATGTTCTCGAGCGTGTGCAGGTAGCGGTAGCTCATCTTGGTAACGAGCGTACGGCCGTCAACACCCATGCCGCCGATGGACTCGGTGACCCACTGCGGATCGCCGGTGAACAGGGCCTGGTACTCGGGGGTACGGGCAAACTTGACCATGCGGAGCTTCATGATGAAGTGATCCACGAACTCCTGGATCTGCTCCTCGGTGAAGGTACCGTTGGCAAGGTCGCGCTCAGCGTAGATGTCGATGAACGTAGAGGTACGGCCGATGGACATAGCAGCGCCGTTCTGCTCCTTGACGGCAGCAAGGTAGGCGAAGTACATCCACTGGATGGCCTCCTGCGTGTTGGTAGCAGGGTTGGAAATGTCGAAACCATAGGTCTCGGCCATCATCTTGAGCTCGCCGAGGGCGCGGATCTGCTCCTGCAGCTCCTCACGATCGCGGATGTTGTCGGCGGTCATGACCGTCGGGGTGGAAGCCTTCTGGGCCTCCTTGTCCTTGATCAGGTAGTCGACGCCGTACAGGGCAACACGACGGTAGTCGCCGATGATGCGGCCGCGGCCATAGCCATCGGGCAGACCGGTGATGATGTGAGCCGAGCGGCAAGCACGCATCTCGGGGGTGTAAACATCGAAGACGCCAGCGTTGTGGGTCTTGCGCTCGAAGGTGTAGCGCTCGACAACGTTCTCGTCGACCTTATAGCCGTGCTGGCTGGCAGCCTGACAAGCGATGCGGATACCACCGTTGACGTGCAGCGCGCGCTTGAGCGGCTTGTCAGTCTGGAGGCCGACGATAGTCTCCTTGTCGCGATGGGCGTTATCGATGTAGCCAGCGGGGTGGCTCACGATACCTGTGACGATCTTGGTGTCCATATCGAGGACACCACCCTGCTCGCGCTCCTTAAGCAGCAGGTCGAGAACCTCGCCCCACAGCTCCTTGGTACGCTCGGTCGGACCGACGAGGAACGACTCGTCGCCCTCGTAGGGGGTGTAGTTCTTCTGGATGAAGTCTCGGACGTCAACTTCTCCCGTCCAGATGCCTTCCTTGAAGCCTTCCCATGCCTCCTGCATTGTGTAACCACGCTCCTAGTTACGTGTAATGCGGCGCTCTCTCACACCGCTGCTTATTGAATTCTTGAATTTTCGGCTTGCACTACCGGCTTCTTCCGTTCTTCACCACACGTTGGTGCAGGGAAAACGTTTGTCCACCTTGGAACTACAACCCAAAACCCAAGATTTCACCCGTCTGAGAAGGATAACATAGCGACCCTCTCCATCTGGGCTGTTATATGTTTCTTTTTTTATATCATAAGGGCGTTTTTTACAAACCCGCAGGAAATGAGAGCGTGAACAACTACCGTTCACCGATTTGTTTGGTATTTTTGCTTGCCTTTGTACGACGTTCACTCTAGCTGTTATGCCAGTTTTAGCAGGGTAAAGTGCCCCAGAGACCCCATGAAACTGCAGGGCGACCACGGGATTTCCCCCGGGACCGCCCTGTGGCATGGCTAGTTATTTAGCTTTGATTGCCGCTTGGCATTAGGCGGCTGCGGAGGCCTTGTCGGTCGTTGCCTTGCTATCGCCGTTGCCCTGGCCCTCAAAATGCTTGTGGCACCAGCTGGTGACCAGCGGGGTCAAAATAGCCGTCACGATTGCGCAGGCAGCAACCTGTGCCGTGGCCGTCGCGAGCACCGCACCGCCGTACATAGCCTCGTTGACGCTTGCCATAGCAGCAGGCGTGGCCACATTGGCTCCGGCACAGCTCGAAATGGCCGCACCTGCGACACCCGTACCACCCGTGAGCTTATCGACCGCGATGACGGGAATTGCAAAGACCACCGAACAGATCACGCCGAGCAGAATACCGGGAAGACCGCCATTAATGAGCTGGCCAAAGGTCATGGTCGAGCCCATGGCAAAGAAGACAAGCACGATGATGGCGGAAAGTGCCGGTGCCATCATCTTTTTAAAGCTGGGGAAGAGGTTGCCCAGGATAATGCCGACGACGATCGGCAGGATGGCACCCACGAGCGACCAGCCGATCGGGGCCTGACCGGCAGCGCCGAGCACGATCATCGTGACCGGAGGGCCGACAACCAGCGTGGTGATGGCGACGGCGCCACGCTCGGCCTCATTGCCCATGGTGCCCATCAGACCAGCGTACATAGCGTTGTTGGCGCCGGTGCAAGCCGCCAGCATCACCATGGCAGAGATGCCAAACAGGTTGTCGTTGAACACATAAAGGATGAGCAGCGACACGGCAACGACCACGATCTGCTTGACGGCGATGATGATGGCGCCGCGCGCAGCGGCGGCAGGAGCACTCTTAAACGAAATCGTCGTACCGACGATGAGCAAAAAGGCGCCCACGAGCGGGCCTGCGCCCTGCTGGGTCATACCAAGCGTAAAGCTGCCGAGCGTTTTGAACAGGTCGGGGAATAGCGTGTTGAGCAGGCAGCCCAGCAAAAGCGGCACCAAAATATTGGCACCCGGGATGGAGGACATCTTAAAGAACGGCTCCTTTGCCGCCGGCGCCTCCACCGCAGTCGATTCACTCATATATATCTCCTTTGGATGCATGCGAATCGTAGCCGCATGCGCCTATGTCAGAAAGAAGGCGACGGTCCCGAGTCGCAGGAGCCGTCGCCGAATAATCGTCGCGGGGTATTACCCGTCCAGGACGATGCCGCCGTCGCAGTCACCGATCTCGCCGTTCACGAAGCTGGCGAGGTCGGAAGCGAAGAACAGCACCATCTGCGCAGGCTCGCTGGCCTGGGCGGCGCGGCCCAGAGGAATACCGTTGATGATGCGCTGAGAGTTCTCGTCAGAGAGAATCGAGGTCATATCGGTCAACGTAAGCGACGGGCACACGGCGTTGCAGCGGACGCCAAACTTGCCGCCTTCCTTGGCGACTGCCTTGGTTAGACCGTTAACACCGGCCTTGGAGCTGGCGTAGGCAGCGGTGCCGAGCAGGCCGCCACCGATCTTGCCCGCAACGGAACTCACGTTGACGATATTGCCGGCATGGGCCGCCTTAAAGTGCGGGTACACGGCGTTCATCATAGTGAAGGTACCGTTGAGGTTGATGTCGATGGTGCGACGCCACTCGGTGTCGTCGATCTCGTCGAACTTCTTAGTGCTGATGACGCCGGCGCAGTTGATCAGGATGTTGGTTTGCGGCAGGTCTGCGAAAATCTGCTCGACGGTCTCGCGCGCCTTGGGCGCATCGGCAACATCGAGCTGGTAGAACTTGTTGCCCTCGCCAAGTTCGGCCACCGCGGCCTCGCCCTTGGCAGCGTTCCTTGCGATGAGCGCGACGTGTCCGCCGCCCGCGACGATGCCCTTGGCGATCTCGAGGCCAATGCCCTGAGTGCCGCCCGTGACAATCGCGGTCTTGCCCGTGAAGTCAAATGCCATGACTCCATCCCCCTTTATGTAAGGTGTCTCCTTGCGGGAAGTTGGAGCATCGCACGTGGCGATTACATGAGTCCCAGTCGTCATGGTGGTGACAACCCCTCACCTAACCGCGTGCATGATAATTCTTTGAAACGCTTCAGCAATTGAATGATTTTAAGTCTTAATGCACTCTTAATATTGCCTAGCGGGCAAGTAGATTTTTGGGACATGACTAGAAATCTACCGAATGGGATGGTTAAGCGGGGGTATCATCTTTCACCGAAAATAGTTTCTAGTGTTAGGGGTTTTCGGTGGAAGATACCGATTTCCGTGAACTTGGGCGTCAGCTCCTTTCCGAGTTCGGCAGCATGCATCAGCGCATTTCGCGTTTTGCGGACAAAGCCCTCGGCGGCGAGATGGCCGTCATGCGCGCCCTCATACTCGCCGGCGGTTCGCTCACGCCGAGCGAACTCGCTGATCGCGCCTGGGTCTCGAGCGCCCGCATCGCCAATATCTTACGCGCCCTCGAGGCCAAGGGCTGGGTCGAGCGCGAGCACTCAAAGACCGACCGTCGTCGCGTACACGTCATAGTGACCGACAAGGGATTCCAGGATCTCGAAATCAAACGCCAAGAATTCGAGGACCGCACCGCGGCTTTCCTCGAGCAGCTCGGCGAAACAGATACCCAAGAGATGGTGCGCCTTCTTAGGCGTGCCAACGAAATTATCGACCGCAATCAAGAAAGGAGAGATGCCGAGTGAGGATTCTCAAGCTCTTTAAAAAGCATGTCCTGGCACTGTTCGCAGCTATCGTGCTTATCGTAATCAGCTGCAACGCCGATCTGGCGCTTCCTACCTATATGAGCGACATCGTCGACGTGGGCGTGCAGCAAGGCGGCATTGCCTCGCCCGTGCCCGACACCATTCGCGCCGAATCGCTCGACGACCTCGAACTCTTTATGAGCGCCAAGGACGCCAAGGCTGTGGAGGCCGTGTTTGGCAAGGCTGACAAAAACGGCATTCGAACGTACAAGGGTACCGAGGAAGAGCGTGCCGATGGAGGCAGGATTGCCGACATTATGAGCCTGCCCGAGACTGTCCTCCTTTCGCTCAACCAGGGCATCGACGCCGACTCCATGGGCGACATGATGGGCTCGTCCAGCGAGAAAGACAACAACGCTGCCCAGGCCATGCCCACCCCCGAGCAAATGGCAGCGATGACGCCCGAGCAGCTCGCCGAGATGCAGCAGAAGGCCGCAGCGGCGCAGAACATGCAAAAGCAGATCGACGCCGACGGCGGCAAGATCACCATGAAGAGCCTGCGTCTGGGCGTTGAAGGCGGCCTAATCGACCAGGGCGAGCTCGTCGAGGGCGCCAACCAAATGGCAGACAAAATGGGCTCCATGTCGGGCTCCATCGTGACCCAGCGCGCCGTGACCTACGTACAAGAAGAGTACAAAGCGCAGGGCATCGACCCCGCCGACGTGCAGAACGCTTACCTGAGCCGCATGGCGACCACGATGTTTGGCCTGTGCCTGGTGTCGCTCGTCGCCACCATCCTGACCGGTGCCGTGGCTTCGCGCACCGCCTGCTCCATCGCCCGCGACCTGCGCCGCGAGACCTTCAACAAGGTTATGCACTTCTCGCCGGCCGAGGTGGGCAAGTTTAGCCAGGCCTCGCTCATTACCCGCTGCACCAACGACATTCAGCAGATCCAGATGGCCGCAACCCTGTTTATCCGCATGTGCCTGATGGCCCCCGTCATGGGCATCGTCGCTGTCATGCGTGTCCTGGCCAACCACACCGGCCTGGAGTGGACCATCGCCGTGGCCATCATCGCGGTCTCGGCCGTCGTCGGCGTGCTTATGGGCCTCACCATGCCCAAGTTCAAAAAGATGCAGAGCTTTGTGGACCGCGTGAACCTTACCGCCCGCGAGCTGCTCGACGGCCTGATGCCCATCCGCTCGTTCAACCGCGAAGAACATGAGCTCGAGCGTTTTGACAAGGCTTCGCTCGACCTAATGACCACGCAGCTCTACACCAACCGCGCCATGAGCTTTATGATGCCGCTCATGATGCTCGTCATGAACTGCATCACCGTGCTTATCGTCTGGTTTGGCGCGCAGGGCGTGTCCGACGGCGTGATGCAGGTCGGCAACATGATGGCGTTTATCTCCTACACCATGCAGATCGTCATGGCGTTTATGATCCTCACCATGGTTTCGGTCATCCTGCCCCGTGCCGAGGTCGCAGCCGAGCGCGTGGAAGAGGTCATCACTTGCCCCACGAGCATCAACGACCCCGTCTCGCCCAAACTGCCCGCGGCCAGCGCGCCGCGCGGCGAGCTCACCTTCCGCGACGTGAGCTTCCAGTATCCCGATGCCCGCGCCGATGTCATCAGCGGCGTAAACTTCACCACGCACGCCGGCCAGATGCTTGGCATTATTGGCTCCACGGGCTCGGGCAAGTCCACGCTCGTGCAGCTGATTCCGCGCCTGTACGACGTCACGGGCGGCAGCATTTCGCTCGACGGCATCGACGTGCGCGACATGACCCTTTCCGAGCTGCGCCACCGCATTGGTTACATTCCGCAGCAGGGTCGCCTGTTCTCGGGCACCGTTGAGAGCAACCTCAAGTTTGCCGGCGACATGGTGAGTGACGAGGATATGCGCCAGGCAGCACGTGTCGCCCAGGCGGAGGACTTTATTGCCGAGCGCGAGGGCGGCTACGACTCCCCCATCAGCCAGGGTGGCTCCAATGTCTCGGGTGGTCAGCGCCAGCGCTTGGCCATCGCCCGCGCATTGGCCAAAAAGCCCGAGGTTGTGGTGTTCGATGACTCGTTTAGTGCCCTCGACTACAAGACCGACGCGCGCCTGCGCGAAGAGCTTGCCAAAAACGTTACCGACGCCGCGCTCGTGGTCGTGGCCCAGCGCATCGCAACCATCATGCACGCCGACCAGATCATCGTGCTCGACGACGGCCACGTGGTGGGCACCGGTACGCACGAGGAGCTGCTGCGCAGCTGCCCGGCGTACCTGGAGATCGCACAGTCGCAGCTTTCCGACGAGGAGCTGGGGCTTACCCAAGAAGAAATTGCAGCCGTCACGGAAGGAGGCGAGCGCTAATGGCAGACGAGACCAAGACTCAGATTCCCAAGCCCACCCGCCAGCGTGGTCCCATGGGCCGCATGGGCGGCATGCGTCGCGGCGAAAAGGCCAAGGACTTTAAGGGCACCATGAGGCAGCTGCTCGGCTATATCGGCCAGCACAAGATTGCCGTGTTTACCGCCGTCGCCTTTGCCGTGTGCTCGGTCATCTTTAACATTGTGGGGCCCAAGGTGCTCGGCCAGGTTACCACCAAACTGTTCGAGGGCTTGGTCGCCAAGGTCAACGGCACCGGCGATGTCGACTTTGCCTGGATCGCCAAGACGCTCGGCTTTTTGCTCTGTCTGTATCTAGCGAGCTCTGCCTGCAGCCTGATCCAAGGCTGGCTCATGACCGGCGTCACGCAAAAGATCTGCTATCGCATGCGCAAGGAGATCGCCGCCAAGATCGCTGTCGTTCCGATGAGTTACTTCAACGGCCACAGCAAGGGCGATGTGCTCAGCCGCATCACCAACGACGTCGATACGCTGGGTCAGTCGCTCAACCAGAGCGTGACGCAGCTTATCACGTCGGTCACGCAGATTATCGGCGTGCTCATCATGATGCTCTCGATCAGCCTGCCGCTCACCGGCGTCACCGTGCTCACGCTACCGGCAGCCGCAATTATCTTGATGGTGATGATTCACTTCTCGCAGCCGTACTTCCGCGAGCAGCAGCAGGTTCTGGGCGCCGTCAACGGCATTATCGAGGAGGACTTTGCCGGCCAGAACGTCATTCAGGTGTTCGACCGCGCCGAGGCCTCGATCGAAGAGTTCGACCGTCAAAACGACCGCCTCTTTATTAGTGGCTGGCGCTCGCAGTTCCTGTCGGGCCTGATGATGCCGCTTATGAGCCTGGTGGGTAACATGGGCTACGTGGGCGTTGTCGTGGTGGGCGCACAGCTCGCACTGACCGGCAACGCCACGCCCGGCGACATCCAGAGCTTTATCCAGTACGTTCGCAACTTTACGCAGCCCGTGCAGCAACTGGGCAACGTGAGCAACACGATGCAGTCGATGGCAGCCGCCACCGAGCGCGTCTTTGAGTTCCTGGCCGCGCCCGAGGAGGAGCAGAAAGCCGACGCGCAGATTCCCGAAAAGCGCCCCGGCCATGTGGAGTTTGATCACGTCAAGTTTGGCTATACGCCCGACAAGACCATCATCCACGACTTTAGCTGCGAGGCGCAGCCCGGCCAGACCATCGCCATCGTCGGCCCCACCGGCGCCGGCAAGACCACGCTCATCAAGCTGCTGCAGCGCTTCTACGATGTGGACGGCGGTTCGCTGCGCGTCGAGGGTGTCGACGTGCGCGACTGGGACCGCGCGGCGCTGCGCGGCGAGTTTGCCATGGTGCTGCAGGATACCTGGCTGTTTAACGGCACGATCCGCGAGAACATCCGCTACGGACGCCCCGATGCGAGCGATGCCGAGGTCGAAGCCGCCGCACGCGCCGCACGTTGCGACCACTTTATCCATACGCTTGCCGGTGGCTACGACTTTATGATCAACGAGGAGGGCACTAACCTGTCGCAGGGTCAGCGCCAGCTCGTGACCATCGCCCGTGCCATTTTGGCCGACCGCCCGGCGCTGATTCTGGACGAGGCGACTTCTAACGTAGATACCCGCACCGAGGAACTCATTCAGCGCGCCATGGATGCGCTGATGCAGGGCCGTACAAGCTTTGTCATCGCGCACCGACTGTCCACGATCCGCAACGCCGACGTGATCTTGGTAATTCGCGACGGCGACATCGTCGAGAAGGGCACGCACGACGAGTTACTCGCCCAAGGCGGCTTCTACGCCGACCTGTACAACTCGCAGTTCGACGAGGCGGCGTAACAACCGGCGGCAAACAACCGCAATGCCCAGAAAACGGGGGCGCAGGACAACCTGCGCCCCCGTTTTTTTGCTCTGCGGCCCTCGAACCACCTCCCCTGGGACCTGATTGACAGCCCCTTCGAGGCCCCGTGGGCAAAAAATGGCAAATATGAGTACTGTTACCCTTTTAGTAACAGCCAAAACAGCCCCAAATGCCGTTTTCACGGCTTACACGCGTCCCTAAATTGATCAAACAGCCCTATAGCGGACTTATATGTGTTTGCGTTAATGAACATATTTTGCTGTTATGTCTATTATTTTGCGAAGGCAATATGCTACTAAGCTAGCAACCGTACTCATATTTGGCATTTTTGCCCACAGGGTGTTTCCTGGGGAACCGACAATAGCCTTAGGGTCCCGCGCGACGCCACTCCCTCCCGGTATCCGCCGACGTTCCCCCATATAAAACCTGCCAAAATAAACCTGTCCCTTTTGGCAGGTTTCGGGGTGGCAAGGGCTTGCACTTTAGCGTGCGACAGCGGATAATGCCGAGCATTCGACAATACGCTTATTGCTCTTTCTATAGATTGAGGAGACCCCTATGGCCATGGAATTCAAACGCAGGCTGCCGATCCCCATGGAGATCCGCGAGGAAATGCCGCTTTCTGCCGAGCTTACCGCCAAAAAGCAGGCATTCGACGCCGAGGTCGCCAAAGTCTTTACCGGCGAGGACGCGCGCAAGGTGCTCATCATCGGCCCGTGCTCTGCCGACCGCGAGGATTCGGTCCTCGAATACATGAACCGCCTGGCCAAGACCGCCGAAGAGGTCAAGGACAAGCTCATCATCATTCCGCGCGTCTACACCAACAAGCCGCGTACCAAGGGCACCGGTTACAAGGGCCTGCTGCATAACCCCGATCCCGAGGCCCCCGACGACCTGCTCGAGGGCGTCAAGGCTATCCGCCATATGCACCTGCGCGTTATTGAGGAAACGGGCTTCTTCACCGCCGACGAGATGCTCTATCCGTCCAACTACCAATACCTCGTTGACCTGCTGAGCTACGTTGCCGTCGGCGCGCGCTCGGTCGAAAACCAGGAGCATCGCCTGGTGTCGAGCGGCATTTCGGTACCCGTCGGCATGAAGAATCCCACTGCCGGCTCTACCACCGTTATGCTCAACTCCATTTACGCCGCGCAGGCGCACCAGAGCTTTATCTTCCGCAACTGGGAGGTCGAGTGCGACGGCAATCCGCTCGCGCACGCCGTTATGCGTGGCTACATCGGTCTCGATGGGCGCACCTACCCCAATTACCACTACGAGCACCTGGAGCGCCTGGCCGAGCGCTATACCGAGCATGCCGGCTACGCCAATCCGGCAGCGGTCATCGACTGCAACCACGACAACTCGGGCAAGCGTCCGCTGGAGCAGTATCGCATTTGCAAGGAGGTGCTCGACAGCTGCCGCCGCAACGAGTCCATCTCTAAGCTGGTCAAGGGCTTTATGATCGAGTCCTACCTGGAAGACGGCAACCAGCCGGTCGACGGCGGCGTCTTTGGTAAATCGATCACCGACCCGTGCCTGGGCTGGGAAAAGACCGACTACCTCATCCACGAGATCGCGGAACGGGTGTAGGTTACGGCGTTTTACCAAACGCCGTAACGGCTCGACGCTGCGCGGGCCGCATTTGGACAATCTGACGTTCAACTTCAAGGGCGCGACCAGAAGGTCAGCGCCCTTTCGTTTCACGTCACCTTGTCTCAAATGCGACCCGCTCGCTGTCCGTCCTCTACCTGCGGCGTTATCTTGCTCCGGATGTGGCAGTTAGGGACGCTCCTTTTCTGCCGGCGGTTTGGGACACTCCTTGGGTAGCCGTTGGGGACGTTCTTGCTTGACTAGTCAAACAAGAACGTCCCCAACGGCTAGTCGTTTAAGAACGTCCCCAACGACTACCCGGGGGAGTTGCCTTCCCTCGTGGCGGTCTTCTAGCAGAAAAACCAAGTGAGTAGGCTTTTTGCAGAAGGCCGAGCACGCCCTAAAACGCCACAGCTCTGACCTGCAGTTTTATAGATCATTTGTCGCGATGTGCTCGGTAGGTTCAAAAAAGTCTACTCACTTGTATCTGAGACGCACCAGGTTGGCAAAAACCGCCGCGAAAGGGCCCCTGGTCCCTTCGCGGCGGTCATACGCCTCTGATTTTGCGACGATTTTGCCCGCTTGTTATTCGCTGTAGCGGGTGGCGATGGCAGCTCGCACCATGCCGGTGCTCATGAGATAGGTCACCAGGAAGTAGCCACCGTATGCTGCCAGGAAGATTGCACAGGTGAGGCCCACGGTGCCGCCGATGCTCATAGCTCCGAACGTGCTCACCAGCTCGATGATCACCTTAAGTGCCACAAAGGAGTGCGCCAGGCCCACTGCCAGCGGGAACAGGAAGAACACCGCCTGCTGCGCCATCACCGAATAGCGGATCTGGCGATCGTCGCAGCCGATCTGTGCCAGCACACGATAGCTGCGGCTGCCGTCGGCCACATTGGAGAGCTGCTGGATCGACAGAATCGCCGCGCATGCAACGACCAATACAAAGCCGATGTAGATGGCTAGGTAGCTAATAAGACCGTTCATTTGCGCTGCCTGCGTGTACATCTCGGAGCGTGTGATGAAGGTTCCCCACGACCCCGGCTCCTTGCCGTCAACGAGCAGATTGTCGAGCACAGTGTATTTAATGCTCTCGTCTGCCTCGGTCGTATCCATCCCCTGTTTGTAGTTAACGAGCAGGCTACTGGAATACGGCTGCAGATTAAGTTGGGACAACAGCTCGTCGGCAACGACGACGGTACCCGGATTACTGCCCATCGCCGAGTTGGCGATGGCCGCCGTATCTTCGTCCGACTTATCGGTTGCGGGCTTGAGCGTATGCCCGCCCAAGGTAAGGGCATGGCCGCCAGCCATATACTTGGTGTACAGGTCGACCAGCTCGCCGCCCATATCACACGTGAGCAGATACTGGTCGCGGCCAATGCTCACCGGCTCCTCGCCCATCATCTGGCGCAGTTTGTTGTACTGGCTCGCCGGCGTCACAAACAGACCCATCGCATCGGCATTGCTACCCCCGAGCGCCTTGGGAAGCTTTTCGCCCATGGTCTTGCACATTTCACTTGGAGTCACCGAAGGATCCGAGCCGCCGAGCGGGTAACTCAGATACAAATCGATCTGCACATGCTCACCGGCAACATCGGCAATATTGACCTTCTTGCCGGTCTCGTCGTTGTTGTCCGCCGACTTGCCCTTACGATCGCCGTGCCATGGATCGCCGTGCCATGCGGAGTACAAATCGACCGTACTATCGGCCAGCACCATGCGATCGGCCTCAGACGGATTGAAAGACTCTTTGTAGAAGTCGAGCGTATCGGGCGTGTAATAGACATACGTCTGCGACATGTCGGCCGGATTATAGCGCTCCAGGTTTTCGTTCATCACGTTGGCAATCGACATACCGCACGTCACCGAGGTGATGGCCAAAAACAGGAGCATCGCGATGACGCCCATCGAAAAGCACACCGTGTTGACCTTGGCCGCAAGCTGGCGCACGGTAAACATGTTGAGGCCGCGCCAATACACGCCGCGCAGGCTCTGCAGCAGCTTGATGAGCATGCCCGAGAGTCCCCAGAACAGGGCAAAGGTGCCTACGGTAACCATAGCGGTCGTAATACCAAACTGGTTCATGGCCTCTTGCAGCTTGCTGTCCGTCGCGGTTAGCGGGAACCCATCACGTAGCAGACGGTAATAGGCCACGCCCACAAGCACCACGCCCACGGCAAAAATGGCAATCGCGATCCAGGGGTTGCGTGTCTTGATGCTCTCGTTGCGACGCTCGGCACCCATAAGCTCGATGAGTTTGGTACGACGCACGGCGCGAAGGTTCAGCAGTAGCGTGAGCACAAACATCACGAGCATGCAGGCAAGGGTCAGGCTGAACGCATGCACCGAGAAAAAGAAGTGGAAATTGGCGATCTGTGTCTTAAAGAGCGAGGCCGTAAAGAACGTCATGAGCTGGGAGAGTCCCACGCCCAGCACAATGCCGGCGACAAAGGCGCCGACCGAGACGATCACGGTCTCGAGCGCCATGATCGTGGCGACGCGCCCGCGCCCCATGCCGAGCACCTGGTACAGGCCAAACTCCTTCTTGCGGCGTTTCATGATGAAGTTATTGGCGTACACCATCAAAAAGGCCATGACACCGGCCAAAAAGTACGTCAGGTCGCCGAGCATGCTGCCCATAACCTGCGACAAGCCCTCTTCATCGATTCCGGCGATGTCGACCTGCATCGAGATGGTGTTAAAGGCATAGAAGACCGTGACGCCCAAGGTGAGCGTCAAAAGGTAGACGAGGTAGTCGCGGCCGGCGCGGCGGACGTTGCCCCAAGCGAGTTTACAGAGCATCGGAGCCCTCACCGCCCATCATGGCAACGACCTCCATAATGCGGTCGAAGAACTCTCGGCGGTCGATGTCGCCACGGCGCAGCTCGGTGAAGATCTTGCCGTCGCGGATAAACAACACGCGGCTCGTGTAGCTGGCAGCAAAGCTGTCATGCGTGACCATGAGCACGGTGGCGCGCAGGCGGCGATTGAGGGCCTCCAGGCTCTCGAGCAGCAGGCGGGCGCTCTTGGAATCGAGGGCGCCGGTGGGCTCGTCGGCCATGATCATGGTGGGATCGGTTACGAGCGCGCGAGCCGCGGCAACGCGCTGCTGCTGACCGCCGGACATCTGGTAGGGATACTTGTCGAGCACCTGACTAATGGACAGACGCGCGGCCACATCCTGCACTCGGGTCGAGATCTCTGCCGAGTTTGTGCGGGCGATGGTGAGCGGCAGGGCGATGTTCTCGCGTGCCGTGAGCGTATCGAGCAGGTTGGAGTCCTGGAAGATAAAGCCGAGCTCCTCGCGGCGGAACTGCGAAAGCTTAGCCTGCTTCATGCGTGTTACGTCCTGCCCGTTGATGCGGATCGTGCCACTTGTGGCGCTATCGATGGTCGACACGCAGTTGAGCAACGTCGACTTGCCCGAGCCCGAAGCGCCCATGATGCCAACAAATTCGCCGCGGTTGACGGTAAAGCTGACGTCGTTGAGCGCGCGGGTCACGTTGCCCAGCGCTCCATATTCTTTTTCGAGATGCGCGACCTCCAGTACCGGGGTCGCCATGTGCGTGGTTTGCATACCGAGTCCTTTCTTGCGATTAGTCTACGGCATCTATAGTCGCAAGAAGACGAGTCGGCTACCATCGATATGGCTTACGCTTGCCTTACCGTTGTGTAAGGTACGGGTAGCTACCCTGCCGCGTGTTGATGTTGAGAGAGGACTCCTGTTGAAGACTGTTCATGTTGCCGCTGGGATCATTCGCAAGGAAGGATCTGACGAGCTGCTTGCCGTGCAGCGCGGCTACGGCGACATGCAGGGACTTTGGGAGTTCCCAGGCGGCAAGCTCATGCGCGGCGAGACGCCCGAGGACGCCGTACGCCGCGAGCTTATGGAGGAGCTGCAGGTAAAAGTCACCAACCTGCGCGATTTCTACACCGTTGAGTATGACTACCCCGATTTTCATCTCTCCATGGAGTGCTACTACTGCTCGCTCGCCGATGAATCCGATGAGCCTCAGAAGCACGACCGCCAGCTTGATATCCGCTGGATTCCACGCACCTCACTTGCCACGGTAGAATGGATGCCCGCCGACAAGGGGCTCATTGATACTCTGATTGAGTTAAAGGAAGATCGGCTTGAGGCTAACGTCGCCAACGATGCCGAGGCCACCACGGCCGACGAGCCCGTTACCAAGCCCAAGCGCAAAGCCAAGCGCCGCAGCAAAAAGCGCCCCAAGCCCGGCCTGCTGGACGGCATCGACACCTCGGACCTTTCCGCTGACGAGCGTGAGCTCGTGCGCCGTCGCGCCGCCATCAAAAAGTCCATGAAGGGCAACAAGCGTGCGAACACCAAACCCGAGCTGCTCGTACGTCAGCGCCTGCGCGCCGCGGGCCTCACGGGCTATCGTTTGGAATGGAAGGTTCCCGGCAAACCCGATATCGCCTTCCCCGGGCGCAAGATCGCCATCTTCGTCAACGGTTGCTTTTGGCACCGCTGCCCCAAGTGCAACCCTAGCAAGCCCAAGCGCAACGTTGAGTTTTGGGAGGCAAAGTTCCGTCGCAACGTCGAGCGCGACCGCGCTGCCATCGACGCGCTTACCCAAATGGGCTGGACGCCCATAACCATCTGGGAATGCGAACTCAAAAAGGACCGCATCGACGCCACCATGGAAAAGGTCATCGAGCAGGTGCGCACTGCAGAGCCGCAGCGCTAGGAACGAGCCGTCCACACGCCCCACACAGGCAAGCCACATCCGTGCCACAAACCTTAGAAAGCCCTTAAGCCCAAAACCTTTCAAGAGTGTTACTCGATAGCTTTTACCTGCGGTTTCATCGCAACGTCAAACCTCATTAAGCCTTTCTTTAGCACTTCTTTGCAGCAGCCGCGGCATAATACTGCCAACGCACGGGACCTAGCAGCACACCCCGTGCGCAACCTTTTGGTGGACATCGAGGAGGCCGCATAAGCATGCATTCTTCCAATGACGCAGCACAGCAGCCATCCCTAAAACATGCAGACCTTTTCTCCTTCCCCCCGACACAGAGAGACGGCCTCCTCGACTCCCCCACCACAAAACCCAAACGCTCAACCGATCAGGAACTCAACCTGCGAGCATCCTTCGAAAAGCTCCAATCATCCCTAAACAAGTCATTCCCCAACCAAGCCCGGGCATACTAACCCCTCATCAACAAAGCAGCCCTAACGCCCCATCCTTTCCGCCCCAACGCCACAAGGGCGACGACCTCGAGTAGGTCAACTTGGGAGGGACGAGGGCTTAGTTCCCCAATCTTTCCGCAGGGGGCAAAAAGCCTCGCCGCACGAAGTGCGCAGCGAGGCTTTTTGCATGCCCGAGGACGATTGGGGAACTAAGCCCTCGTCCCTCCCCGGGATATGTAGCGAGTCGGAGTACCCTTGCTGTTACTCTGCTTTGCCCACGGAGTTGAGGTTGGTCATGCGGATCTTAACCAGCTCGGTGATCTCACGCATGCCCTCCTTGGCCGGCTTCTTGGGATCGAAGCAGGCGGGGTTCTCGGCCATGTAGGCCATGAAGCCCTTGGTGTAGGCCTGACGCAGCTCGGTGGCGTAGTTAACCTTGCAGATGCCGTTCTTCACAGCCTCGGCAACCTGCTCATCGGGCACACCGGAGGTGCCGTGCAGAACCAGCGGCACGTCGACGGCGTCGCGGATGGCCTTCACCACGGACTGCTCGATGTGCGGATCGCTCGTGTACACGCCGTGGCTGGTACCAACGCCAATTGCGAGGGAGGTGCAGCCAGTGCGCTCGACGAACTCCTTGGCCTCGGCAGGATCGGTGTAAGGGCTCTCGCCCTCAACCGCAGGACCGTCGTCCTCCTTTCCGCCAACCTTGCCGAGCTCGGCCTCGACGGGCACGCCCATGGCGCGGCCAGCGTCGGCGACGGACTTGGTCAGGGCGATGTTGTCCTCGAAGGACTCGTGCGAACCGTCGATCATGACAGAGGTGTAGCCAGTGCGGAAAGCCTGCATGCAGCGGTCATAGCCATCGCCGTGATCGAGGTGCAGAGCGACGGGCACGGAAGCGCGCTCGGCAGCAGCCTTGACCATGCCGTAGAAGTAGTCCAGACCAGCGGTCTTGATGGTGCCCGGGGTGGTCTGCATGATGACGGGGGACTTGGTCTCCTCAGCAGCGGCCAGAACGGCCATAACAAACTCGAGGTTCTCGACGTTGAACGCGCCGACGGCGTAGTGGCCGGCCTGAGCGTCCTTGAGCATCTTTTCGGTGGTAACAAGTGCCATGAGCGTTTGCTCCTCTCCCTCGCCCGCATCTGGACATCGGGCGTAGTTGTTCACAAGGCGTTTTACCTTGCGTTTTGCTGCGCTCATTGTATGAAATTCAGCGGCTTTGCACGTGCGAGATATTGAGCCCATGCAGGTCAATACAGTCGTTTTTGAAAAGTAAACGGAAGGAATTTGAGCCGAGCGGACATGTTCGATATTGAATTTTGGGCGTTGAGCGTCTTTCTTTTATAGAAAAGATAAGTAATCGAAAGGTATTTTCTTACTCAAAAAGAAAATGAACGAAAATAGAGTCAACACAATTCCTGCAAATTTAGCCGAGAATGGAGCAAACATGGCCCAAGCTGCCAACCGTGCTTTTGCCGACGAACGCCGTACCGCCATTATGGAAATGCTCGAGCATAATGCCTCGGTGCAGGTAGCAGAAATCGCCCAGACTTTTGGCGTGTCCTCCGTTACCGCCCGCGCCGACCTGGACGCGCTCGCCGAAGCAGGCAAGCTGCGCCGCACGCATGGTGGCGCCGTATCGCTCCACAAGCGTCTGACTGTTTCCACGCAGGATCGCCGCATCAATGTCAACGTCGCCGCCAAGCAGGCCATCGCGCAAAGCGCCATCGAGCTCGTCAATGACGGCGATACGTTGCTCGTCGACTCGGGCACCACGGCGCTCGAGTTCGTCCGGCTCCTTGATCAGCGCAACGGCATCACCGTTATCACGGCCGACATTACCATCGCCGATTATATCGACGAGAGCATGCCCTCGGTCGATGTCGTCATGCTGGGCGGGGCGCTGCGCAAAGGCCATCGTTATTTGTACGGACCGCTCACTATGCAGGCGCTCCAAATGGTCCATGCCGATCTGGCCGTCATATGCCCCGGCGCCTTTGTCTCCAGCTGCGGCTTTACGACCGACTTTCCCCAGATGGCCGAGACCAAAACGGCTATGATCGCCGCAGCCCATCAAAGCGTCGCCCTCATGGACGCCAGCAAGGTTAACGGACGCGGCATGTACCGCTTTGCCGAGCTGACCGATGCCGACGCCATCGTGATGGACCGTGACCCCGATCATGCCGTCGCCACCTCAATCGCCGAGATCGTTGACGACGCCCACCCAAATCTCATCATCGCCGGCGCTTAAACAAAAACCACCACAAAGGTGCCTGTCCCCTTTGTGGTGGTTTGAGCGTTAAAAGCGATATATCGCTACTTGGACAGCTCGTCGGCGATGGCCTCGATCTGAGCGCGCGAGGCGTCGTTGAGCGAACCCAGGACAGTCACCTTGTTCTGCGTCAGGGTGATGTCCTTCATGCCCTCGAGCTCCTTGGTCATAACCTTGGCAGCAGCGGGCGCCCAAGAGCCGGCCTCAACGAGCGCCACCGTACGGTTCTGATAGGCGTGCTCGGCAAGCGTGTGGATAAAGGTGCTCATGAACGGGAAGATCTCGCCCTGATAGGTGATGGAGGCGAGCACCAGACGGTCATAGCGGAACGCATCCTCAACGGCCTCAGCCATATCGTCGCGAGCCAGGTCAAAGACGGAAACCTTCTGGCCGCGAGCCTCAAGCGCAGATGCGAGTTCCTCGACGGCAGCCTTCAGATGGCCATACACGCTCGCATAGGCGATCGTGATGCCCTCGTCCTCGGACTGATAGCTCGACCAGGTGTTATAGGTATCGAGATAATAGCCCAGATTCTCGGTCAGCACGGGGCCGTGGAGCGGGCAGATGATCTGGATGTCCAGGTCGGCGGCCTTCTTGAGGACGGCCTGTACGAACTTGCCGAACTTACCGACGATGCCAAAGTAGTAGCGGCGAGCCTCGCAAGCCCAGCCCTCGGGATCCTCGATGTCGTTGGCGCCAAACTTGCCAAAGCCGTCGGCGCTAAAGAGCACCTTGTCGGTGGCCTCGTAAGAGAACAGCACCTCGGGCCAGTGCACGTTGGGGGCGCCGACAAACGTCAGGCTGTGGCCGCCCAGGTCGAGCACGTCGCCATCTTTGACGACCATCTTACGCTCGGGGTAGTCGGTGCCAAAGTAGTTGACCATCATGCGGAAGGCGCCCATGCTAGCCACAATCTGTGCCTGGGGGTAGCGCTCCATAAAGGCGGCGATGCCAGCAGAGTGATCGGGCTCCATGTGATGGACGACCAGGTAGTCGGGCGTACGGCCGTCGAGCGCGGCCTCGAGGTTGCCGAGCCATTCGTCGACAAAGCCAGCGTCAACCGAATCGGCGACAGCGATTTTATCGCCCAAGATAACATAGCTGTTGTATGCCATGCCGTTCTCGGACACGTCGTACTGGCCCTCGAACAGGTCAATGTCGTGATCGTCGACACCGATGTAGCGGATATCCTTGGTGATCTCCATCAGGCAAAGCCTCCTAGATAGACAAAAGAACCCGTCTATCATAACACTCGGCAGTATCCCAACTGTTATCTGCCAGCATCCATACCGATTGTTATTGAAATGCAATAAATCGCCGTTTACCTGCACAAACTATGCGCGCGGTATCGCCGTGCTATGTCGAATAATGAGCTGGCCGGGAATGCGAATGGCAACGGTTTTGCCCGCCGTACCCGCCTCGGGAACCGCATGCTCAAACACCTCGCGTCCGCGCTGATGTAGATCGAATCGCACGGTCGTGAGCTCGTTGTGTGCCACAAAATCATCGAGCGAATCATCGACGCCCACCACGCTCACGTCCTCGGGCACGCGCAGACCGCTATCGCGCAGCGCTGCAATCGCGCCATTTGCCATCTGGTCGTTTGCCGCATAAATCGCCGTCATGGTGCGGTCGTGCTCGGCCAGGTACCTGCCAGCCTCGTAACCGCTGTTGGCAGACCAGTCGCCCTCGAGCGGCTCTGCCGGCTCGATGTGTTTACGCTCGAGTGCATCCTGCCAACCGGCACGACGAAATTGCTCGTCGACCGAGAACGACGGGCCGCCAATATAGCGAATCTGCTCGTGCCCCAGCTCAAACAGGTGATCCATAAGCAATAGCGAGCAGCCGTAATGGTCGGAATCGACCGTGGTCACCCGCGGGTGCGCGTACATGGTAACGATGACCGTGCCAATGCCCGGCAGTGGATCAAACGTCTCAAAATCGGGCGCCATGCGGCTCATGCCGATGATGATGCCGTCCACCGGCAATGCGGCCATACGACGCGTGGCCTCGGCAAGCGAGAATTCCTCGGTCTTGGACATCTCGACCAGCGTGATGGCGCAATTATGCTCGCGAGCAGCGCTGGCGATGCCGTCGATCATTGAGAGGTTGCCAAACTTGGTGACATCGTTGATGCATAGGCCTACCGAATGGTAACGGCCGTCGCGCAGCGAGCGACCGGCATAACTCGGACGAAAGCCGAGCTCTTGCATAGCGGCCTGCACGCGCTGGCGCGTCTGCTCGTTGACGTTGGGCAATCCGTTGGCAACGCGCGAAACCGTCTGCTGCGAAACACCGGCAGCGCGGGCAACGTCAGCCATGGATACCGGACGCGTACCTGTATCGTTGGAAGGGCGCCTTGCCACAAAATCACCTTCACCCTTGCGAGATATGAATAGCGTGAATGCCGGCCCGGGCAGAAATACATCCCGCGCCGAGGCCCGCTATCGTCGGACGCATGTTAACGTACTCTACTTTTTCTATCTGCATCTCTTCTGCTTTATAAGTCCATACGGCAATACCGTTCACGGCTGAATTTCTACCGATTACCAGATTCTCAAATAGTGACAAGAGTTGTGTTATGAGTACGTTAACATAGCCCGTAACGTGCGGTATCGTGAACACTTGGTTCATGCCGCTTTAAGTTGTTAACGTACTCATAACGACGCAAAACTCGCCCGTGCGCACCAAGGAAAGGACTCCCATGACCACCCCCGACGAAAAGACATTCGCCACGCTCACCAAACTGTTTGAGGAGGAGTTTGGCCCCATCGGCGACCGCCAGGTGCTCTATGTGCACGCGCCCGGCCGTTCCGAGATCAGTGGCAACCACACCGACCACGAGGGCGGCCACGTTATCGCCGGCTCGCTCGATGTCGCTGTCGACGGCATCGCCGTGGCAACCGATTCCAACAAGGTTCGCGTAGCCGACGAGGGCTATCCCACGTTTGAAATCGCGCTCGACACGCTAGACGTTCAGGAGTCCGAGAAGGGCACGTCCGCGAGCCTCGTCCGCGGCATGGCCCACGAAATCGCTGCTCTGGGCGTTGAGCCCCAGGGCTTCGACTTCGCCTTCACCTGCTCTGTCCCCTCGGGCGGCGGCCTTTCCAGCTCCGCTGCTGTCGAGGCCGCGTACGGTCGCGCCATGGAAACCCTCTGGGGCGCACCCGCCATCGAGCCCGTCGCGCTCGCCCAGATGAGCCAGCGCACCGAGAACAACTATTACGGCAAGCCCTGCGGTCTGATGGACCAGGCCGCTGTGTGCCTGGGCGGCCTTGCCTACATGGACTTTGAGGACCAGGCTCAGCCTAAAACCCAGAAGCTCGAGCTCAATTTTGAGGATCACGGTTATGCGCTCGTGCTCGTTAAGGTTGGCGCCGACCATGTGGCAGCTACCGACGACTACGCCGCCGTTCCGCGCGAGATGCAGGACGTCGCTGCCGAGTTTGGCAAGGCACGCCTGTGCGAGGTAAACGTGGCGGACTTTGACGCCAAGCTCCCCGAGCTGCGCGCCAAGCTGGGCGACCGTGCCTGCCTGCGCGCCGTTCACTACTGGTACGAGAACGGCCTGGTCGATAAGCGCTGGGCGGCCCTGAACGCCGGCGACATCGATCAGTTCCTGGTCCTGACGCGCGAGTCCGGCGCCAGCTCTGCCATGTACCTGCAGAATGTCGTTGCCAAGCTGGGCTCCGAGCAGCCTTCGATGTATGCCCTGGCACTGGCCGAGCATGTGCTCGACGGCCGTGGCGCCGTCCGCATCCACGGCGGCGGCTTTGGTGGCACCATCCAGGCCTTCGTACCGCTCGAGCTTGTCGGCACCTTTATCACCAAGATGAACGGCTGGCTGGGCGAGGGCTCTGCCCGCCACTACGCAATTTCTGACAAGGGGGCCTACGCGGCATGGCTGTAATGACCGACGTGCGCGAGGCCGCGCAGAACCTGATCGAATACGCTATCCACCGATCGATGATCGGCCAGGACGATCGCATCTGGGCCTACAACACCATTTTGGAGTGCATCGGCGCCACGGGCCCGGCGCTCGACATGGCCTGGGCGCTCCAGGTCGAGAAACTCTCGCTCTTGCACCCCGATACCCTGCCCAACTTTGACCTTGAAGGCACACTTGCCGCGCTTGCCGAGGCGGCTGTTGCCAACGGTGCTGCCGAGGACACGGTATCGGGCCGCGACCGCATCGCCATGCGCATCATGGGCGTGCTGATGCCGAGGCCTTCGGTTGTAAACGAGGAGTTCAACGGACGCATGGGCGTCAACGAGCCCCGCGCCGCGACTGATTGGTTCTACGGCCTGTGCTGCGACGCCGGCTACGTGCGCCGTGCCGCCATCGCGCGCAACATCAAATGGAACACCCCAACCAACTGGGGCGACCTGGAGATTACCATCAACCTGTCCAAGCCCGAGAAGGACCCGCGAGATATCGCTGTGGCAGGTGCAGCCAAGAACACGGGCGAGAAGTATCCCGCCTGCCAGCTCTGCATCGAAAACGAGGGCTATCCCGGACGCTCCGCCGCAGCCGACGGCGGCGCCCATCCCGCCCGCCAGAATCTGCGCGTTATTCCCATTCAGCTTAATGGCGAGCGCTGGGGCTTCCAGTACAGCCCGTACGCGTACTTTAACGAGCACTGCATTGCCATGAGCTCCGAGCATCGTCCGATGCACGTCGACCGCAAGGGCCTGACCTGCCTGCTCGACTTTGTGGACCTGTTCCCGCACTATTTCATTGGCTCCAACGCCGACCTGCCCATCGTGGGCGGCTCGATCTTGTCGCACGACCACTTCCAGGGCGGCGCGCACGAGTTCCCCATGATGCATGCCGCCGAGGTCTCGCAGTTTAGCGTGCCCGGATTTGACCAGGTCACCGGCACTGTGCTGCAGTGGCCGCTCTCGGTGCTGCGCCTGCGCTCGCATGACCGCGCTCAGCTGCTCGACGCTGCCGAGAAGATTATCCTCGCCTGGCGCGAGTGGACCGATGAGTCTGTGGGCGTCATCGCGTACACAGCCGATGGCGTGGCGCACAACACCGTGACGCCCGTCATCCGCCGCGTCGACTCTCGCGGAAATGCCGGCGGCGAAATCTACGAGGCCTACCTGGCGCTTCGCTGCAACATCACGACCGACGAGCATCCGCTGGGCGTGTTCCACCCGCATGCCGAGTACCACCACATTAAGAAGGAGAACATCGGCCTGATCGAGGTCATGGGCCTGGCCATTCTTCCGCCGCGCCTGGTTCCCGAGCTCGGCGCTGTCCGCGAGCACCTGCTGGCGGCCAAGGTCGATGCCAGCTACGACCTTGCTAGCGCGCTCGAGGGCGATGATCTATGCCGCAGCCACGCCGCATGGGCCGAAGACGTTTTTGCCCGCCGCGCCGACGAGCTTACGGCAGACAACGCCATCGATATCCTGCACGAGGAGGTCGGCGTGGTGTTTGGCCACGTGCTCGACAACGCCGGCGTCTTTAAGTGGGACGAGGCAGGACGCGCCGCCCAACAGCGCTTTATCGACTCACTGTAATGGTCCCTTGGGGACGGAGGAAAACAGATCATTTCGTCTTCAAGACAACGGCGCCCGCCGGCAACATCGCCGACGGGCGCCGTTTTTTGAGTGTAGTCATTGGGGACGTTCTTAAACGACTGGTCATTAAAGAACGTCCCCGATGACTACCCCAAGGAATGTCCCAGACTGCCGGCAGAAAAGGAACGTCCCTAACTGCCGCATCCGGAGCAAGACAACGCCGCAGGTAGAGGACGGACAGCGAGCGGGCCGCATTTGAGACAAGGTGACGCGAAACGAAAGGGCGCTGACCTTCTGGTCGCGCCCTTGAAGTTGAACGTCAGATTGTCCAAATGCGGCCCGCGCAGCGTCGACCGGTCCGCCGTTCGGTAGAACGGCGGAACCAATAGGTTTGGTAAAACCGCGTAACTCTAAAGCTCCGTTACTTCAACGTTGTTGAAGATCTCGTCCCAGCGGTCCATGACCAGGTGGCCGGTCTTGGGATCCATGTCGTTGAGCTTGCCGCAGGTATTGGCGGTCTTGAGCACCGTGACGTCGTCGGCGCCGGCAGCAATGGCATGCGCAAAGCCGGCGATGGTCGAGTCACCGGAACCCGTCGCGTTCACAGCCGCAATCGCGGGCGTCTTGGCGCGGAACGCGCGACCCTCATGGAAGCCCACCGAACCGGCAGCGCCCATCGAAACGACAACCCAGGGGATACCGGCAAAACGGTCATCGGCGGCAAGCGCCTCGCGCAGGGCATCGACATCATCGGTCGTAAAGGACGTACCCAGCAGGCCGTTAATCTCGGTCAGGTTGGGCTTTACGAGCTCAGGCTTAGCGTCGGACTCAAGCGCGGCCTCCAGCGATGCACCCGAGGTGTCGAGCAGCACCTTGGCGCCCGCCTCCTCGGCGATCTTGACGAGCTCGGCATAGTAGCCGGCATCGACGCCACGCGGCAGCGAGCCCGAAAGCGTCACAACGTCCGCCTTCGCTGCAAGCTCGGCGAACTTGGCCGTAAAGGCCTCGAGCTCGGCCGGGGCGATCTGCGGGCCGCTCTCCAAAAGCTCGGTCTGATTACCCTCGTGCAGAATATTCAGGCAAATGCGCGTCTCACCGGCGATGGGCACAAAGTCGTTCTTGACGCCGTCGGCATCCATAAGCTCAGCCATATAGGCACCCATGTGGCCGCCGAGCAGGCCAGTCGCGAGCACGTCGTCACCCAGCTGCAGCAGCACACGGCTCACGTTGAGGCCCTTACCGCCAGCAGTCTTTTCGGGCGTCACACGGTTCACGTCGTCGATGATCAACTTGTCGAGCTGATAGCGCGTATCAATCGACGGGTTCATGGTAACGGTCAGAATCATATTGAACTCCTGTTTCCGGGGCACGACACGCGCGGCCCCAAGCATACGATAGCTCGTTAAAGGATCTCGATCTCAAAGCCGCGGGTAACGGTCTCCCCCGGCTTGGCCACCAGGCAGCCGCGCTTGTGCTCCAGAATATCGTCCTCGTCGGAGCAGGTGGACAGGCCGCCCCACGGTTCCACGGCCACAAAGTCACCCTCGGGCTTGCTCCACACAATCAGGTACGGCATATCGGGAAACGTCAGGCGCACGCCCTTGTCCTCGGTCTTCTTGGTCAGCGTAACCACGCGGCTCTCGAGCACGTCAAAGATGGTCTCCGCGAAGTCAAAGAGTTCGTGGGTCAGCGGCAGGTCATGGCCAACCATCGGGTTCTTGCTGCGATGCTCAACATCAATCAGGCCCGTCGAGGGAACGGCAGTACAGAGCTCGGCGGCCTCGCGCTGCTCAAAACGGAGCTCGTAGTCGTCATAGGACTCGCCCTCGTCAAGCGGGCACTTAAAGCCAGGGTGACCGCCCACAAAGAACGGCATGTCCTCGGTGCCCTCATTGGTCACCTCGTACGACACGGCCACCTTTTCCGCATCGATCGTGTAACGAGCAACGATCTTAAACGGATACGGGTACTGCTCGAGCAACTCGGCATGGTCGGCAGAGCTTAGGCTCAGCGCGACCATGTTGTCGCTCTGTTCCTCGAGCTTCCACTCCTGTTTGCGCGCAAAGCCGTGGCGGGCGAGCTTAATCTCGCGGCCGCCCATGGTCATTGCGTGACCGTCGCGAAGGCCGCCGCAGATCGGGAAACAAATGGGTGCCTGGCCCGACCAGACCGCCGGGTCACCCTGCCACAGGTACTCACGGCCGTTGGCCGCAATAGAAGTGAACGATCCGCCAGCCGTGCTCAGCACTACGCGGATAGAACCGTTATCAAGAACAAACTCCATAGGAGCCTTCCCTTTCTTACGACAGCCTGCCAAGTCAATAGGGCTGATAGCAAACCGGCCCGCGCCCCATCACAGAAACGCGAGCCGTCAACGGACTAGTTAATTACGCCGGATACCCGCTAATCGTGGTATTCGCCGCGGTCCCACTTCTCGAGGAACTCGTCAAAGAAGTGCGGGTCGGCCTGAGCCTCGGCGTCGGCCTTGTTGCAGGCATCGATCTTGGCGATCAGGGCATCGTGCTCGGGGGTCTTCTCGTAGGGCTCCTCCAGGAAGGCAAGCATGATATCGGCCATCAGGAACTCGCCGGTAATCTTGCCGCCAAAGCCCACGATGTTGGCGTTGAGCTCGCGACGGGCATACAGGGCAGAGGTCATGTCGCGAACCAGGGCGCAGCGGGCGCCGGGAACCTTGTTGACGGCGTTGGTGATGCCGATGCCGGTGCCGCACAGGGCCACGCCAAAGTCGGCCTTGCCGCTGGCAACAGCCTCGCCCACGGCCTTACCGTAGATGGGATAGTGCGTACGGGTGTGGCTGTAGGTGCCGCAGTCGAGCACCTTGTAGCCAGCCTGCTCCAGGCGGTCGGCCAGATAGATCTTCTCGTCCGTAACGATATGGTCGCAACCGATTGCGATGGTCTTCTTCATCAGAACGTCCTTTCGTCTGAATTCACAAGTTGAGGTAGAAGTTCGAGTTCTCGGTGGCTCTCGTTAGGCCATCTTGTTGAGCATGTCGACACGGATCTGGTGACGGCCGCCGGCGTACTGCGCGCGCAGGAACTCGCGGGCGATCTTCTTGGCGACCTCGGTGCCCACAACGCCCGGGCCCATGGTGACCATGCGCGAGCCGTTGTGCTCGCGGGTCATGTAGGCGGAACGCTCGTCGGAAATGTTGGCGACGACCATGCCCTTAATCTTGACGGCGGCCATATAGGAGCCGACGCCGTACTTATCGAATGCGAAGCCCTGGGAATCCTTGTGCTCCAGCAGGTCCTTGGCAACGGCGGTCGCGGAATCGACAAAGTCCGCGGCAGGGGTCTCGGAATAGTCGACGACCTCGTGACCGTCGGCGATGAGCATCTCCTTGATGGACTCCTTCATCGACATACCGTCGGCATCGGAAGCGATTACAACCCTCATGACATCCTCCTTGAGAGATACGCAGGTGCGTAGTTTCTGTTTGGAAGTGTTGAATCGCGTTCAGGTCCGGGCATCTGAATGTGCGGTTCTTCACTGTTCATGTTTATTTGAACACATTCGAACAGTAACTGCAACAACTATTTGTTTATCTTTGTTCTTTTTTGAACAAATATCGTTCACGGATGATTGCTGACCGTTTGAGCCGGGCGCGGACGTAGCGACCATGTGTTCAACAAACAAAAGGGCGGCCAAGAACGTGTCTCGGCCGCCCTTCGGCGGTATTCCCCGGTATATACAGCTGTTTTAGCTACTCGGACTGCCCACCCTTTTTGGCGTGCTTGGACGGAACACTCAGAAAGCGGCCCGTCAAATTGTTCGCCGGGCCAGAAATATCGATCCCCAGCAGCACGTGGCCCAGCCACAGGAACGCCACGAGCACCAGCAGCGGGATAACGCACGAAGTCACGATCATCACGATGACGCCTTCGATTAGGTCGGTCACCTGCTGTACGATCTCATCGGTCATCTGCTTGGCGCCGCTGGTCACCGATGTGACGAGACCCGAGGCACCGTCGGCAAGCTGCTCAAGTACGTTTTTGGACTCTGTGGACTCGGATTTTTTCATGTTCGATTTTGAGCTGGTCTCGGCTGACTTGTCCGTGGTGTCGGCCGCATCCGCAGCGTCCGCGGCCTTTTGCTCAGCTTGCTCAATACTTACGCGATACGTTTCATCGACCTTTTGCGACACCCATACGCTCGCGGGCACGAGCGCCATGCCGATCACGGCAACCACCAGTACGCGCGTCGCCACACGGCGCAGAACGCCGCTCGTGCTCCAGCGCCCGTGAATGCCAAACGACACCGCAAAGAGCACCAACGCAAACGGGATTAAGATGCCCAAGCCAACCGACCACAAAATCGTGAGCAAATATTTCTCTAGGTAGAGCACGGCAAGCACAATACCAAGGTTGCCTGAAAGCTGTGCGAGCTGTTCGGCAACCGGCGTTCCCGTATCACCCGGCAGCGCCGTAATACCCGCAGATAGAGCAACGCATGAAGCCGTGAGCGCCAGTACGTTACCTTTCTTTTGATCGATGACCTCGATGGTGGAGTCCCAAGTTTTGGTATCGGCGAAATGCGGACGAGCTACAAAGCCCGACAGCAGCGCCAGTACCACGAGCGCAACGATAAAGCCAATCTGCAGCTTTTTGTTTGCGCACACGACATCGGACAGACTGGGCTGCAGCTCGGTTACCGTCGTGCGCTCGGTTATCTGGACAGGACGCCCATGAGCCATCTCGTGCGCGTCTCTTTTTTGTATTGACCCGTTATCCGGCATTTGGATACCTCCTCAGTCCGGCGTTTAATGCGAAAGGAAGTATACCCACCGAGCAAAAATCGAACGGGAAGACGAACAGAGCGCACCAAGACTGTCCCCAATGACTAGTCGTTTAAGAACGTCCCCAATGGCTATCTCGGGATGAGTTGCGGGGAGGAGGACAGAAAAAGCCCTGCCGCGGGTAGCGGCAGGGCTTTTGGAAAGGGGCTTGGTTGTGAGGGCTCGTTAGGCGAGCTTGGCCTCGAGCTCGGCAATGCGCTTGTAGGCATCGATGGTAAAGCGGGCCTGCTTCTCCAGAATCATAGTGGTCATGAGGGTGTCCTGAGCGTGAGCCATGATGAAGGTCATCTCCATCTCGCCACCGCCGGCCTCCTGCGAAAGCAGCTTGGTCTGCGTGTCGTGGGCACCGATGAGCGCATCGCTGGCATCCTTGTGCAGCTGCTCGGCCTTCTCAAAGTCACCCTCGCGAGCAGCATCGAGCGCTGCAAGCAGATCGGTCTGGGCGTCACCTGCGTATGCGACAATCTCGAATCCAACCATCGAGATTTCTTCTTTGGTTGCCATGTTGCGTTCCTTTCACATATGAACCAATGGAGAGCATCGCGTCCGGGCATACGCGCTGCGTTCTGTATGGCAGAAACAATAACATTCAAACAAAAAGGAACAATGCAAACCGTTATTTCGAGCCGTGAACGGTCTTTTTTCGCCCGCGAACGGTTTCCAAACCATTTCGAACAATATCAAACATGATTAGCGGAAACCAAAACAGGACCGCACCCTAACGCAAATCGCGCACCGTATCGCCCTCTACGAGCACACCGGGGATCAGCATGTGCTCCACGCCAGACGCACCCCCATCGGCGCCGGCAATCTTGTCGACCGCCCACATGCCGACGCGCTTGTTGTCAAAGCGCACCGTGGTCAGGCGACGATCGGGCACGATATCGCCCAGACTATCGTCAACACCCACCACGCTCACGTCCTCGGGCACGCGCTTCCCGCGCGACTCGAGCCCACGGATGCAGCCATATGCCATGGCATCGTTGGAGGCATAAATGGCCGTACAGGTCGGATCGTCCGCCAGAGCCTGACCGGCAGCATACCCGCTCTGTGCCGTCCAATCGCCGCGCACGAGCTGCGGTGGCTCAATGCCATGCGCGCGCAATGTCTCGCGCCAGCCTTCCTCGCGCCGCATGCCCGAAAGCGAGCGCTCGGGACACGAGATAAAGTGCACGGTCTTGTGCCCCCGCTCCAGCAAGTACTCGACCACCTGGCGCGAGCAATCGAACTGGTCGTTATCGACCGTTGAACAGAGCGGGTGCTCCAACATCGTAACGAGCACCGTCTGCATGCCGGGCAGCGGCTCGAAAGTGCCAAAATCCGCCGGCATGCGATTCATGATCACAACCATACCGTCCACCGGCAGTGCGCTCATGCGCGACGATGCGCTCTCGAGGGTATACGGATGCCCGTCTACTTTAGTGAGGGTTATGGCGTAGCCGTGTTTGTCGGCGGCGGCGGCAAAGCCCTCCATACGGTCGAGGTTGCCGGTGCCGGTAATGTTGAACATGGCGACGCCGACGGTCTTAAACTTACCGCGGCGCAGCGATCGACCGGCAAAATTGGGGCGATACCCCAGCTCGCGCATGGCGGCACGCACGCGCTCCTTGGTCTCTGGGCGCACGCTGGGCGAATCGTGCACCGTACGCGAGACTGTCTGCTCCGAGACGCCCGCGAGACGCGCCACATCCTTAACGGAAACCGATTTTTTAACAGCGGCCATAGGTCGATCTTTCTATGTCGACGATGCCATTGGTGGCACCCTACGCAGTCATTTTTAACGCCTTCAAGTATATCCAACGCCTCCCCCACCATACGCTCACCACCCAAAACCTACCGTTCACCGACATTTTTGCTTCCCCAAACGGCTTTTGGCGCCCAAATGTTAACGTTGCCATTGTGCAAACACAGAGCCACCGAGCGGCTCAAACGTTTACGCATAGGGAATCGACGGTTCGCAGGCACAGGAACCACCGGTTCGCGTCTTTTTTGTGTCACAAAATGGCAACGTCAACATTTTGGCAACCGAACGCCAAAAGCTACCATCGTTGTTAACCCACCGACTCTTAGGAGCATTGCATGGAGCAACTTATCGCCATCATCGAAAAGGGCCAGCCCTTTTTCAACGCGATCGCCCGCAACAAGTACCTCAAGGCGATTCGCGACGGCTTTATCTCCGTCATCCCCATCATCATCTTCTCGTCCATCTTCTGCCTGGTAGCCTCGGTCCCCAACATCTGGGGTTTCTACTGGCCCGATGACATCAACAACGCCCTGTGGAAGTGCTACAACTACTCCATGGGTATCCTGGCCATCGCCTGCGCCGCCACCACGGCCAAGCACTTCGCCGACGCTCAGAACCGCGATCTGCCCAAGAACAACCAGATCAACTTCATCTCGTGCATGTGCGCGGCCATCATCGGCTTCTTGCTCCTTTCGAGCGACACCATCGCCACGGACGCCGCCAGCGGCTTCAACACCACCTACCTTGGTTCCAAGGGCCTGCTGACCGCCTTTATCGCTGCGTTTGTGACCGGCATCATCTACAAGTTCTTCATTAAGCGCAACATCACCGTCAAGATGCCCGAGCAGGTTCCGCCCAACATCTCGCAGACCTTTAAGGACATCATCCCCTTCTCCGTCTGCATCACCGTCTTTTGGGTTTTTGACATCGTCTTCCGCGCTGCTTTTGGCTTCTGCTTTGCCCAGGGTGTCATCCAGGTGTTCCAGCCCCTGTTCACCGCTGCCGATGGCTACATCGGCCTCGCTGTGATCTACGGCGCCATGAGCCTGTTCTGGTTCGTCGGCGTCCACGGCCCCTCGATCGTCGAGCCCGCCATCGCCGCCGCCCTTGTTGCCAACATGACCGACAACCTGGCCGCATTCCAGGCTGGCCAGCACGCTTCCGCTGTCCTGACCCAGGGTGCCCAGTACTTCGTCGTCTGCATGGGCGGCACCGGCGCCACGCTCGTCCTGGTCTTTATGTTCTGCTTCCTGGCCAAGTCTCAGGAGATGCGCGCCGTCGGTAAGGCCGCCATCGTCCCCGTCTGCTTTGCCGTCAACGAGCCGCTGCTGTTCGCCGCACCCATCGTGCTCAACCCCGTCTTCTTTGTCCCGTTTGTCTTTGCTCCGATCGCCAACATCTGGATCCTCAAGATCTTTATCGACTTCTTGGGCATGAACGGCTTTATGTACACCCTGCCTTGGACCGTCCCCGGCCCCATCGGCACCATCATGGGCCTGGGCTTCCAGCCGCTCGCCTTTGTGATGCTCGCCATCATCCTGGTCGTCGACTTTGCCCTGTACTATCCGTTCTTCCGTGCCTATGACGCCCAGAAGTGCGCCGAGGAGGCCGAGATCTCCCAGGAGGAGCTCGCCGCCAAGAACGCCGAGAAGGCCGCCAAGCTCAACGATGCCTTCCAGGGCAAGGCCGATGCCAAGAGCGTTGCCGCCGGCGCTGCTGCCGAGGCCGTGAAGGCCGATGCCCCCGCCGCTTCTGCAGCATCCGCTGCCGAGGCAACGACCGCCAGCGACCTTAACGGCAAGCGCGTACTCGTGCTCTGCCAGGGTGGCGGTACCTCGGGCCTGCTCGCCAACGCGCTGGCCAAGGCTGCCAAGGAGCGCGGCATCAATCTTGAAACCGCTGCCGAGGCATATGGCAACCACGTGGACATGCTCCCCGACTTTGACCTGGTCGTCCTGGCCCCGCAGGCTGCCAGCTACCTGGCCGACCTGCAAAAGGACTGCGAGCGCGTGGGCAACAAGTGCGTCGCCTGCCGCGGAAAGCAGTACATCGAGCTCTCCCAGAACGGCGACAAGTCTCTCGCCTTCGTGAGTGAACAGCTTTCGAAGTAAGTAACGCCCAGGGCCAGCCGACCATCCACAGCCGGCTGGCCCTTCGATCTAGACGATTGGATCATTATGTCCGTTAATCCTGCTGGCGTAACCAACCCGCCTGCGCAGTTTCCCGAGGACTTTGTCTTTGGCGGCGCCACCGCTGCCTACCAGGTAGAGGGCGAGACCCGCACTCACGGTAAGGGCAAGGTTGCGTGGGACGACTTCCTGGAGGCCCAGGGCCGCTTCTCCCCCGATCCCGCTTCGGACTTCTACAACCAGTACCCCGTCGATTTGGAGCTGTGCGAGGAGTTTGGCATCAACGGCATTCGCCTCTCTATCGCCTGGAGCCGCATCTTCCCCAACGGTACCGGCGAAATCAACCCCGAAGGTGTCCAGTTCTATCACGATCTCTTCGCCGAGTGCCATAAGCACCACGTTGAGCCGTTTGTCACGCTGCATCACTTTGACACGCCGCTGCCCCTCTTTGAGAAGGGCGACTTCCTCAACCGCGAGACCATCGACGCCTTTGTGGACTTTGCCACCTTCTGCTTTAAGGAGTACGCCGACCAGGTGACCTACTGGTTCACCTTTAACGAGATCTGGGCCGACGCCTCCAACACCTACATCGAGGGCACCTTCCCCGGTGGCGTCAAGGCGCATCTGGCCGAAGCCTTCCAGTGCGAGCACAACATGATGCTCGCCCACGCCAAGGCAGTACTGGCCTTCCACAACGGTGGTTTTAAGGGCAAGATCGGCGTCATTCAGTCGTTGGAGTTTAAGTATCCGCTCAACGAGAACGACCCCGCCGACATCAAGGCCGCCAACAACGAGCACGTGCTGCAAAACCAGTTCTTGCTCGACGCCACCTTCCGCGGCGACTATGCGCCCGACACCCTCGAGTGCGCCAACCGCCTGGCTGCCGTCTCGGGCGGCACCATCGAGATCCTAGACGAGGATCTGGAAATTATGCGCGAGGCCGCGCTCTACAACGACTACCTGGGCGTTAACAACTACCAGTGCCGCTTCTTGAAGGCTTACGACGGCGAGAACGACCTGCACCACAACGGTACGGGCGAGAAGGGCACTGGCCGCTGGCGCGTTAAGGGTATTGGCGAGCATGTGAACAAGCCTGGCATCCCCACCACCGACTGGGACTGGATCATCTATCCCGAGGGCCTGTTCGATCTGCTCGTCTACATTAAGCAGCGCTACCCCAACTACAAGCAGATTTTCATCACCGAGAACGGCATGGGCTACAAGGATCCCTACAAGGACGGTTTTGTGGACGACCAGCCGCGCATCGACTATATCGAGCAGCACCTGCGCTGGTTGCTCAAGGCCATGGAGGTGGGCGTCAACGTGGGCGGCTACTTCCTGTGGAGCCTGCAGGATCAGTTCTCCTGGACCAATGGCTACAACAAGCGTTACGGCTTCTTCTACGTTGACTTTGAAACCCAGAAGCGCACGCCCAAGGCAAGCGCATACTGGTATAAGCACGTGGCGCAGACCCGTCGTCTGGACTAGCGGCTTTCAACTAGCGGTTGGCGGAATTGCCCCGCTCACATAACCTGTCCCCATTTCTCAGCCGGGGGCGGCACGTCACACGGCGCGCCGCCCCCGGCCTTTTTGTGCAGGTCGGAAGCCGTTCGTCTCGATCTGTAACATCTAGCCGAGTTTTTGGGTCCTAGCTGTTACAGATTGAGACGAACAGGATTGCTCTTTCCGAAGAATCTAAATCTGTAACACGTAGCCCGCTTTTGACCGTCTACCTGTTACAAATCGAGACAAACGGAGTAGGACCTAACCCCGTATGTCCCTAACAGTCGAGCGTTCGACCAGCGTACTCGGCACATGAATCGCCTCGATAGACGAGCTCTCTCCAATCGCCGCCTCAAACGCAAGCTTACCGACACCGCGCAAATCAAATCGCAGCGTCGTCAGCCGATTGTGAGGAACAAGTCCCTCGAGTGCGTCGTCGATACCAACCACGCTCACGTCATCGGGCACGGACAGGCCCGCGTTCTCGAGCGCGGCGATAACGCCCAGCGCCATCTGGTCATTTGCCGCAAGCACGGCAGTCGGCGCCTGCGACCCGCCGGCAAGCACCTCGGCCGCAATCCGCTCGCCCATGGCGTACCCACTGTCCGCACTCCAATCGCCACGCAGCATCGGAGCGGCATCGACATGAGCACGACCCAGCGTATCGCGCCAACCGGCCTCACGAAAACGCGAGGAAATCGAGTTTTCCGGACCCGCCACAAACCGCATATTCGAGTGACCATGTTCCAGCAGATAATTGGTCAACAGCTCGCACGAACCATACTGGTCGGAGTCGATCGTCGTGCAGCGCGGATGCGCATACATGGACAGGATGACCGTTCGCACTCCCGGCTGGGGAACAAACTCCTCAAAATCGGGAGCCATGCGGTTCATGTTGAGAATCATGCCGTCGACGGGTCGCTCGACCATGCGGCGCGAGGCATCGGCAAGTGCATAGGGCTTGTCGCCGCCCATCTCGATCATAGTGACGGCAAAATCGTGCTCGCGCGCCGCTTGCATGATACCCTCGAGCGTCGCCAGGTTACCGACACGTGTGATGTTGTACATGCACAGGCCAATAGAACGATACGACCCGCCGCGCAACGCCGCTCCAGCAAAATTGGGACGAAAGCCCAGCTCTTCCATGGCGGCCAGCACACGCTTGCGCGTCTTTTCCGTCACGTTGGGCATACCGTTGACCACGCGAGACACAGTCTGGCGGCTCACGCCAGCGAGCGCCGCAACCTCTGCCGCGCTCGCCGAACGACCATTCCTTGTCTGCTGATCCATGCCTTCCACGCTAACCTGCTTCCCAACTATTCCCCGCGCCCATGGCGCATCGTACATACATTGATAACGTGCTCATGATACCCGAGCCATATACCACAACATGAAAACTTCTGTCAATCAAAACCGCTTACCGAACAAATACAACCGTTCGCGGCTGTTTGAAGTTGTTTTGTTTCTATACATCCCAGCCGGATGTTAACGTGCTCATTGTCAAATGTTCACGTGCTCATTTTGGTTCTAATCATTTTAAGATAGTGTTTATCGGGCTTTTTCACCGCTGAACGCTAACCAGGGAGCCTCCTGAGCGCAAACGCACAATATCGAACAGCGAGACGAGAGGGTGTATGCATATGTCTTTGCTAAACCGCGTACAGCAGCTGCCGAAGGGCTTTGTTTGGGGCGCCGCAACCGCCGCGTACCAAACGGAAGGTTCCACGAAGGTGGCAGGCAAGGGTAAGACCATGTGGGACGATTACCTTGTCGCCCAGGGTCGCTTTTTGCCCGACCCGGCCAGTGATTTCTACAACCGCTACGAGGAGGATATCCGCCTTTCTGCCGAGCATGGACTCAACGCCATTCGTGTGTCCATCGCCTGGACCCGCATCTTCCCCAACGGCGACGATGCCGAACCCCTCGCCGAGGGCGTTAAGCACTACCACGAGCTGTTCGCCTGCTGCAAAAAGTATGGCGTCGAGCCCTATGTGTCCCTGCATCACTTTGACTCCCCCGCCGCCCTGTTCAACCAGGGCGACTGGCTCAACCGCAAGACCGTCGACGCCTATGTGCGCTATGCCGAGTTCTGCTTCCGCGAGTTCCGCGAGGTCAAGAATTGGTTCACCATCAACGAGCTCATCAGCCTCTCGCACTCCCAATACATCCAAGGCAACTTCCCGCCCAACCATCACTTTGATGTGACGAGCGGCATCCAGAGCCAGCACAACGAGCTCGTTGCCCACGCCCGCGCCGTCAACCTGTATAAGGATCTTGACGAGACCGAGCACCTGGGCGGACGCATTGGCATGGTCAACGTCCTGACGCCGGCATATCCTGCTACCGACTCGCCCGCCGACCAGCACGCCGCCGACCTGTACAACGCCTTCTACACCGACTTCATCATGGACGGCGCCTTCCTGGGTCACTACTCCGCGCGCACCCTCTCACTCATCAACGAGATTCTGCGTGCCAACAACGCCACACTTACGGTTGAGGACAGCGACATGGAGGAGCTCGCCAAGGCGGCGCCCCGCAACGATATGTTCGGCCTCAACTACTATCAGTCGGCGTTTATCGCCGCCTACGATGGCGAGTCCACCAACAGCTTTAACGGCACCGGAGACAAGGGCACCTCGTGCTTTAAGTTTAAGGGCGTCGGGCAGCAGGTCGATATGCCGGGTATCCCCACCACCGACTGGGATTGGCTCATCTACCCGCAAGGCCTCTACGACACGCTCAAGCACATCAGCGCCACCTATCCCAACCTCCCCGTCATCTATATCACCGAAAACGGCCTGGGCCACAAGGACCCCGAGCCCGATGCGCTCGGCATCGTCGCCGATCCCGAGCGCATCGACTTTGTCGACCAGCACATGGAGAAGGTGCTCCAGGCGCGTGCCGAGGGCGTCGACGTCCAGGGCTACTTTATCTGGAGCCTGCAGGACCAGTTCTCGTGGGCCAATGGCTATAACAAGCGCTACGGCCTGTTCTACATCGACTTCGACACGCAAAAACGCTACATCAAGCAGTCGGCACTCTGGTACAAGGAGCTCGCCGACACTATGGCGGACGCGCAGTAGCGCATCGCCTCGCTTTCCCCCGAGGGGGAGCGGCCCCATGCGATACAAACCCAGCCGCTCCCCTCTCTCCCCCTGGGACCGACCCCGCCTGCACCCGGGCTTTTAGCAAGCGGGAGACCATATAGGTTTTCAACGTCCATGCCATTAAGATTTCATGCAAAGAGGAGCGTGAACTATGGAATCGATCGTTAAGTTCTTGGAGAAAGGTCAGCCGTACTTCGACAAGGTCTCTAAGAACATCTACCTTCAGGCCATTAAAGACGGCTTTTTGGCAGCAATGCCCATCATCCTGTCTTCTTCTGTCTTCCTGCTTATTTCAACCCTGCCGGGCGTTGTCGCCACGGTCGGCGGCTTTACGCTGCCCGACTGGTGGAACGTCGACGTCGTGAACTTCTGCAACAAGGTTTACAACTTCACGATGGGCGTCGTGGGCATCATGGTCGCCGGCACCACCGCAAGCGCGCTGACCGGCTCCAAGAACCGCCGCATGCCTGCCGGCAAGGCCATCAACGCCACGAGCACCATGGTCGCCGCCATGTGCGCTATGCTCATCTTGGCCGTTACCCAGACGAGTGCCAAGATCGACGGCGCCGATGTCTCGGTGTTCTTTACCGACAACATGGGCACCAAGGGCCTGCTGAGCTCCTTTGTCGCCGCATTTGCCACGGTCAACATCTATGCCTTCTGCATTAAGCGAGACATCACCATCAAGCTGCCCAAAGAAGTCCCCGGCGCCATCGCCCAGAACTTCCGCGACATCTTCGCCTTCAGCTTCTCCATCCTGTTTGTCGCCGTCATCGACGTTATCTGCCGCACCTGCTTGGCCGTCCCGTTTGCCAACGTCATCTCCACGCTGGTGAGCCCGCTGTTCGCCGCTGCCGATTCCTACGCCGGCCTCGCCCTCATCTGGTTCATGATCCCGCTGTTCTGGTTCATGGGCATCCACGGCCCCTCGGTCGTTAAGCCTGCCCTCAACGCCGCGCTGTTTGGCAACATCACCACCAACCTCGCCACGCTGCAGGCCGGCGGTCACCCCGCCCTCGCCCTGACCGAGAACTTCGGTAACTACATCGGCGAACTCGGCGGCACCGGCGCCACGTTCATTGTCCCGATCATCTTCCTGCTCTTTATGCGCTCCAAGCAGCTCAAGGCCGTCGGCAAAGCCTCTGTCGTACCCGTGATGTTCGCCGTCAACGAGCCGCTGCTGTTCGCCGCGCCCATCATCCTCAACCCGTACTTCCTGATCCCGTTCCTGTTTGCCCCCGTGGCCAACGTCCTCATTGGTAAGTTCTTCATCGACTTTTTGGGCATGAACGGCTTTATCTATGCCATGCCGTGGGCACTCCCCGGACCGATCGGCACCTTCATCGACACCAACTTCCAGCCGATCTCTCTGGTCCTGGTTGTCGTCCTGCTGGTCGTTGACTTCTTGATCTACTACCCGTTCTGCAAGGCCTACGACAACGTCCTGTGCAAGCAGGAGGCCGAGACCCTGGCCGAAGAAGAGGCCGAGGAGACCAAGGCCGTCAAGACCGCTGCCGCCCCCGCCGTTGAGGCTCCTGTTGTCGAGACCGCTTCTGCCACCGAGGCCTCCGCAGCTCCGTCCGCCCTTAAGGGCAAGGATCTGAGGGTTCTGGTTCTGTGCGCTGGCGCCGGCACCTCTGCACTGCTCGCCAACGCGCTTAAGGAAGGCGCCGACGAGCTGGGCATCGACATTACCGCCAACGCCGGTGCCTACGGCAGCCACTACGCCATCATGGACCAGTACAACGTCATCGTCCTGGCTCCGCAGGTTCGCACCTATTACAACGAGATGAAGGCCGACACCGACCGCCTGGGCATCACGCTGCTGTCGCCCAAGGGCAAACAGTACATCGACCTCACTAAGGATCCCAAGGGTGCCGTCGCCTGGATCGAGGAAAACCTCGAGGCATAAGACGCTGACACCACCTGCCGCTCGCAGACAATAAATGGCCCGTGCATCGATGTGTGATGCGCGGGCCATTTTGTTTAGACCGCACCCGTCCTCCTGTTCATCTCAATCTGTAACATCTAGCCGAGTTTTTCGGTCCAAGCTGTTACAGATTTAGACGAACGGGCGGCCCGGGCCGAACAATCTCGATTTGTAACATGTAGACCACTTTTGACCGTCTAGTTGTTACAGATCGAGACAAACGGAATAAGCTGGACCGAATTGTCTAAATCTGTAACATCTAGCTGAGATTTTCGGCCCTACCTATTACAGATTTAGACGAACAGGCCGAGCACGTCTACGCCCGCAGGTCCTTTACGCTGGAACGCTCGACCAACACGCCCGACACAAGCGTGCGGCTTCTGGAGCTCGGGGCTTCTAGGCCCGCGACGACCTCGTTGAGCGCACGGACGCCCAGCTCGCGGTGGCGAAACTTCACCGACGTCAGAATCGAGTTGGGAATCGTCTTGTAGAGCTCATCGTCGAAGCCGATCACGGACACGTCGTCGGGCACACTGAGCCCTTTGTCACGTAAAGCCATCATCACGCCGTTTGCCATGCAGTCGTTAGCCGCGAGGACCGCCGTGCAATCGGGTTTATCGGCAAGCACAAGGCCCGCAGCATAGCCACTATCCGCATTCCAATCGCCTTGCAGAGGCTCGGGCGGCTCAATGCCACGCGCCTCGAGTGCCGCACGCCAACCTTTCATGCGACACTGGCTCGACAGCGCCTCTTTCTTACCAGAGACGAAGTACACATTCTTGTGTCCGCGATTCAAGAAGTACTCGCACGCCATGCGCGCGCCACCCTCTTGATCGTCACTAACGGTAGAGCAGGCAGGATGCTCCATCGGCGTGATAATCACCGTCTTGAGGTCCTTCGGTGCCTCAAAGGTATCAAAGTCATCGACCATCTGACGCAGGTTGAAGATCATGCCATCAACAGGCAGCTGCGACATCCTGCGCGCCGCTTCGGCAAGGGTCATCTTCTCCCCCGCGCGCTTCTTAATCATCGTGAGCGCAAAGCCTCGCTCTGCGGCGGCATCGGCGATACCGTCAATCATGTCCACGGCACCGCCCGACAAGTGGAACAGCACCACGCCGATGCACCCGTAACGGCCCAACTTGAGTGAACGCGCGGCAAAGTTCGCCCGGAACCCAAGCGCTTCCATGGCAGCATGGACCCTATCGCGTGTCGACTCTCGCACGCTATCGGGCTCGTTGATCACACGCGACACCGTCTTGAGAGAAACACCCGCGGCAATCGCCACATCGTTCATTGAGACATTTTTCTTGTCCATCGTTGCCACTACTTCTCCAGTCGGTTTTGCATCGCTTGTTTTTTGCGTTCTAGCATACACTACCTGCCCGACTGACAAATCAACCGTTTACCGGACAATATCGACCGCTCACCCGTAAATCCTTGTTGCTCTTCCAAAAATGTCTTACGTTGTCATTAACGAAATGACAACGTTGTCATTTCGCAATGCCTTCCTTAAGCAGGAAGGTTTCCGGGCAGTCCTGACCATCCATCGACGACCAGTTCCATCCACATGCATCGCGCATCAAGTAGCAAAGGAGCTCTATGGACGCCATCGTAAAGATGCTCTAAAAGCATCAACCGTTCTTCGAGAAGATCTCGAGAAACATCTACCTCCAGGCCATCAAAGACGGATTCCTTGGGTGCATGCCCATCGTCCTTACCTCTTCGATCTTTCTGCTGATCGCCACCCTTCCCGGCGTAGTTGGCATCACGTTGCCCCAGCCGCTCATCGACTGGTGCAACAAGCTGTACAACTTCACCATGGGCGTCATGGGCATCATGGTTGCCGGCACCACCGCCAAGAACTTCACGGCTTCCATGAACCGTCGCATGCCCGCCGGCAAGGTGCTCAACGACGGCTCCACCATGGTGGCCGCCCAGTGCAGCATGCTGCTGCTCGCTGTTACGCAGTTCACCACCAAGTTCAACGGCTCCGAACTTTCGGTCTTCGATTGCACCAGCATGGGCACGCGCGGTCTGTTCTCGGCCTATATCGCCGCGTTCATTACCGTGTGGGTCTACAAATTCTGCGTCTCGCGCGATCTGACCATTAAGCTGCCCAAGGAGGTCCCGGGCGCCATCGCTCAGAACTTCCGCGACATCATCCCCTTTGGCGGCGCCGTCATCATCTGCGGCATCATCGATGTCGTCGTGCGCAACCTCATGGGCGTTCCGTTCTCCGAGCTGCTCATCAAGCTGCTCTCCCCGCTCTTCACTGCGGCAGAGACCTACCCCGGACTCATCCTTATTCAGGCAGCCACCGCGTTCTTCTGGTTCATCGGCGTCCACGGCCCCTCGATCGTCCAGCCGGGCATCGACCCCATCCGTCTTGCCAACCAGGCCGAGAACCTGCAGGTTCTGCTGGCCGGTGGCCACCCCGCCCACTCCCTCACCTTTAACATGTCGCTCGTGGGTGAGTTCGGCGGCACCGGCGCCACGTTCATCGTGCCGCTTCTGCTGATTCTCTTTATGAAGTCCAAGCAGCTCAAAGCCGTCGGCAAGGCCTCGATTGTTCCTGTTGCCTTCGCCGTCAACGAACCGCTGCTCTTTGGCGCGCCGATGATCCTTAACCCCTACATGCTCATCCCCTTTGTTGCCGCCGGCTGCGTCAACGTAAGCGTTGCCAAGTTCTTTATCGACAATGTTGGCATGAACGGCTTCTCCTTCGTGGTGCCTTGGGCTACCCCTGCCCCCATCGGCATCTTCATCACCACAAACTTCCAGCTTATCGCCCTGGTGTTTGTCGCAATCATTATCTTGCTGGACGCCATCATCTACCTGCCGTTCTTGAAGGCATACGATAAGCTGCTCTGCGACCAGGAGGCCGAACGCGCCGCCGAGCTGGGTCTCGACTCCGATGGTGCTGCCACCATCGCCGCCAGCACCTCTGCGCCCGCTGTCGAGCAGGCCACCGCTGCCGTCGAGCCGACCGCCACTGCCGCTGACAGCAAGCCTGTCGCCGATCAGCCCGAGCCCGCTGCCGATGCATCCGCTAAGAAGGATGTCGACGGTCTGAAGGTCCTCGTCCTGTGCGCCGGCGCCGGCACCTCTGCCATGCTTGCCAACGCCATCAAGGAAGGTGCCGCGCAGACCGGAGAGAACATCGCTTCCTCCGCAGGCGCCTATGGCCAGCACACTGCCATCATGGATCAGTACGACGTTATCGTGCTTGCCCCGCAGGTCCGTAGCTACTACAACGACATGAAGGCCGACACCGATCGCCTGGGCATTAAGCTGCTCGCCCCGCGCGGTAAGGAATATATCGACCTTACTCGCGACCCCGCTGGCGCCATCAAGTGGCTCCGCGAGAACCTCGACTAGGTTCCTCCCTCTGTTGGTGCCCGGATCCCCAGTTCGGGCACCTCTCCCTATTCGAATCCCACAGAAAGGATGACTCATGACCAACCCCATGCAGTTCCCCGACGGCTTTGTGTTTGGCGGCGCCACCGCCGCATACCAGGTTGAGGGCGAGACCCGCACGCACGGCAAGGGCAAAGTGCCCTGGGACGATTTCCTGGCAGCTCAGGGTCGCTTCTCCCCCGATCCCGCAAGCGATTTCTACAACAAGTACCCGGTCGATATCGACCTGTGCCAGCGCTTCGGCATCAACGGTATCCGCGTCTCCATCGCTTGGAGCCGCATCTTCCCCAACGGCACTGGCGAGATCAACCACGAGGGTGTCGCCTTCTATCATGAGCTTTTCGCCACCTGCAACAAAGCCGGCGTTATCCCCTATGTCACGCTCGATCACTTTGATACGCCCGAGGCCTTTTACCAGGACGGCGGCGAGGGCTTCCTGACGCGCACGACGATCGACGCCTTTGTCGAGTACGCCAAGTTCTGCTTTGCCGAGTTCACCGAGGTCAAGCACTGGTTCACGTTTAACGAGATTCCCGCAACCGCCGAGGGCAGCTTTATCGTCGGCAACTGGCCGCACGGCGAGAAGTATCGCCTGGACAAGGCCTTCCAGCTCATGCACAACATGATGGTGGCCCACGCCAAGGCCGTCGTCGCCTTCCATGAGGGCGGCTTTGAGGGTGAGATCGGCATTGTCCAGAACCTGGAGCCCAAGTATCCCCTCGATCCCAACAACGCCGCCGACTGCGAGGCAGCTCGCATGGCCGACGTCATCAACAACCGCTGGGTACTCGACGCCACCTTCCGCGGCCACTATGCAGCCGACACCATGGAGGCTGCGACCAAGCTGGCCCATATCGCCGGCGGCGAGCTCGACGTCCGCGACGAGGACATCGCCGCGCTGACCGCCGCGCTCCCCTACAACGATTGCCTGGGCGTCAACACCTACAAGTGCCAGTTCCTGCGTGCCGCCGAGGGCGAAAACGACATCAACCACAATGGCACCGGCGACAAGGGCTCCTCGCGCTGGTTCCTCAAGGGCGTGGGCGAGTCATGCGTGCGCGAAGGCGTACCCACCACCGATTGGGACTGGATTATCTATCCCGAGGGTCTCTACGACCTGCTGCTGCGCATTAAGAACGATTACCCCAACTACAAGAAGATCTACATCACCGAGAACGGCATGGGCTATAAGGACGACTTTGAGGACGGCTTTATCGACGACGCCCCTCGCATCGACTACATGCGTCAGCATCTCGCGTGGATCCTCAAGGCGATTGACGGCGGCGTGAACGTCGACGGCTACTTTGTGTGGTCGCTGCAGGACCAGTTCTCCTGGACCAACGGCTATAACAAGCGCTATGGCCTGTTCTACATCGACTTTGAGACCCAGAAGCGCTATCCCAAGGCGAGCGCGTACTGGTACAAGAACGTCGCAGAGACCGGCCTGCTCATGGCCTAGTTTCCGCCGCATACCCCCTGTCGGCCGCATACGAATCCCTCCACGGGTTCGCATGCGGCCTTTTTGTTTTGGTTCGGCCCGTGCAGGCCGTTTGTCTCGATCTGTAACATCTAGCCGAGTATTTCGGACCTAGTTGTTACAAATCGAGACAAACAGAACGCCCGAGCAGAAATATCTAAATCTGTAACACGTAGCCCACTTTCGACCGTCTACCTGTTACAGATCAAGACAATAAGATAGTCGAATCCGAACTTTCCAAGCAGTTATGAAGCACGGTTTCTAGTTTTCAGTATCACGAACATACTTTCGGTATCATTTGATACCGATATGATACCGAAAACATATTCGGTCCCGCTGGAGGACTTCGTACGCTACCCAACCAAGTTGCAGGTTCACGAACTCCGTCGATCTTCCGAGCGCCCACGAATTCCTATTTGCGCGTCAAATCGCATCTCGTTGACACGTAAAATGACGCGCAAAATGGCGTTTTAACTTTTATGTGTCATTCTGCACGTCAAATTGAAGCGGTAATCCCCACGCCGGCAGGGGGCAGAAGTATCGCCTGCAGCGCTAGCTAGCAAATGACCTGCGTGTGTTCCTCGATGGCGGCGCGATCCTCGGCGGCAATACCCGGCTCGCACACCACGGCATCCAAACTGTCCAGGCGGCAGAAGGTGTAGAAGTCGCGCTTGCCGATCTTGCTGGAGTCGGCGATGAGGTAGCGTGAATCGGCCTTGCTAAAGGCGAGCTGCTGGATGCGGCCCTCTTCCATGTTAGACGTGGACACGTCGCCGTCCAAAATGCCGTTGGCGCCGATAAACGCCGCGTCGATGCCCAGTGCACGCAGGGTATCCTCGGCCGTTGGTCCCACAAAAGCGGCGGTGCGGCGACGGTACATGCCGCCTACCAGGCACAGGTCACAGTCCTCGCGCGCCTCAAGCAGGTTAAAGACCGAAAGCGAGTTAGTCACGATGCGCAGGCGGCACGCCGGCAGCATCGAGGCCATCTGCTCAACCGTGGTGCCCGTACCCAAAAAGATGGTCGAGCCTTCCTCGATAAGCTCCACGGCGCGGCGCGCGATCTGCAGCTTTTCCTCGGCATGCTTGGTGCGCTTTTCGCTGTGCGAATACTCATGGCGCAACATAGCATGTGGACGGCCCTGCGCACTGCGGGCTCCACCGTGCACGCGTTCGATCTCGCCCAGGCTCGCAAGTTCCTCAAGGTCGCGGCGGATCGTCATATCCGAGACACCTAACGCATCAGAAATCTCTTTAACCGAGACCGTGCCCTGCTCCTCGAGCAGCTGACGAACCTTATCCTGTCGCTCTGCCTTAATCACGATGAATCCTCGCCGTTCTTTGCGCGCATATCATTCAAACAGTAACGAACAAATTGTATCAGACTCGTACGCGTCAGAAATGAACGCCCGCACAGCTCCAATCATCACTTTTTTGAGAAAAATACCCCCTGCTTTAGTGGGGTGTAGTGATAATCTCGCCTGTTCGCGCTACAGTTTGTCGGAAATACCTCGATGTTAGGAACCAAATGATCACTTCCGAGCTTTTCGGCACCGCGCCGTGCGGTACCCCCGTTCATCGTTACACCCTCAACGGGCCCGAGATCTGCGTTCGCATTATGGACTATGGTGCCACCGTGTTGGGCATCGACGTGCCCGACATCCCCGGCAACGTGCGCGATGTGGTGCTGGGCTTCGATAAGCTCGAGGATTACTTTGACAACCCCGCCTGCTTTGGCGCGACCATCGGACCTGTGGCCAACCGCACTGCAGGTGCCACGATCACCATCGCCGGCACGGACTGGCATATGCCCGCCAACGAGGGCACCAACAACCTGCACAGCGATCTTGAACATGGTCTGCACAAACGCGTATGGGACGTTGAGCTCGACGAGGTCCACAATGCCGTACGCATGACCACCTCGCTTGAGGACGGTGAGCTGGGCCTTCCCGGCAACCGCACCTTTACGGCCGTGTTTACCGTGACGCGCACCGGCTGCTTCCGTATCGAATATGGCTGTGAGAGCGACCGCGCCACGTACGTGTCCATGACCAACCACACGTACTTTAACCTTGCCGGTCACAACGCCGGTATGGACTGTGAGCACTTCTTTGTTGCTAACGCTGCCCACTACCTGCCCATCAACGAGCAGAACATTCCCACCGGCGAGATTGCTCCGGTCGAGGGCACGCCGTTTGACTTCCGTGAGCTGCGCCCCGTCGCGCCTGGCATGGAGGCCGACGATCCGCAGATTAAGCAGGCACGCGGCTACGACCACTGCTTGTGTATCGATGGCTATCAGTACGGTCGCAACCTGCGCCGCGCGATGCACGTCGAGGAGATGTGGACCGGCCGCGAGCTGGACTACTACACCACCGCCCCGGGTGTGCAGCTCTACACCGGCAACTGGCTGGGCGACGAGCACGCCAAGGACGATGCCAACTATGGCTGGGGCGCCGGCTTTGCCCTCGAGGCAGAGATGTACCCCGACACGCCGCACCAGCCGCTGTTCCCGCAGGGCATTGTGGGCCCGGGTCACCCCTACAGCAATGTGATCGAATACCACTTTATGAGGCACTAGGCCCACAACGCGACATATCGCACAGCAACGCCCGCCGGCACACCGCCGACGGGCGTTTTTCATCTTTTGGGCTCTTTTTCGCTGTGACTGTATGAGTGACATATCAAACTATGCCCATTTACTACGTTTAGCCCGGGATGCTCGACCATGCACCGGTTTTTGTTAAATGCGCGTGCCGTCTACCTGCGGTTTTGTTTTTCTCAAATTCGACATGCTCGGCGATAACCGATCAAACGTAGTAAATGGGCATAGTTTTTGACAGGCGGCATCGCGCGCGTCCCTCGCAAGGGCAAAATGATCCGTTTTCCTCCGTCCCCAAGGGATCAGTTGAACAGATTGTCGATGGGATCGGGGGCGGAACTGGGGAGATAGCGGATTTCTAGCTCTATGCCGAGTTCTTGCAGCTCTTTGAAGGCGGCGATGTCCATATCGTCTACGGCAACGGCAGGCGTTGCAGAGCGTTTGCCCTCCCCTGCCTGCATATGGCCAATGCTGATCTTGGTGATCGGCACACCGCCCTTAGCCAGCGCGAGCGCATCGGCGGGTGAGGCCACCATGATCAGAATCAACTGGCGCGGCGTTGCGGTATGAATGATGTCGATAGTCCTTTGCACCGAGAAAAACCGCGTCCAAACGCCTTCTGGCGCCGCCACCCTCATGGGCGCCCATTGGCGCGAATCTGCCGCGATCTCATCGTTGACGATTAGGACGAGGTTGGAGCCCACGGCTTCGTTCCATAGCTCAACGTCTTGCCCGTAAATGAAACGGTCGTCGATACGCGTGAGAAGGATCTTGGGTTGAGCCATCGCTGCCCCATTCTGTTTGAGACCCGTAAGAGCAAGACATCGCGTCTCCAATATTAGTGCATTTAAAGTGAGAAAAGCCGTCACAACACTTGCGCGGATGTGCGATGTCCCGTATCATAGACAGCCGTTGACGCCTCAGTTGCGTCACCACATGGCCGCCAGCGTAGCTCAGTTGGTAGAGCACCGCTCTCGTAAAGCGGGGGTCACCGGTTCGAGCCCGGTCGCTGGCTCCATTGCACAAGATAGCCGCCTTCGGACGGCTTTTTTGTTGCCGATTTCGGACGCACATCCGCCAATCCAAGCACAACGTCGCCGGCAACTCCCCTACACAGCAAAAAGCCCCGCCAACCGCAATCCCCAAAGGAACCGCGATCAGCGGGGCTCAAACGCGCTCCCCAAGGGGAACCACGCTAGCTCACGAGCAGTTCGTTACTCTTCCCAGTAAGCATCTGCAAGCAGCTTAAAGCAGATCTTCTTGACCGGCTGCGCCCCATCGCCCGGGAACTCGAGCGTGGGCATGTGAGGCTCGCCGGCAACGAACAGCGCAAACTTGTCGTCGGCAAGATCGCCGGCGATCGAGGCGTCGGAATCGACCAGATCGTAGTCGTCCTTCTCGTCAAACTCCTGGACCAGCGTCAGGCTGCCCGTGGCAACCTTAAAGGCCTCGCGGCCCTCGACGTCGATCTGCAGGTCGTGATAGCGCCGATGCGTCTCGTAGTGAGCTTCTGCCTCGGGACGCGTCGTGGGAGCCATGACGTTCGCAAAGACCTTGTCGCCCAGAATCGGATGGCTGCCGACCTCGAGCTTCGCCGGATCGTTCTCCTCGAGCCAATCGATCAGCACGTCGAGGCCCTTGAGCATTCCACGGTACTCCTCGATATCGCCCAATGCACCGTAAATCATCTAAATCCCCTCTCGGATCGTTTCTTTGGCGGCTACTCGGCAAACGCATTGCCGACGCTGTTGCCGCCCACATACGCCTCGACCAGGGTAAGGTCGGGATTGAACACGACAAAGTCGGCGTCGCGCCTCGGCATAATGCTACCGCACTTGTCGTCGACATGAGCTAGCAAGCAATGCCGGGGCCGACGCCCAGGCTCTTACAGCTCGGTCACGACAACGCCGTTGTAGACCTCGTCCCAACGGTCCATGACTAGATGGCCGGTCATGGGATCCATGGCATTGAGCTTGCCGCAGGTGTTGGCGGTACGCAGCACCGTCTCGTCGTCTGCGCCGGCAGCGATGGCATGTGCGAAGCCGGCAATGGTCGAATCGCCAGAGCCCGTGGCGTTAACGGCAGGGATATCGGGAGTCTTTGCGCGGAACGCACGGCCATTGTGGAAGCCCACGGAACCGGCGGCACCCATGGATACGACGACCCAGGGGATATCGGAGAAGCGGGCGTCAGAGGCGAGCGCGGCGCGGAGCTCGTCCACATCGTCGGTGGTAAAGCTCGTGCCCAGAAGGCCGTTGATCTCGGTCAGGTTAGGCTTGACCAGCTCGGGCTTAATTTCGGACTTAAGGGCGGCCTCGAGCGATGCGCCCGAGGTATCGAGCAGCACCTTGGCGCCGGCGTTCTCGGCAATGCCCGTGATCTTGGCATAGTAGTCTGCCTCGACACCGCGGGGCAGAGAACCCGAAATGGTGACGACGTCGGCCTTGCTCGCAAGCTCGGCGAACTTGGCGGTAAAGGCATCGAGCTCCTCGGGGGCAATCGTCGGGCCGCTCTCGAGCAGCTCGGTCTGGTTGCCGGCGTGGAGGATGTTGAGGCAAATACGAGTCTCGCCCTTGATGGGTACAAAATCATTCTTAATGCCGTTGGCATCCATGAGCTCAGCCATGTAGGCGCCCATGTGGCCGCCGAGCAGACCGGTCGCCACGACATCGTCGCCCAGCTGACCCAGCACACGGGCCACGTTGAGGCCCTTGCCGCCAGCGGTCTTTTCGGGCGTCACGCGGTTGACGTCGTCGATAACGAGCTCATCGAGCTGATAGCGCGTATCGACAGACGGGTTCATCGTAACGGTGAGGATCATTTTTAGCTCCTTATCTCGCAGGCTCCTTGTGCCTCGCGATACGAGTCGACAAAACGGAATTACAGAATCTCAATCGTGAACGAGCGAACGACGGTCTCCTTGGGCTTGGCGACAAGGCAGCCGCGCTTATGCTCAAGCACGTCGTCCTCATCGGAGCAGGTCGAGAGACCGCCCCAAGGCTCAACCGCCACAAAATCGCCCTCGGGCTTGCTCCACACAATGAGATATGGGAAGCCCTCAAAGCTCAGGCGGACGCCCTTGTCCTCGCCCTTTTTGGAAAGCGTGACCTGACGGCTCTCGAGCACATCAAAGATGGTCTCCGCAAAATCGAAGAGCTCATGCGACAGGGGCAGTGTCTTTCCCACCATGGGGTTCTTGGAGCGGTTGGTAACGTCAATCAAGCCAGTCGAGGGGACGGCAGTGCAAAGCTCAGCAGCCTCGTCCTTCTCAAAGCGCAGCTCGTAGTCCGTATAGGCCTCGCCCTCATCGAGCGGACACCTAAAGCCGGGATGACCGCCAATAAAGAACGGCATGTCCTCGGTGCCCTCGTTGGTGACCTCGTAGGAAACGCGCACGGCAGCGTCCTCGAGCGTATAGCGGGCGACAAGCTTAAACGGATACGGATAATCGCTCAGCAGCGCGGCGTTATCCTCCGAAGCCAGGCACATCGCCAGCTCGTTCTCGCTCTGGCTCAGCAGCTTCCACTCCTGTTTGCGCGCAAACCCGTGGCGAGCGAGCTTTACATGATGCCCGGCAAACGTCATGGCGCTGTTGTCGCGCAAGCCTCCGCAAATCGGGAAGCAAATCGGTGCCTGGCCGGACCACACGGCGGGATCGCCCTGCCACAGATACTCGCGACCTCCGGCCTCGATCGAGGTAAACGAACCACCAGCCGTGGACACCTTAATAGAAATCGAATCGTTGGAGAGAGCGTATTCCATTGCCCATCCTTTCGAACAACTGCTTTTTGCTCGCAAGTACCCGTCTCGGCCCTAACCAAAGGACAAACCCGCACGCTCATCGATGCGTCCGGTATCCCAGCCATGTAACGGGGTACCATACAGACATTGACGTCATTACAGCTGAAAGGCCTTCTTATGCGAACCATCATCCTCTACGCCTCGCGCCACCACGGCAATACGAAAAAGCTCGTGGACGCCATCGTTGAGGCGCACCCCGAGATCGATACCCTCGATGTAAAGACGCTCGGTAAAAACGAGTATCCCGACCTGCACGAATACCATCTGATCGGTGTCGCCACGGGCATCTATTACTCCGAGATCGACAAGGACATGGCACGCGTGCTCACGAACGTGCTGCAGCCGCAGGACAAGGTGTTTGGCCTTATGACCTACGGTGGCAAAAACAAGTGGTACGGCAAGGATATCGATGGCATCTGCCGCATGAGGCAGGCCATCTTTATGGGTGTCTACGGCTGCCCCGGCTTTGATACGTGGGGGCCGTTCAAACTCACCGGCGGTGTCCAAAAGGGACACCCAACCGCTGAGGAAATTAAGGGCGCCGTCGACTTCTTCGACAAGATCGAAGACGAGTATGGCGACATCATCGTCGAAGAGTACGCCAAGCGCGAAAAGCGCCTAGCATACGAGAAGGAGCATCCTGCGGGAGGTCTGGTGGCCGGCGTTAAGCGCACGGCAAAGAAGATCGCCAACAAACTGTAACTGTGAAGGTGCTTTTGAGCGTTTAACCCATACGGCGGGTCCGAGCAGATTCGGGCCCGCCGTCTTTTTCTATCGTTACTCGGTAAAGGCGTTGCCGACGCTCTGGCCGCCAACATACGTCTCGACGAGGGTAAGCTCATGGTCGAACACGACAAAGTCGGCGTCGCGACCCGGCATGATGCTGCCGCACTTACCCTCGATGTGCGCGGAGCGTGCCGGCACCTCGGTTGCCATGCGAATGGCGATATCGGCGCTGGCGATGCCCCAGTCGACGATGTTCTTGACGCCCTGGGCAAGCGTGAGCACCGAGCCGGCAATGCTCTTGCCGTCGGCGAGCCAGCACAGGTTGTCCTTCATGATGACGTCCATACCACCACTGGTGTAGCTGCCCTCGGGCATGCCACCGCAACCCAGACAGTCGGTGATGAGCACCGTGTGCTGCCAGCCCTTTGCCTGCAGCAGCGCCTTGATGGCGGCAGGGTTTACGTGCTTGCCGTCACAGATGATCTCGGCGTAGGTCTCAGGCGTAGACATGGCAGCACCCACGACACCGGGCTCGCGGTGATGCAGCCCGCGCTGGCCGTTATAGGTATGCGTAAAGCAGCTGGCACCGGCGTTGATGGCGGCGATGCACTCATCGTAGGTGGCGTCGGAGTGACCGATGCTGGTCACCACGCCCTTGGCGTTCAGCGCAGCCGCATAAGCAGCGGCACCGTCGCGCTCGGCCGCCATGGCGCTCTTAACGATGCGACCACCCGCAGCCTCCTGCCACTGGTCGAAGACCTCCTCAGAGGGGTCAATCAGATAAGCGGGGTTCTGCGCGCCCACATGCTTCATGGTAAAGAAGGGGCCCTCCAGGTAGATGCCCTGAATGCGTGCACCGCAGAAGTCGGGGCCGCGGCCCTCGTCCGCCTGAGCGATAGCGGCGCAGGCGTCCTTGATCTGCTCGACGCCATCGGTGAACGTCGTGGGCAGCCAGCTGGTGGTACCGCGACGGGCGAGCTCGGTCGAGCTGATATCGATGCCCTCGGGATCGTTATCGGTAGTTGAGTGGTTGTAGAAGCCGTGGATGTGGGTATCGACCATACCCGGCGCAATCCACGATCCCGTGTAGTCCTTAATCTCGCAAGAGGGCTCGTCGGCCTGCCAGGCGCCAAAGACGCCATCCTCGACCATAAGATAGCCGCCCAGTTGCGGGCCTGCCGGCAAGAAGAACTTGTCAGCCTTAATTGCGTACGTGCTCATATGCACTCCTTGCTTCTAAAGCAGTTGACTGTGGTGATGCTTATACCCAGCACACGTAAAACAAAAAGCGCCCGCCCGCCGTTATGAGCGGACGGGCGCCCTTACAGGGGGACGCGATTAAGCGGTGAAGGGGTGAATCGTCACGCCCTTAACCACGCGGTTGACCGTGCCGGTGGGGCTCGGCGTATCGGGCGTGTTGCCCACGCGGACGGAGTTAAGCAGGCTGATAGCCTGGGCAAACATCACGAACGGCAGAGCAAGGTAGCCCTCGGGAAGTGCCTCGTAGCCCTTAAAGGTGAAGGACTCACCCTCATAGACGGTGGCACCTTCCTGCTGAACGGCGACGGTGTGCTGAGCGATCTTGTCGCCACCGATCTCGTTGAGGATGTCGATGTCGTACTGACGGGTGTAGGCGTCGTTGTTGACGAACACAAAGACGAGCGTCTTATCGTCGACGAAGGACTTGGGCCCGTGACGATAGCCCATGGAAGTGTCGTAAGAAGTGGCAACCAGGCCGTGAGCAAGCTCGAGAATCTTAAGCTGGCTCTCCTGAGCAAGGCCGCCAAAGGAGCCGGAGCCCAGGTAGGTCACGCGGTTGAAGTCGCCAGCGAGGTAATCGGCGACCTCGGACTCGCGAGCGATAACCTCCTCGCCCATCTTGGCGATGGTCTCGACCCACTCGGCCTTCTGCTCGTCAGAGGCAGTGTCGAAAATAAGGGTGGAGAGCAGGGTCATGCAGGAATAAGAACCGGTCATGGCGAAGCCCTTGTCGTTGGCGCGCGGAATGAGCAGCGTCAGCGCATTGGGATCATCGGCAGACTCGACGGCGAGCTTGCCCTCGGGAGCGCAGGTGATGTTGAGGAACTTGACGTTGTGGACGAGCTCCTTGGCAACGGCAACGGCGGCAAGGCTCTCGGGGCTGTTGCCAGAGCGGGCAAAGGAAACCACGAGCGTGGGATCCTCGGCGCGCAGGAAGTCGCGCGGAGCGCTCACGATGTCGGTCGTGGCGATGGGCTTAAAGTCGTAGAGATCAGTGTTGCCAGCGTGACGCAGGTACGGGGCGCAGGTATCGCCAACGTAGTCGGACGTACCGGCACCGGTGAAGACAACGGACAGACGACCCTCGCCCATAGCGCGAGCCTCGGCCAGGAAGGCCTCGATGGCCTCCTTGTTCTCGCGATAGATGTTGAGCGTATCACGCCAAAGCTCGGGCTGCTGAGCAATCTCGGCCGTGGTGATCTGGGCGCCGAGCTCGGTGAGCTCCTCGACACTCTTCTCGAACATTTCTAATACCTCTCTCTAGAAGTAATCCTCTGACGTGCAATTATACACTTCGGTTGGTTATCTGGTAGTAACCAGTTAAATGCAAAGAATCACCATATGGTAACGATGCGAGCACTAGTTACTGCGCTGGTGGTAAACCTTGTATTTAAACTGATCGGCACGAGCAACCGAGAGTGTATACTCCACTACCTCGTTTGACTCGTTATACGTAGTCCTGACCAAATCGAGCACAGGCGAGCCCTCGACAATTCCCAAAAGGTGGGCATCGGTGGGACGGGCTATGCTCGCATAGAACTCCTCTTCGGCCACGCGAATCTTTTGCTGAAAGTCCTGCTCAATCACATCGTAAAGCGGCTTACGCTCCAGCAGCGGTCGCTTTAGGGACAGAAATTGACGAACCGGTAGATAGCTGCGTTCGACCATCATGGGCATGTTGTCGGCAGAGCGAAGGCGCTTGAGCTTAAAAATGCGATCACCGATGCGCAATCCCATATGCTCGGCCAGATTCTTATCGGCCTCCATCTCGCAAAACTCGAGAATCGTGGTCTCGGGTTCTCGACCCATCGCGCGCATCTGCTCGGTAAAGCTGTAGGACTGCATAAGATTGGTTGCTTTTGCCGAACGGTCGGTCACAAAGGTACCGCGACCGTGCTGCCGAACCACCAGTCCTAAACGCTCCAGTTCCTGCAGAGCCAGGCGTACCGTAGTGCGCGAGAGACCATAGCGCTCCGAAAGTTCGCGCTCGGAAGGAATCATGTCACCGGCGCGATATTCATGGTCAATCTTTTCGGTCAGAATATCGACCAGCTGATCGTACAGCGGTTGCTTACGCGCTCCGATCGCCATCCTATCCTCCCTTTTGCTCGAATTCAGCTAACTACCTAGGGTGTTATGCATTATCTGTCTGCCACACCCGAATCATTACGAAAACAAAAGCCGCGCGCTCTTTCGAGCACGCGGCTTTTAACATACACATGGCTTAAGGGGTCGGGGTGTGAGCCGCGTAGGGACACACCCCTCAAGCTAGAGCCTTACCAGATGCTCGGCCAGAGACCAAGCGGACCAGCGCCCAGGATGCCAAGGACGAAGAGCAGGAGAATGCCCTTGGTCGGGGTCCAGCTGTGCTTAGCGAACATGTAGTAAAGCAGCAGCGTAAGCATAAGCGGGACGAGCTTGGGGACGATGGTGTTGAGGGTGTCGGCAACAGAGAAGTTGACCGGATCCTCGGTAACGGTGCCGTAGGTCACGGACTCCATGCCGTTACCCAGATCGGTGACGCCGCACTCGACAGCGTTGCCGTCGGCATCGGAAGCGGTGAGGGCGTTGCCGTCCTTATCGGTCATGGCGATGGTACCGGCCTCAGCGGTCTCGGTATCGATGCCCTCCATACCGGTGAAGTTCTCGGCCTCCTTCTCGGAGACGATCACGGTAGTAGCGGAGAGACCACGGGTGGTGCCGTTGGGGATCTGGAGGTTGATCTGGGTGCCACCCATGGTGACGACCAGGCAACCGACGACGAAGACGCCCATGATGGAAGCGGCACGCGTGAAGGCCTGCATGTTGGCGGTCAGAGCGTCAATAGCGCTGGTGCCAAGCTTGTAGGACCAGTTCATGAGCCAGAAGCGCAGAGCGAACTGGACAGCGTTGAAGATCACCAGGAAGATGATCGGCGCAGCGGCGTTGCCGTTGATGGCCATGTTGGAGGTGATGCCGGCCGTGATAGGCACGAGCGTCAGCCAGAACAGGGCGTCACCGATACCACCGAGCGGGCCCATTGCGGCGACGCGGACGGCGCGGATCGTGGGGATGTCAACCTTGTTCTGCTCGAGCGAAAGCACGATGCCCATAACAAAGGTGACGAGGAACGGGTGGGTGTTGAAGAACTCCAGGTTGTGGCTCATGGAAGCCGCGAGGTCGTTCTTGTTGGTGTGGATCTTCTCCAGACCAGGGATGATGGAGTAGAGCCAGCCAGCGGCCTGCATACGCTCGTAGTTGAACGAGGCCTGCAGGAAGCAGGAGCGCCAAGCCATCTTGTTGAGGGTCTTCTGGTCGAGCTGCGGAGCAGGAGTGAGATCCTCGTAGTGCTCCGGGATCACATACTCATTAGATGCCATCTTCGAAGTCACCTCCGTCAGAAACAGCTGCACCCTTCAGCTCGGTCTGCTGCTGGAAGTCCCAGAAAGCGATGCCGAAGCCGATGAGAGCGAGGATGAGCAGAGCAGGGGTTGCCAGAGAATCGTTGGCAACGGTGATGAGCGCGAGGCCAAAGCCCATGAGGAAGAAGCCCCACATATCGCGGTTCATCATAACCTTGAGCAGGACGGCGAAGCCGACGAAGCGCATCATGCCGCCTGCAGCGGACAGACCGGTCTGCAGCCAAGTCGGGATGGCGGAAGCGATGGTCTGACCAATGGTAGCGCCAGCGATGAAGAACAGGGTGACGACGACAGCGAAAATCAGGCCGAGCAGAGCCATGGCGAAGTAGTTCAGGCGCTCGATGCCCTTGGTGTCCGCGTTGTGAGCCATGTTATCGGCCGTGGACATAAGCGGGGACATAAGCGTGAAGACCAGGGTAACGCCGAGCTGACCGAGCAGAGCGAACGGAATGGCAAGGCCGACTGCCGCGTTGGGCTCGAGACCCGTAGCGATAGCGAGAATGGCTGCCATGATGCCGCCAATGACGGCGTTAGGCGGCTGAGCGCCTCCGATCGGCATGTTGCCGATCGTCATGAGCTGATAAGTACCACCCACGAGAAGACCGGTGTTGAGGTCGCCAAGGATAAGACCGATGACGGCGCCGGTGACGATGGGCTGATAGAGAGACTCGAGGAAGTCAAACTGGTCGATTGCCGCGATGAACGTGACGACGAAGACCAGAGCGATCTGGATGATCGAGTATTCCATCTTGCTCCTCCTTTCAAAATGAATGTACGCACTTTGGATTTCACGTACAGAATGTCAGGGTTTCATTCCTGACAACGTGGATCATGAGGATTACGAGAAGAGCTTGCTCGTGTCCTCAACAGGCGTGCTCGGAACGCGCCTGATCTCCAACTCCACCCCCAATTCCTGCAGCTCTTTAAACGCAGCGACATCCTCGTCGTTAACTGCGACGGAGGTGGCGACTTGGCGCTTTCCTTCCGACATGTGCATGTTGCCGATGTTTACCTTCTTTATAGGCACACCGCCCTTGACGAGCGTAAGCACGTCTTCCGGTGTTTCGGCCACGATGAAGATCTTCTGGCGCGGGCTCGCCTTGCCAATGACGTCGATGGTCTTCTGCAGGGAGAAGAAACGCGTAGCGACGCCGGCGGGAGCGGCCATCTTCATGAGGTTCTGGCGCATGGTGTTGGTCGCCACGTCGTCGTTGGCGACGAGGATGAGGTTGGAGCCCAGAGTGGAGTTCCACTGGGTGGCAACCTGACCATGGACCAGTCGGTTATCGATGCGGGTGAGAAGAATGTTGGGTTCTGCCATGTTGATCAGCTTCCTTTCGTTATTTGCTGACGACAGTTACTTGATCTCCTGAATCGCGTAACGCGAAACATCTACGACGGCTCCGGATCGGACTTTGATCTGGACCTTCTCGCCTTCGATGCCTTTGACGGTACCGTAGATACCGCCGGCGAAAAGAACCTCCTGACCCGGCTTGAGCTCGGTGTGCAGCTCCTTGAAGTACTTCTGCTTCTTCTTCATGTTGATTTGCGACCAGATGGTGTAAATCAAGCCCATGATGACAAGCAGGCCTAAAAGGGCGACCGAAGAGCTCAGGACGTTGGCTCCGAAATCGGCCATTAGATGCCGTCCTCGTCGCCGAAGATATCCTCTTCCTCGGAGCCGGCAACGGATGCGACCGTCTGGGCGGTGATGCCCGTCTGGCCAACGGTCACGGCCTGCTCGCCAAGCTCGGCGAGCGTGGCATTGCCGCGGAGGAACAGAAGCTCAATAACCATGGGAAGGTTGGTGCCAGTCAGAACCTCGACGTTGTCGACATCCTGGGCAATCATCATCGACTGGTTGAACGGGGTGCCGCCAAGCAGGTCGGTAAAGACGAGCACGCCATCGCACTCCTCGCGCATGGCGGTAATAGCGGCGCGGAGATCCTCACCGTAGGATGCGGCCTGGTCGCCCTCAAAAGGAACGACGGTAAAAGCAGGCTGGTCGCCGGCAACCATAGCGATAGCGCTTGCAAGGCCGGGTGCGAACTGTCCATGACCGGTAAGAATAAAGCCAACCATTCAAATTTCCCTTCCGAAGGTGTGTACGATCTGAGTCCGATGATTTTCGGAAGCCAGCGGGCGCTCGCCCTTAAAGCTTCTTAGAAAGCGTTCTTTGAAGACCAGTGGTTTCTAAACTGGTAGTAACCACGTGACGTATTGTTGTCACTATATCACCCCAGAAGAGGTCGCTTTCGTTGATTCATACGGTAAAACGTTTTTGCACCGCTCACGGTGATAAATCGACCGTTTACCGCTCGTTAATACTTCTACCTGCGGTTTTGAAACCGTTTCGAAACGCTTTGGCAAAAGAACGGATCTTTCCCGGTGTCTTAACAACGCAGGGCGGCTAAAAATAGCGTGTAGAAAAAATGCAGGTCATTGTGAAGATATGTGAATTGGTCTTTTTGACTTAATACCAGTTAGAACCAGTTTTGAGATTATCGGTGAACGGTAGTTTTCGACCGTTCACCGGTTACTTGTAATCGTTTGCAGCTGTTTTCCCATATGAATTAGGGGAACCCGATGGAGCGCTTGCGCGATCACAGGAATTTTTGGCATTTGTCCTCATCCCCCGCGCGCCAAACTCCGGCATCCAAAATGAGCTAATAGCTCACGCCAATCGTTTTCAATCATTACTTACTCAGTATCCGTAATTATTTATCGTTTATCGTTAATTCTGATATGATACAAGTATCATCCAAAACGCCGATTGGAGGGGTTATGGTCCAGCGAAACGCATCTATATCGAATGAAACCATCAGCCGCGAACAGACGGTAGCCAAACTGAGGAAGCTCGCTCGCATCTGCAAATGGGCCACGATCTGCATTACCACCGCGCTCGCTCTGGGGCTCCTCGCAGTCATTGCGATTGACCTTCTACTCATATTGCCTGGCCTCTCCCAAGGCTCGTGTCTCCAATCCGTAGAATTTCAAGCCGGCGAAGGGCCGTGCCTTGCTATCGTCGGTACCGATGCGCAGGCCCCACTTATGCTCGTCGCACACGATGGTCACACTGCCATAGGGAGCCTTTTGATGACATGTCTCGCGCTTACCATCGCGATAAGCGTGCGCAGGCTTTTCTTCAACATTGAAAAGGAAGGCAGGCCATTTGACCTTGAATGTAACCAGACACTTCGTCGAGTAGGACATTTATTCCTTATCGGCGGCGTTGCCGTGAGGCTTCTTGGTGCCGTTATCACGGGAATGATACTCTCAGGATTTGGCGGCAGCTTTACGGATGCGTTCGTCGGCCCGTTATTCGAGCCCTCCATGCTCTTTGCAGGCCTGATTATTTGCCTGATTGCTAGCATCTTCCGCTACGGGTATATCCTGCAAAAACAAGATGACGAGTTGCTCTAGGGGGATCCATGATTATTCTGCGGCTTGACCGCATGCTCGCCGAACGCAAGATCTCATCCAAAGAGCTTGCGGAACGTGTGGGCATCTCCCAGGTCAATATGTCACGCATTAAGACGGGCAAGGTTTCTGCCATACGTTTTTCAACTCTTGACGCGATATGCCGGGCACTCGACTGCCAACCAGGCGATGTACTGGAGTATATATCCGACGATGAAGCCGATAGCCTTTTTGGGCTTAAAGATGAATAGCCATAATTAAGCCGTCAACGCAAATAGCCCGCTAGAACGTTGTCCGTTCTAGCGGGCTTAATCAGGTGATCGGTTAGCGCGCAGTAGTGCAGGCAAACTTTACGCAAACAGGCCGTAGATGCTGATGTTGGCCTTGGCATAGAGGCCGTTAGCATACTCGGTCCACTTGGAGCTGGCGCTCGAGGCCTGCGAAGAGTACTGCTGGTAGGCGGTGTAATAGGCGGTCATGGCCTGCTTGTAGGTGGCGCTATCGGCCGTAAAGGCATCGTCAGCGAAGGCCTTAGCGTAGGTGCTATCGGCGTCCTTCCAGGTACCCTTTTCGCTATCCCACTCGTCGCCGGCAAGGTTGATGATGTAATCGGCGTAGTCCTTGCTCGCGGCCTCCTCGTTGCCGTCAGCAGGCTCGGTCGGGGCGGTCGGCATGCTTGCGGAGCTATCGCCCACCTTCTTCTTGTAGAGCTTCTGCAGCGTCGCGGACTGACGGACGATCTGCTTGGCCTGGTCCTTGGACACGCCGTACTGCGTGGCCATGGTCTTGTAGTCGGAGGTGCCGATGGAATCCTCGGCGTACTGCTTCATCTCCTTGGAAGAGACGGTAATGCCCTCGTCCTCGGCAGCGTCCAGCAGAATCTGGTTGCGCACGTAGGACAGGATAACGTCGGCAGACGGTGCGGTGTAGTTGCCGTCGTCGTCCTTGACGGTGTCGAGGCTATACTGGCTCTCGATGGCCTCGCGCGCGGTGATGTCGCTCTTCTTGCCGTTGTAGCTATAGCTTGCCACGGTCGAATCGAGCTGGTCCTCGGTCAGGGTCGCCGAGCCGACGCCCTTGCCGCCAAAACCACCGTTGCCGATAAAGAAGCCGACCACAGCAGCGATCACGATAGCGACCACAAAGGCGGCAATCATCGTCTTCTTGTGCTTGCAAGCGTGGTCGTCCACGTCGGAGTCGTCGTCCTCATCCTGGGCCTCGGGCATCAGATTCTCGTCAGCGGCATCCGCGGCAATCTGAGCCTCCAGTCGGGCGTCCTCCTCCTCGGCGGACGTGCCGGCGGCAATATGTTCGGCAGACGTGCCGGCGACCAGGTCGATCTTTTCGTCCTCATCACCGTCGGGGCCTTCGCCGCGCTCGATGATCTGGATGCCGTCGATCTCGTCCTTCTCGTCCTTCTTTTGAATCAGACCCATATCAGTTACTCCTTGTTAGGAAACATAGTCCCCAATAGAATACGCCCGGCAGAGCGCCGGGCGTATTGATTCTTAGGTTATACGCAAACACTTAAGTACTATTTAGGCGTTTACAGTGTGCATGCCTTAGGCCAGGTGCGCGATAACGGCATCGGCAAAGGCCTGCGTGCCCACGGCCCCCTCGACGGAGCCGGTCTGGGCACGACGCACGTCACCGGTAACCTGCTCACCCTCGTCGAGCGTGGTAGATACGGCGGCGCGAATGCGATTGGCAGCGTCGTTCTCGCCCAGGTGATCGAGCATCATCGCAGCAGAGAGGATCTCGGCTGTGGGGTTGGCGATATCCTGGCCCGCGATATCGGGCGCGGAGCCGTGCGTAGCCTCAAAGATGGCGCAGTCGGCACCGATGTTGGAGCCGGGGGCCATGCCTAAGCCGCCCACTAGGCCGGCGCACAGGTCGCTCACGATGTCGCCGTACAGGTTGGGCAGTACAAGGACATCGAAGTCGTTGGGGTTCTGGACCAGGCCCATGCAGGTGGCGTCGACAATCTTGTCGTTGAACTCGATATCGGGATAGTTGGCGGCCACCTCGCGCGCCACGCGCAGGAACAGGCCGTCGGTCGCCTTCATGATGTTGGCTTTGTGCACGGCCGTCACCTTTTTGCGGCCGCAGCGGCGGGCATACTCAAAGGCATACTCCACAATACGGCGGCTCTTGGCAATGGAGATGGGCTTGATCGAGATCGCGGAATCGGCGGCGAAGGTCTTTTGACCCGAGCGCTCGACGAGCTGCGAGAGCTCCTCGACCTCGGCAGTGCCCTCATCGAACTCGATGCCGGCGTAAAGGTCCTCGGTGTTCTCGCGCACGATAACCAGGTCGACGTCGCGGAAGCGCGAGCCGTCGCCCGGCTGCGACAGGCAGGGTCGCACGCAGGCGTACAGGTCGAAGTGCTTGCGCAGGGCCACGTTGACGCTGCGGAAACCCGTGCCGACCGGCGTGGTGATGGGGCCCTTGATGGCAACCTTGGTCTCGGCGACCGCATCGAGCACGTGCTGGGGCAGCGGCGTGCCAAACTCGTCCATGACGCCGGCACCGGCCTCCTGGACGTTCCAATTGATCTGGACACCGGCAGCCTCGACCACGCGGCGCATGGCCTGCGTAATCTCGGGACCGATACCGTCACCGGGAATCAGGACTACATCGTGCGCCATAATCTGTTACTCCTCGTCTTCGGCGTCGTCAGATTTTTTAACGCTAGCACGCTTCTTCTTTTTGGAGAGATCCAGGCCAAAACGTTTAACAAGCATTTCGCAAATCTCGCTCGAACGGGCCTTGAGATAGCTGCCCTTACCGTTCTCGGCATCGAACTTAAGGCGCAGCGCAAGCTTCTCGGCAACCTCGGCGTCGATCTCGCCCTGGCAAAACTCGTACAGGCAACCGAGCATGTCGCGATACTCGAGGTCGCCGTGGTAGCACTGGATGGCCTCGTCCAGGATGGGCCAAGCCTCGCGCGAACGCTCGACGCTCGTGGCACCCCACACGCACAGCAGGCGGAAGGCGGCATAGCGCAGCGTGGAGGAGATCTCGTCGAACAGTGCAGTCTCGGCGCCCTCAAAGGCATCGCCCAGCTGCTCGGGGCAGGTGGTGGCGAGCGACGTCAGGGCATCGAGGGCCTCCCAGCGGGTCTGCGCCTCGGGGCGGTCGAGCGCCTCGATCAGCGCGGGCACGCAGGGCACGACGCGCTGCGGATCGCGCTCGGCAAGCAGGTGAAGCACGCGGGCGGCAAACTGGCGGATGCGGCGCGTGGGGCAGCCGAGCTCCTTGACCAGACGGTCGACGGCGTTCTCGTTCTCCTCTGCCAGCTGAAGCTGTGCCAGCTCCTCGTCGGTGAGCTGTTCGTCTTTGTTTTCTGCCATAGTTACCTCTTCTTACTATTTCTTAGCGTGCTTGCCAGCACCCTTGCTGTCATCGGTGACCGAGATGAGCTGTCGGTCGGCCGCGCCATTGCGACGCGCACGGCGGCGTTCCTCGGCGTCGCCCGCGTCGGCGGCGGCGCGATGAGCCTTGTTGACGTTAAAAACCTCGTCGTGCTTGCGCCATGGACCAACGGACTCGCCAAAGCTCATCTTAAGACCGGCGATAAAGCCGCCGAGCCAGCCGATCGGCGCAAACTGCACCAACGGAAACAGCGAAAACACCCAGGTCAGCAGGACGACTGCCGCCGCTCCTGCAAAATTGGCGATCCAGTAGTCGCGCTTGGTGATCACGCGCTTTTCGCACGCCCACTGGCCGCACAAAAAGCCAATGTAGATCGCAAAGAGAAAGAGCACCAGCGCTAGCACCACGAACGTCCAGCTCATGGGCGCTACTCCCCGTGATGGTGGCCGCAGCAGCACTCATGGCCGTCGTCATGGCCGTGGCCGCCGCAGCACTCGTGGTCCTCGCCGTGATGGTGACCGCAACCGCACTCATGGTCGTCGCCGTGCTCGCCGCAACCGCAGCCGTCCTCGTGAGCGCCATGCTCCTCGGGACGATACTGCGACCAGTCCAGACCGGCGGCGATAGCGTCGGCCTCCTCCTTGTAGAGGACCGTGATGGCCTGGGTGCCCAGCTTGGCGCCACCGATGGCGTCGAGCATGTCGTAGAGCGTAAAGGCGACGTCGGCGCCGGGCAGCGCGAGCTCGCGGTCATCGGCGTAGGCGAGCGCCAGGCGCAGGTCCTTGATGAAGTGCTCGACCATAAAGCCGGGCTTGTAGTCGCCGTCGAGCGCCTTGGGCGCCAGGCTCTCCATGGCGCCGGACTTACCGGTGCCGCCCAGGATCATCTGGCGGGTCTTCTCCAGATCGAGGCCGCTCAGCTCGGCAAATGCCATGGCGTCTGCCATGCCGACCATGCAGGCGCCCAGCGACACCTGGTTGGCGAGCTTGGCAGCCTGGCCCTTGCCGGCGCCGTCGAAGCAGCAGATGGTTGCCGCAAAGGTAGAAAGGATGTCGCGGACCGACGCGATGTCGTTCTCGGTAGCGCCCACGATAGCCGTAAGCGTGCCGGCGATAGCACCCGACTCGCCGCCGGTAACGGGGCAGTCAAACGCCATGCGACCGGAAACCTGGGCGGCCTCGGCAATGTCGCGCGCCAGCTCGGGCGAGCTCGTGGTGAGGTCGATCAGGACCGCGCCGGGCTTAGTGCACGCGAGCAGGCCGTCGCCCGCCAGGTAGAGCTCCTCGACCTCGGAGGGATAGCCCACCATGGTAAAGACGACATCGGCGTTAGCCACGGCATCGGCCGGCGTATCGGCCCAAGCGGCACCGCGCTCGATAAGCGCGGCAGCCTTGGACTTGGTGCGGTTGTTGACCGTGACGGGATAGCCGGCATCCAGGATGTGACCGGCGATGGGGGCACCCATGATTCCGGTGCCGATAAATGCGACGGAGAGCTTGTTTGCCATGAAACCTTTCCTTTTGGGTTGGGTGTTGTTACCAGGTTGAATACTCGATGCCAGCGCTTGGGCAGTGAGTTGGGGTCGATTACGGCCGCATTACTTGCCTACTGGCCGCGCACGCGACGGGCGATGCGGTCGGAAAGCGACGCCTTGTCGGCGCGGTTCTTACCCCAAAATGCGCAGGCCACCATACCAGGGCCCACGTGCGAGCCAATGGTGGGACCCACGGAGCTGCGAATGATCGTGACGTCGGCGCAGCCTTCCTCCTTGCGGATGGCGGCTTCGAGCCAGTCGCCGTCCTTTTCGGCATCGGCCGTCATGATGGCGATGGGCATGGTGCGGTCGGGCACGTAGTTCTCGCGGAACGACTTGAGGATGGACTTGAGTGCCTTCTTGCGGCCGCGGTTGACGCCGATCAGCGACAGCGAGCCGGCAAGGTCGTAGGAGAGCTCGGGCTTGACATCGAGCTTTGCCGTGAGCTGCGCCGCCGCGGGCGGAATGCGGCCGCCGGCAGCCAGTGCGTCGAAGCTCTCGAGCGTAAAGTAGCCGTGGACGTAGGTCTTTGCCTCGTTTGCCCAATCGACCAGCTGCTTGGCGGTCAGTCCCGCCGAACGCTGGCGCACGGCCTCGAGCGCCAAGAGCGCGCCGGTCGCGCAGGGCAGAGCGTTGTCGACCACGTACAGCTCAAAATCGGGATACTCGGCGCGCACGGCGTCCGCCGCCTGGCACGCGGAGTTGTAGCTCGACGACAGCGCCGAGGTAAAGCACAGGTAGACCGTGGGCGTGCCCTCTTTGGCGCACTCGGTAAAGAACTCGATATAGCGACCGAGCGACACAGCCGAGGTGGACACGCGGGCACCGGCGCGCATGCGGTCGTAGAACTCCTTGGGTGTGATGCTCGACCAGATGTCATCCGTGCGCTCCTCGCCATCGATAATGAAGGGGAAACCCAGGATATCGACATCGAGGTTCGCGGCGACCTCGGGGCTAAAGTCGCAGCAGGTATCGACGACGATGCGGCAACGGTCCGAATGACCGGCGGATGCGGCCTTGTCCATCAAAGCGACTCCTTACGTAAAAAGGCGGCCACCCGCATGGGATGGCCGCCAACCGTTAACTCATGCAAGTTAACGTATTTTACTCGTCAAGTGTTTCGATGCGGGGCTTGATGATGCCATATCCACCATTCTTACGGTGATACACCACATTGATGAGGCCAGTCGTCGCGTTCTCGAACACGTAGAAGTCGTGGCCCAGCAGATCGGTCTGCACCAGCGCCTGCTCCTCAGTCATCGGGGTGACGTCGATAACCTTCTCGCGGACGAGCAGGTCGTCCTCTTCCTCGGGCAGCAGCAGGTCGGCCAGATCCTCAACGCGCTCGACCGGTGCAACATCCGCGGCGCTGGCACCGCCCTGGCGGTTGTCCACGACCTTGGTCTTGAACTTGCGCAGCTGGCGGGTGACCTTATCGGCGGAGAGGTCGATGGCGGCGTACATATCTGCACCGTGCTCGGCAACGCGAATCACCGAACCGCGGGCACGAACCGTAACCTCGACGATTGCCGGGTTGGGGTTCGAGGGGTTCTTCTCATAGCGAAGTACAACGTCGACCGTCATGGGCTCGATATCGAAAACCTTGAGCGCCTCGCCGATCTTCTCATCCACATGCGCACGCAGAGCATCGGTTACCGTCGTCTTGCGTCCAGAAACCTTGATATCCATACGTGGCTCCAATCTGCCTCGGGGACTTACTGTACTGGCTATGTACCCATTGCCGTGCATTTAATCACGCGGATTCCTAAAGACCCGAATAACGATTGCTTGATACCGCATACCGAAGTCTCGTACTTTTCCATGGCAAAGTGCGCTATAGGAGGGAGCCCACAGATTTGTATTTGGTCTCGAAAATTGGCTTTGACCTGCTGGTTTTATAGGGATGAAAAAGCCGGGCTCCCCTATTGGGGAAACCCGGCAGTGCGTGTTGAAACCGTGAAGAGGTGTCCTTTCCAACGTATAGGAGACACCACCCCTAGCAATAACTAGCTATTGAGTTTGTTAATGTCGTCGTCGGTGATGGCGCCTTCCTGGCTGGACGATTTGTCCTCGGAGGATGCGGTCTCATTGTCGGAATCGGAGGACTCGCTGCCGGAGGACGCGGTCTCACTGGACTCAGAGTCGCCCGGCTGCACGTTAGCGCCCGAAACCGTCTTAGTGGTGAGGTCGTAGGGCATCTGGCCGTACCAGACGCAGTGAACCGCCTCGAGCGTACCGTCGACCGTGATGTCGTCGAGGGCATCACTCACGGCACGGCACAGTTCGTCATTGGACGAGAGGCCCGCAACACCAAGCGTCGAGGGCGCCTCGAGCGCACCGACATAGGAGACCTCGCTCATCAGGCGTGCAAGATAGCCGCCGGCTGTGGAGTCGCAGATCACATAGTCGACCTCGCCGGACTCGAGCGCCTCAAAGCACTCGTTGATGTTGGAGTAGGTCTTTTGGTTGGCGGTGATGCTCTGCTTAGCAAGCGCCTCCTGCGAGGCCGAGGACATCTGGACACCCAGAGTAGACGTGTTAAGGGTATCGGTGGAAACGCTTAGCGACCCACCATCGCTGGTTTTACCGAACACAGAAGCGGCATCGTACAAGCAAGTGCCGAGCGAGCTAACGTCCCCGTCCGTGGAGTTGATCTCGCCGATAAAGATATCAGCCTTTTTGTCGCCGAGCGCGGAACCTGCCGAGGACGCATCGACAAAGGCGACCTTAAGGCCCATGCGGCTTGCGAGGGCGCGTGCGGCGTCAACCGCATACCCCGTGAGCTCGCCGTCGGCGCCCTGCATGGCCTGCGGCGCATCGGAAGTATCGAGGGCGACCGTCAGGGTTCCGGGAGTGACCAGGGCATCGTCCGACACCGCCGGCGTGACGGCCTCGTACTCGATCTGGTCGATCGTGGGAGTCGTGAACGTAGACAGCGGGTTGAACGCGCATCCGCTCAGGCCCAAAACGGCAATGGCCGCTGCGGTCCCAGCACCTAACCGAGCCGCGTGCATCAAGCTGCCCCTCACCATGTCCACTACCCTGCCTTCTGTGTCGTATACGATCCGTGCGTTGCGCGGAATATCAGGTTGTTCCCACCAGCTGACCTGGTATTTGACCCCACACTTGCGCACCGGGGTGTTTGCTCGGGAGGCCGCAGCCACCTTCACGACTGACCCGCTCGCCCGCGAGGCGGTATTGCCCCAAAGAAAGTAGAACGGACGGTACGGCTTACATCTAGGACGCGCCATGATCGCGCCGCGCGCACGCGGTCGCTTACGTGGATCCCTTTGACCGCGTCTGTCTTGGACTAGGACGGGCATTTCGTCCGTCCGCAACCACAGCCTGGTAGGAACGAAGCGCATTATAGCTAAGTTCAAGCTAAAGTTTAAGGTTAAGGGCGTCATTCGCATCGTGCGCACAGATTTTGCAGGTCGGAGTGGGCTATTCGTGCCCCTATGAAGCCCGGAGCTCCCCTACGGGGAGCTCCGGGGCGCCCTTCTTAGGGTGCCCCGGTCAAAATATGGCAAATATGAGTACTGCCACCAATTTAGTAACAGGCAATTTTGGCCTCTCGGACAGATTTTGCGCTCAGTGTCGCCGACCTGATGCTTAGTAATTCTACATTTGTTTATTATCTTCTTACTTTACGCCGCCTCCGAGTCCTAAATTCCTTGATTTTGCTGTTACTGATTTAGTGACAGTACTCATATTTGCCGTAGTTTGGCCAGGGCATATGATTAACCCCTATTTTCGACGCGAATTAGACCGGCTTAAGCCCAAAACACGCCCGCAGCGTGTTAAGCAACGCCTCTTGCTTCTTCCTGCGGGCATCGACACGATTCCGGTACCGTTTTCGCATACGCTGGTGCATGCGCCATGCGAGCGCTTCCATCGCTTCCATGTCGCAGAGCATCTCGTTGTTGACAGTCGCGACCTCGATTCCCATAGTAATCAAGCCCGTGTTGCGCTTTTCATCATGGATACGTCCCCTCCGAGAGGAATGGCCCAGCTCACCGTTGTATTCCAGGTCAAACCGAGCTGCTTCCTGATACGCATCGCAAACTGCATGCGGCATCCCCGAGATTGCCTGCGCACGGTCATCGAACTCGATCTTGTAGTCGGTCTTAAAAGGTCCGCAGGCAAACCCGCCATAGGAAAACGGAAGCGAAAACAGGGCGAGCATGATGCACTCCATGGGTGAGCGCAGGTTTTCCGAAAGATAGGGACACAGACGCTGCAGCTGCTTGGCCGCGTTCCCCTTGCATACCGCGAGGTAATCTGCCAGACGATCGGGCGTCAGCACCGGCTCAACCTCAAAGTAGCCCACATCTGCTGGCTGGTCCTTGTCCTTTGCAAGTTTATTCGTAACAGGCGAGGTGTAGGGAGGCAGATACTTCCCGCGGTCACTCAGCGAAATCTTAGAGCACAGCTCCTGAGCCAGGGCAAATGCCTGGATGCAGCCGACCTCGCGCGCAACGGCAACACAAAGGGCCTCGGGAGATAGACTGTACACCCCCGGTTCCACCTCTAGAATCGAGCCGGCGGGCAACCCGGAGCATACGGACCAGCTCACGCCAAGAATGCGGCGGCGCTGCGCTGCAGACCCTACCAGCAAGCACAAATCCTCTTGCACCTCGCTGCTTGCGGCCCCAATCCGCACCAAGTCGGGAAGATAGATGTCCTCGGTCGAGGGCGACGACGTGCGCAGCACATGGCGCTCTTCATCGGGATTGAGGTCCCTCCAGCTTATGTAGCCCATCTGCCGGCGCTCGGCGCGCATCATGCGTAGCGCCGAGGCGCCTGTTAGGATTACGGAAGCCGCTAGCTGTTCGCCTGTCGGCTCGTTGCACCGCTCAATCTTTACTGCCACAAAACCACCCCTACCAAACGCGTGCGATAGCAAGGCCATCGACTGCCGCAGCGCCGGCGCGCTTGAGTTCCGCCGAAGCCGCGGCCATCGTCGCGCCCGTGGTGATAACGTCATCGATAAGCAGCAAGCGGCGGCCGTGCACGTCCTCAACCGTCTCGTACATGCCTTGGGCACGCTCGCGGCGCTCCTCACGACCGAGTTCGCGCTGGTCGCCATGCCCGTACTTGACGAGAGCATCGAGCAGGGGAACACCCGACAGCTCGCAAAATGGGCGCGCGATAGCCTCCATATGATCAAAACCACGCCGCCGAAACGCTGCCGCCGTCGCAGGCACAAACACCACAGCATCCGCACCGGACAGCACACCTCCTAAGCGTTCGGGCGCTACGACCTGGGCATGCAGGGCGGTGTCGTAGAGCAGCTCCGCCAGATACGGAGCCAGACGTCGCTCGCCCGCATCCTTGTACGCTTTAATGATGCGCGGCAGCGGATGCGCATAGACGGCGCACGCCAGGCAGCGGTCGAGCGCCTCCGCCATTGCCGAAGACGTGCCCTCGACCGAACACTCAGTGCACAGCAAATCCCCAAACGGGGCGCCGCATCGGGTACAGCTATGACGTGGGTCGATGAGCGTGAACGCAGCCAGGCAGTCTTGGCAAATAAGCGCACCGGCGCGCTCGCAGCCGGCACATCGTGTTGGCGACAATGCCTCGAGCGCCTCGCGTGCCACCCGCTCGGCAAACGGTAGCAATTCGTCCGCAAACGGTAGGGCACCGGCACCCTGCAGACGGCTCAATATGTTCAGATGGCTCTTCAAGACACAACCCTCCCTACGTTCGGTCGCAGGGAGGGTTGTTGATTCAGCGCTATGATACCCCGATGCGCTCGGGACAAGGCGGGCTAAATCCGCTCGCGGGCGTTATTCGCCCGCGGGCGGTTGTGGTGCGGACGAAGACGGGGTCGAGCCCTCGCCACCATCCTGGCGCGGCTTGCGGGAACGGCGACGGCGACGGCGCTTTTGACCCTGGTCGGCCGAGCCCTCGCCACCGCGATCCTCGCGCGGCTCGCGCTCGTCGCGAGCGGCGCCACGCGAAGCCTTGGCAGCCGCTCCCCCGCCATCTCCGGGACGACGGCGCGTGACCTTGACCTCGCCATCCGAGACCTGATCGGCCACAGAGGGCACTGAAGGCTTCTGCTGCGCGCCCGAGGAATGGCGACGGCGCGGACGCGGCGCGCGCTCCTCCTCGCCACGTGACTTGCCGCCCTTGTCGACAGGCGCATCGGAGGCCGAGGCGCCCTTGGAAGCGGCACCGGCCTCGCGAGCAGCTGCGGCGCGGAAGGCGTCCTCGCGCTCCTCGCTCGATAGATGACGGCGGCGGCGACGTGTGGGGTTCATGCCGCCGCCGCGATTCTGCTGCTGGGGCTGCTGGACCTCGCGCTCGCGAGAGGCGTTCTTGCCCGCGGCTGCAACCTCGGTAGCATCGCCCGAGCCCGCGCGCTTGCGACGGCGACGGCCACCGGCGGCCTCCTCGGCCTCGGGTGCCTCGGCCTTACCGCGGCCCTTTCCGCGGCCACGGCCCTCGCCCTGACCCTGACCGGCGCGAGCATCGGATTCAGCATCGCGACGACGGCGCTTGGGCATCGACGTGCCGGCCAGACGGTCGGCACTCGACAGGCCATCGCCCACATCGACGCCGTTTTCGCGATCGAGCTCCATGAGCGCCAGACGCATCTCGGGCGACTCAATGCGCTCGAGCACGTCGCGCGTCACGCAGTCGGGGCGGCAGTTGCAGCCCTGCTCGGCGGCCTTCTTTTTGCAGCCCTCCGAGCACGTCATATCGGCCAGGTTGACCTTAAAGACTTTGCCGTTCTCCAGGCGCAGCACCAGCTGCTCACGCGGCGTGTCATACTCCTGGATACGCGCCTTGCCAAGCGGCGTATCGATGAGCGTCTTCTTTTTGGGCGCACGGCTCTTAAAGTCCTTGTAGGCCTCGAACTCGTAGCGCAGGCAGCACATCAGACGACCGCACACGCCGCTGATCTTGGACGAGTTGAGCGGTAGGTCCTGCTCTTTCGCCATGCGAATCGAGACGGGCTCAAACTGTCCGCCAAAGCGCGTACAGCAGAGCTCCTGTCCGCACTGGGCATAGCCGCCCACCAGGCGGGTCTCGTCGCGCACGCCTATCTGGCGCATGTCGACGCGAATGTGCAGCGTCGAGGACAGATCCTTGACGAGCTGACGAAAATCGACGCGCTCCTCGGCCGCAAAGTAAAACACGGCCTTCTCGCCGCCAAACAGGTACTCGACGCCGACCGGCTTCATCTCGAGATCGAGCTCTTTTACCAGACGGCGGAAATCGACCATCGCCTCGTCGCCCTGGATGGCCAGGTCGTCGGCAAGCTGCAGGTCAATGTCGCTCGCCACGCGCAGCACGGGCTTGAGCGGCTGGCCGATCTCGTCCTGCGGCACCTCGAAGGGATCGGCCGTGACCAGGCCGATCTCGGTTCCGCGCTCGGTGGAGCAAATGGCATAATCGGCCTCGAGGATATCCAGATCCTGCGGATCGAACCACAGGTCGCGCGAGGCGTAGGTAAACTTAACGGGTACGACTAACGGCATTTCAGTGCCTTCCTGATATCGAACAGCATGACCTCGATGGCCAGCTGGGGAGTAACGTTTCTGGCGATGTTGCGCTCGGCGGTCGCGACTGCCTCGAGCGCCCGGGTGGCACCCGCAACATTCGTCGCGGCGGCAAGCCGCCCGATCGTGTCGCGCACGTCTTCGTTCACCACGTCGGCCGCCTCGTCCTGAAGCGTCAGCAGCACGTCGCGCATGAGCGTCCGCGCGCTCGCCAGCGCTTCCATGATACCCGAACGCTCGCGCGCGTTGAGTTCGCGCTTGTTACGGTCCTCAAGCTGCTTCAATGCTCCACGCGACAGGTAGTCGGCATTTTGCTCGAGCACCTTTTCCTGCGTGGACTTGACCTCGGCGAGCGGTGCCTTAACGGCGACGATGAGCGACTTGGCGCGGCTGAGCACATCGGCCTCGTCGGCGGCGATGAGCGAGTCGATGGCGCGGAGCATCTGGCGGCGAGCATCCTGGCGCTCGGCGCTCTTAAGGAACTCGATGCCGCGCGTGGGGCTCCCCGCCACGGCGACCGCCATGCGGCAACGCGCGAGATCCTGACCCGTCGCGCGGCTCACGGCACGCGCGGCCACGGTGGGCGACACCAGCCGAAACGGCACGCACTGGCAGCGGCTCACAATGGTGGGCAGCATCACGTCTGCCGAGGTGCCCAGCAAGATAAACATAACGCCCTCGGGCGGCTCCTCGAGTGTCTTGAGCAGTGCGTTGGCAGTGTTGGCGCGCAGCTGCTCGGCACGGTCGATGATGTAGACCTTGGCCTTGGCGCGGATGGGCGCCAGCGGCACGTCGTCGAGCAGCTCGCGGGTCTGGGCAATGAGGTAGCCCGTGGCGCTCTCGGGCGTGTAATAGTGCACGTCGGGGTGCGTATGGCGCGCGACGCGCACGCAGCTATCGCATGAGCCGCAGCCATCCTGCTCGCACAGGAAGGCTTGGGCGAGCGCCCACGCGACGTCGAGCTTGCCCGCGCCGGGCGCGCCCAAAAACAGGTAGGCGTGCGATGCGCGACCGCTGGCGACGGCATTGGTCAAAAAGTCACGCACGCGCTCTTGGGTGTCAAGCTTGGCCAGCAGGCTTGTCTGAGCGGGGGCCATGTTACTCGGCCTCCTGGGCAAGCGCGGCGGTGACGGCGTCCTGGGAAATGTCGAGGCCGTAGACGCGAACCTGCTCGACCGTCCGCGCGAAGACGTCCTCGATGGACGCGGTCGCGTCGATGAGCTTTACGCGGTTTGGTTCCTCGGCGGCGATGGCGCAAAATCCCTGGTAGACACGCTCTTGGAAGGCCATGCCCTTAGCCTCCATGCGATCTGCCGCGCCACGGGCTGCCATGCGCAGCGCCGCCTGCTCGGGCGTGATGTGATAGACGAGCGTGAGCGCCGGGTGCGTCCCCGCGACGGCCAGGTTGTTGGCATCGCGCACCATCTGGCGATCGAGGCCATCGGCAAACGCCTGGTAGCAGGTCGTGGAATCGTAGAAACGGTCGCACAGGACCACCTTGCCGGCAGCGAGGGCGGGAGCTATGACCTCGTGCACCAGCTGGGCACGCGCTGCCTCGTAGAGCAGCAACTCGCAGGTGTCGCCCATCGCCGTATTGGCGGGGTCGAGCAGCAGGGCGCGGATCTTTTCGCTGATGGCGGTGCCGCCCGGCTCGCGCAGGCTCACAACCTGGTAGCCAGCGAGCTCGAGCGCACGGGCAAGCAGGCGCGCCTGCGTGGACTTGCCGGCACCGTCGACGCCCTCGAGCGTGATAAAGCTATGTTGAGCGGGCTCAAAAGCCATGAGCGCAGCCCCTTCCTACAAGGCGCGTAAATGCAGATATATCAACCAAGCCATGATACCCCAGCGTCCGGCGCGTCCCCAATGGCTAATGGTGCCTTTCCAAAGTTGCGGTGAAATAGGGACTGATTGAAGCTCTGAGACCGCCAAACAGTCCCTATTTCACCGCAACTTATGATGGGGAATTTTGAACGGTGGGTATAATCGTCGTATTGCATTGAAATGTGGCGAAAGGAGTGGCAATGTCTCGGTATTGCGCCTCGTGCGGCAAACTTCTTGCAGATGATGCCAAGTTCTGCACCTCGTGCGGTGCACCCGTTGAGCAGACAGCTGCGAGCAATGGCCAGCCCGCGTTTGAGCAGACCGGCTCCCTCGATACGCCGCAAGCTAAGCCGGACGACCCCCTCGCCTATCGCCCCGACCCCGCTGCCGGTCCCGCGGCGGTCGAAACGACGCAGCGCATACCCGTCGCGGACACCCCGCCCCAACAGCAACCGGCATCTGCGTACGCGTCTGATTCACCGCAGGCCCCCGCCGCAAAAAAGAGCACTACCAAGGCGCTTGTCGCCGTTATCGTTATGCTGGTGGCAATCATCATCGCCCTGGTCATTTTCTTTGTGATCAAGCCGTTCGACAACGCTGCCACGCAGACGACTGCCGAGGTTACCAAGCTGCACCATGATGTCGACGCTGATGACCTTAAGCCCCTCGGCGACCTCAATAGCCTTTACGACGACGATGATGATGACGGCGAAGCAACCCTCTCCGAGCAAAACCTCTACCGTCGCCTGAGCGAATACTACGACCTGCTCGAAGATCTCGATAGCCAGGTCCGTGCCTGTGCAGAGGCGTTCAATGGCGGTTATCTGGAAGAGGACCGTACCACCCGTCAAAATCTCGCTGATGTCGCCGAGCGCACGGAAGACACCATCGAACAGTACTACGATATCGTCGAGGACCTGGACGTCCCCATGAGCTCTAAGAACTACAGCTCCTGGAAAGACATCGTCGCCCTGTATGACGACCTGGACCACCGCATCGACGCGATCTGCGATGCCTGGGAGATCAGCCTAAAGTACGCAAAGCCTGCGGACCATAAGGACGAAATCGTGGCGCCGCTGGCAGACGACAACGAGCCGGGAACCAACAGCAACAAGTACCGTCAGGACTTTGAGGACCGCTATCCCGGCGCCAAGCCCGTCGAGGTGAACTAGTCGCATGCGACGTTCTTAAACAGCTAGTCATTAAAGAACGTCCCCAATGACTACGCAAAAAACGAGCGAGGATCATGGGACCCTCGCTCGTTTTTGTTTTAGGCGATGTTTCGACCGTGCGGCTACTTGTCGGCAGCGGTCTTTTTGGTGGTCGTCTTTTTCGCGGCAGCCTTCTTGGCGGCAGTGGCTTTCTTAGCCGTGGTCTTCTTTGCCGCCGTGGTCTTCTTTGCCGCGCTCGCCTTGGTCGCAGTCTTGCGGCCGCGGGCGGGCTTCTTCTCCTTGGTCGGGCAGTCCATGTTCACGCAGATGCGCCACGGGCCGCGCGCCGTGTTGACCACCACAATGGGGGCGCCGCACTCGGGACAGGTCTCGCCCGTCGCCTCGAGCTTGCCACGCGCCGGCAGCGGATAGCTCACGCCGCAATCGTCATAGTTGGTGCAGCGGATAAAGCGCTTGCCGCTTTTCTCGCTCTTGTGCGCGATCAGGTCGCCATGGCGTCCGGCCTCGGCACATACCTTGCACTCGCCCACCTTAAGGTCGGGCTCGTAGTTGGTGGGGCACGTGGGGTTCACGCAAATCTCGAAGGCCTTCTGGCGGAACGGCTGGCACTTAATGCGCGGCGCGCCGCACTCGGGGCACACGGCTGCCTCGCCCTCGAGCGGGCTTACCTTGACGCCGCTCGGCACCGGATAGGTCACGTCGCAGTCGGGCCAGCCCATGCAGCCAATGAAGCTGCCACGGGTCTTGGCGCTCGTCTTCATAACCAGGTCCTTGCCGCACTTGGGGCAAGCGCCCACGCGCGCATCGGCCGTGACGGCGTCGCTGATGGCGTCGCCCAGCTCCTGCGTGTGCTTGAGCAGCTCGTCGAGCACGCCAGCCAGCAGTGCGCGCGAGTGCGTCACGACATGCTCTTCGGTGTCCTCGCCGCGCTCCACACGGGTCATATCGCCATCGAGCTCGCTGGTCATATCGGGGCTCGTGATGCGCGGGGCAAACTGCGTCAGCGCATCGATGATGGCGATGCCCAGCTGGCTCGGCTCCACGGGATCGTTTTTGAGATAGCGCACGGCATACAGGCGCTCGATGATGCTCGCGCGCGTGGACTTGGTGCCCAGGCCGCGCTTTTCCATCTCCTGCACGAGCTTGCCCTGGCTGTAGCGCGCGGGCGGCTCGGTCTGCTTGGCCTCGAGTTTAATGTCGAACACATCGACCGTATCGCCCTGCTCCAGCGGCGGCATCTGCTCATCGCGCTTAAGTCCATACGGATACGCCTCGCGGAAGCCCGGAGTCACGAGCACATCGCCCGAAGCCACGAACGGCTCACCGTTCACGTCAAGCTCGAGCTTGGTGTTCTCGATGGTCGCAGGACCCATAAGCGTCGCCAGGAAGCGGCGGGCGATGAGGTCGTAGAGCTTGCGCTGGCCGCCGTCGAGCGTGGACGGATCGCCCTCGCCCGTGGGGTAGATAGGCGGGTGGTCGGTGGTCTCGACTTTACCGCGCGTGGGCTTCATGGGGCCAGCGAGTACCTTTTTACACACGGGCGCCAGCGCCGGGTTGATCTTTGCCAGATCGCTCACCACGGCGCCCAGATCGAGCGTCGCGGGGTACACGGTGTTGTCGACACGCGGGTAGCTGATGAGGCCCGCCATGTAGAGGGACTCGGCGATGCGCATGGTACGCGCGGGCGAGATGCCCTCGGCTGCGGCGGCAGCCTGCAGCGAGGTGGTCGCAAACGGCGTGGGCGGCTGCTGCTTGCGCGAGCGCTTGGTCACCGCGGCGACGGTTGCCGTCGCGACGCCGTCGACGTGACCGTACGCCGTCTCAGCAGCATCCTTGTCGGTAAAACGCGCTGTCTTGTGCGCGATCTTAAAGCGATCATCCTCGGCAGCGCCCTGCGCAGCACCCATGCCGCGAATCTGCCAATAGTCCTCGGGCACAAACGCCATGCGCTCGCGCTCGCGCTCGACCACCAGGGCAAGCGTCGGCGTCTGCACGCGGCCGGCGGAGCGCACATTGCCAAAGCCGCCAAACTTGGCAAGCGTCAGGTAGCGCGTGAGCACCGCACCCCAAATGAGGTCGATGTGCTGACGGCTCTCGCCGGCGTCGGCCAGGTTCTGGTCGAGCGAGACAAGGTTATCGAAGGCCTGCGTGATCTCGGCCTTGGTAAACGAAGAATACTGGGCGCGGGCGACCGGCAGGTCGGGCGCGACCTCGCGCACCTTGTTGAGGGCGTCCGAACCGATCAGCTCGCCCTCGCGATCAAAGTCCGTGGCGATGATGACGCTGTCGGACTTTTTGGCGAGGTTCTTAAGCGAGCGGATGAGTTCCTTCTCGGCCGGCAGCTTAATGACGGGTGCCCAGGTGAGATACGGCAGACTCTCGAGCTTCCAGCCCTTGATGGAGATGCCGTCGGCAAGAAACGGCTTGCGCTTGGTGTCGTAGGGCGGGCGTGCCAGACCATCGGGCATGTCGGCCGGCAGCATCTCGCCGTCCTCGGTAACCGAATACCAGCCCAGCTTTTTATCGAACAGCACGCTGTCGCAAAAATCGGGCGCAAGGATGTGACCGGCAAGACCGATCGTCACGCACTCCTCGCCCTTCCACTCAAAACGGTAGATGGCGGTGTTGTACACCTTGTCCTTTTTGGGTTTGCCCGTGGACAGACGCTCGGCGATCTGACGCGCGGCGTCATTTTTCTCGGCGATGATGAGCTTCAAAAGAGGCTCCTATCTCGTGTCTCTGCGGCTACGCCCGCCCGTATGGCGGCCGATTTACGCCCTTGCTTGCTCGATCTGCCCGATGAGCCAATCGCACCAGGCATCCATGCCCTCGCCCTTGCGCGCGCTCACGGCAAACCGCGGCGCCTGCGGATTGAGGTCATCGAGTGTCTTAGTATACCTATCCATGTCAAAATCGAAAGACGGGGCCACGTCTACCTTGTTGAGCAGCTGTGCGCCGGCGTGCTGAAAGATGCCCGGGTACTTGACGGGCTTGTCGTCGCCCTCGGGCACCGAGAGAATCATGATGGACAGGTTCTCACCCAGGTCAAAGTCGACCGGGCAGACCAGGTTGCCCACGTTTTCGATAAAGATGACGTCGATGTTCTCCAGACCGACGGCCTGGTCGAAGGCGTCGACGGCCTCCATGATCATGTTGCCCTCGAGGTGGCACAGGCCGCCCGTGTTGATCTGGATGGCGGGCATGCCGGCTTCCTTCATGGTGATGGCGTCGACATCCGAGGCAATATCGCCCTCGATGACGGCACAGCGCAGGCCGGCCTTGTCGCGCAGGCGCTCGTTGGTGCCCAGGATCGTGGTGGTCTTGCCCGAACCGGGGCTCGACAAGACGTTAATCACATAGGTGTTTGTCTCTTTAAATCGTTGACGCAGCTGATCTGCCAGGCGCTCATTGCGCGACAGAATCGGCGACGCGATATCAATCGTTTTCTCGGCCATACTCGGCACTCCTTACTTTGGGCCCTTTATACCCCATCACCAGATGGCTAGTGGGCTAATCGTCGGGGGTTTCGATTTCGATACTTGCGATGTCGAGCTCGCGACCGTGCAGCAGGCGCACGCTGGCGCCGTCGCAGTGAGGGCAGCGGCAATGGAAGCGATCGTGCTCAAAGACCTCCCCGCAGTCCAGACACTCGCTTTGTGGATGGACTTCCTCCACGGCAAGCTCGCAGCCTCGCGTGAGCGGGTCCTCGTCGCGAAATGTCTCCCACGCAAAGTCGAGCGCCTCGCGCACAACTTCGGTCATATCCCCGATACGCAGCGTTACCAAAACGGCGCGCGAGGCCCCCGCCCCACGCGCCGCGCGAATCACTGTATCGAGTATGCCGTTGACAATGCCAACCTCGTGCATACCGATTTACTCCTCGCTGTCCTCTTCGTCGTCCGAAAACAGGTCCAGACGGCTCACAAACAAGCCTTCCTTGCCCTCGCGCGCGGTAATGACCACACGGGCGATGGCGAGCGAAATCTCGTAGAGCGAGAGCAGGGCGCCGTACATGAGGCCCAGCGTAACGGGCGAGCCGTCGGGCGTGATCACAGCCGAGCCCACGAGCAGGCCCACGTACACGTAGCGCCAGGCGCCGCGGAAGGCCGCGTAGGACACGATGTGGAAGACGGACAGGTAGAAGATGATGAGCGGCAGCTCAAACGCCACGCCAAAGCCGATCATAAAGAGCAGCTCCATGTTGACGTAGTTCTCCAGGTCGGGCAGCGCCGTGGCGACGGCCGAGGTCTCGCCGATAAGCCACTCAAAGCCCGCCGGGATGATGATGAAATAGCAGAAGATGGCGCCCAGGAAGAACAGCACCGTCGAGGCGAGCACCGTGGGCACGACCCATTTGCGCTCGTTGGGACGCAGTGCCGGCAGGAAAAATGCCAGAATCTGCCAGATGATCATGGGCGTGCACATGACCACGGCCATCTTGATGGCCAGCGAGAAGCGCAGGCCAAAGCCGCCGAGCGTGGTGGTGATGTAGAACTTACCGTCCGGCACAAAGGAGCGGATGGGGTCTTCCAGGATGTCGAGCACCACGGGCGTGGCGAAATACAGCACGATGGCGGCGGCAAACACCGACACGACCACGATGGTCAGGCGGCGACGGAGCTCGCCCAGGTGATCGAAGAGCGGCATGCGCGCAGGTCCGATAGGCATTACTCATCGCCTCCCTTCGGGGCATCGGCGGTGGCAGCCTCGGCAACGGCCTCGTCCTCGGCCTCGAGCTCGCGAGCGAGCTGGTCGACGACGGCCTTGCGCTTGCGGGGACGACGGGCGTAGAGGTCAGCCGTCGTGGGCTCTGCCGGCTCGGGCTCGGACTCCGGCTCTGCAGCAGGCTCGGGCTCGACGACAGGCTCGGCGGCAGCGGAAGGCTCGGCGCCCTCGGCCTCGGACTCCTCAGCAGCACCCTCGCCCTCGGCGGCAGCCTCGCTCGCGGCCTTCTCGGCGGCAAGGCGGGCACGGCGCTCGGCAAAGGTCTCCTTCTTTGCGGGCACAGCCGTCTCGACGGCATCCTCGTCCGCATCGGAATCATCATCGACGGCAGCCTTCTTGGGCTTGACCGGTGCCGAAGCGGCCTCACTTACCGGATCGATAATCTCAGACTGAACAACGGCCGTCATCTTTTCCTGCGTCTCGCGGAACTGACGGATGGCACGGCCGATCGTGCGGCCCATCTGTGGGAGCTTATCCGGGCCAAACAGCAAAAAGCCGAAGACCACGATGATCGCGAGCTCACCCTCTCCAATACCAAACACACATACCTCCAAGGCTCGATGTGAGTCGAGCCCGCACCGCGCCATTCGGCCGGAACTCGTCTATTCATTCGGTCAAGTATAGCGCCCGAACGCCAAAACGTCCGAGCGCATCACAAACATATGCCAAACGGCACGCCCTTTTGGGGGCAAAGATTATGCAGCGGTGATCGAAATCTCCTGGTCGACACCCAGCAGCTGAACCACGCGCATCACCTGGGGCTGCACATTGACGCAGCCAAAACGCTTACCGTGATCGGCTGCATGATGAGCGGCGCCCACAAGCACGCCAATGCCCGTCGAGTCGATATAGCTCACCTGGGCAAAGTCGAGCTCAACGGCCTCGGTGGGCTGCTCGAGTGCCAAGTCGATGGCATTACGCAGGCTATCGGCGTTAGAGATATCAATCTCGCCGGCCACCTTGATGGTGTAGAGCTCCGGCGTGGGGTTAGTGGAAATACCCAAATCCATGTATACGCTCCTTTACGTATCGAAAGTGCGGATAGTACTGGGCGCGGACTTGCGGGGTCCTACGCGTTAGGCGCGCTCGGCACGAGCAAGCTCGGCAGCGACCAGCTTCACAGCCAGCACCAGAACATCGAGCGCGGCCTCCAGGTCCTCGACCGTGGGATAGCTCGGCGCGATGCGGATGTTGGTGTCGCGCGGATCCTTGCCATAAGGCCAGGTAGCACCAGCCGGCGTGAGCTTGACGCCCAGGTCGGCACAAAGCGCGGCGACCTTCTGGGCCGAGCCCTCGGGACCATCGAAGCTTACAAAGTAGCCGCCGCGGGGGTGCGTCCAGGTAGCACAGCCCGTGTCGCCCAAGCCCTCGGTGAGCTTGCGCTCAACGGCCTCAAAGCGCGGGCGCAAGAACTCGGCATGCTTTTTCATGTGCTCCTTGACCGCCTCGATGGTGGGAAGGAAGCGCACGTGACGCAGCTGGTTGAGCTTGTCGGCGCTGATGAGGCCGGCCTTCAGGCGCTTTGAGAACTCGGCGATGACCGCGGGGCTCGCACCGATAAAGCCGATGCCGGCGCCCGGGAAGGTGATCTTGGACGTCGAGGCAAAGGCCACCACGCGGTCCTCGGTGCCCGCCGCGCGAGCGAGGTCAAAGATGCTTGCGAGCTCGTCGGTCTCGTCGTACAGGTCGTGCACACAGTAGGCGTTGTCCCAGAAGATGCGGAAATCGGGCGCGGCCGTGGGCATCTCGACCAGACGGCGCACAGTGTCCTCGCTAAAGGTGATGCCCGTGGGGTTGGAATACTTGGGCACGCACCAGATACCCTTAATGGAGTCGTCAGCGGCAACGAGGCGCTCGATCTCGTCCATGTCGGGGCCGTTGTCGGTCATCGCGACGGGGACGTTCTCGATGCCCAAGTCGGCGGTGATGCCAAAGTGGCGATCGTAGCCGGGAACGGGGCACAGGAACTTGACCTTCTTGCCGTCGTGCGCGGCCTCGTAGGCGTCCCAGGGCTCGCTGCCGCACGAGCCACAGCGCCAGAACATGCCGGCGATATCGTGCTCGATCAAAAGGCTCGACGAACCCAGCACGAGCGTCTGCTCGGCGGGGCAGCCCAGGAACTCCCCTGCCAACTTGCGTGCCGAAGGAATACCCTCAAAGCAGCCGTAATTGGAACAGTCGACGTTGCCGTCGTGCAGATCGGCATCGGCATTGAGGATATCGAGCATGGGTCGAGAGATGTCCACCTGGGAGGGCGACGGCTTGCCGCGGGCCATGTCGAGCGCCAGGCCCTTGGCCTTGACCTCGGCGACCTCGGCCTTGAGCGCCTCGATGGCGGCATCGAGTTCGGTGGTTTCCATCTTCTGGTAGATCGTCTGCATGGGTGCGACCTTTCACGAAGCGGTACGTTGCAATTCTTCTAAGTATAGACCGCCACCGTCGCAACGTTATGAAGCCGTGATAGATTAAGTCCATCGCAATGAATTACGAACCGCCGCGCACGCCGGCGTGGAGCGCCCAAGGAGGCACTATGGAGTACGGATCGTTCCAGGCCGAGGAATTCGGCGACCTGCAGCGCCTGGTCGACGGGCTGTTTTACGACCGCCACGCCATCGACCGCCTGGATCTGATCGTACAGGCCGAAATCTTGGACCTGGTGCCCGATCTCATGGAAATCGTCAACCTGCTACCGCCCGGCTATTACGACCGCCAGTCACTTTGCGACCAGCTCAACTCCGCCTTGGCCGCCCACGGCTGGGGCGCCGTCTACGGCACCGTGGAATAAACCTAGTCATTGGGGCCTGTGGCCAAAAAATAGCAAATATGAGTACTGTTACTTTTTTAGTGACAGCGATTTTGAATTAAAAAGGCCAGTCTTGGCCTTTTGTGTCCGGTTTTGGAAGGATGCGTCGGCATTTTTCGTCCAGCCACGCAATCGTTAATGCACAGACAGAATAGATTTGTACATTATTTTTCGCGCCTAAAATGAAACGCCGTTTGTGACAGTACTCACAAACGGCGTTTTTTGGCCACTGGGGTGTCCGGCAGGTGGCAAGTACCACTCAAAACCGCGTTTTACACGCGCTCGAGCAGGCTCTGGCGTCTGTTTCTACGCGCCTACTCGTTCTTGGGCGCGGGGTGCTTGCAGATCACACTCATGTAGATCATGCCAAGCACGGCAGCGGTGACCGAACCGGCAAGGATGGCGGCCTTGGCGGCCAGAACCTCAAACTGGGCCGTCGGGAAGGCAAGGCCGCTGATGAGGATCGACATCGTAAAGCCGATACCGCCCAGAATGCCCACGCCGGCAATCATGTGCCAGTTGACATTGTGCGGCAGCTCGCAGGCCTTGAGCTTGACCAAGGCGAACGTCATGCCAAAGATACCGATCGGCTTACCCAGCAGCATGCCAAAGTACACGCCGAGCGTCACCGGGTCGGTGAGCAGCGTGCTCATGTCCACGCCCACTAGGCGAACCTGTGCGTTGACGAACGCAAAGATCGGCAGGATCACAAAGTTGACCGGCGTGGAGATCAGGCGCTCCATGCGGATGAGCGGCGGGGTCACGCGGTGCATGACGCGCTCGACTTTGGTGGTCGAGACGGTAAAGTCATGCTGGCCCAGGATGTGCGCCTCGTCGTCGTAGCGGTCATCGAGCAGCGGCAGGCACTCGCCCAGCCAATCGGTGAGGCTATCAAGCTTAACACCGCACTTGGCCGGGATGGTGAAGGCCAGGATGACGCCAGCAAGCGTGGCGTGCACGCCGCTCTTGAACATGCAGAACCACAGCAGCAGGCCCAGTACCGAATACGGGGCAAGGCGGTAATGCTGCGTCTTGTTGAGCCACACGAGCGCACAGGTCACAAGCGCGGCGGCGCCCAACCAAAACGGATTGGGGCTCTGACCGTAGAAGATGGCGATGGCGGCGATGGAGATGAGGTCGTCGGCGATGGCGAGCGTCGAGAAGAACACGCGCACGCCGTTGGGCACGCGATTGCCCAAAAGCGACAGCACGCCCAGCGCAAAGGCAATATCGGTTGCCATGGGGATAGCCCAACCGTTGCGGGCGCCGGCATGGTTGAAGATCAGGTAGATGCAGGCGGGAACGACGACGCCGCCCACGGCCGCCAGCATGGGAAGCATGGCCTGACGCGGATTCTTGAGCTCGCCGACCGTCATCTCGTACTTAAGCTCAATGCCCACCAACAAAAAGAAAATCGCCATGAGGAAGTCGTTGACGAAAAGCTCAACGGTGAGACCGGCCGTAAGGTTGCCCAGACCCACATACAGCGGGGTCTCCAAAAAGTGATGGATGGCCTCGTAGGCATCGGTATTGGCGCAAATGACGGCGGCGATGGCAGCGATCACCATGACGGCGGCGGAAATCGTGCCGTTCTCGGCGATGCGCTCCCAAATGTCATGGCGCTCAAAACGCTTGCGCTCACGGACGTTGAACAGCTGCTCGGGTGCTGCCATGGGCGGCTCCTTTCACGGGAAAGCTCCCGTCTTAAAAAAGCACGGCCCGCCCAAGTGGCGGCGCCGCGCTCTAACGTATTACGCTTGCATCTAGCCTACCCTGCACGACAAGCGCGCAAGCGTGGCCGAAAAGCGGAACCACAGGTTGAACATTATTTGCTCAACGGCACGGGCACGCCTATCCAAGAGACGACGCGGCGCCGTGCACAAAAAACGACCGGAGCGCGGGGCGTCCGCGATCCGGTCGTGGCGTTTGGTCAACTAAACCTAGCAGGCGGCCATGATGGGGGCAGCGACCTGCTTCTTACGGGAGAGGACGCCCGGCATCCAGACGCCGTCGTGCTCGTCGGCAATGCCCAAGCCCTTCTGAGCAGCCTCGGTCTCGCCCTCGAGCAGGACCTGCGAGCCCTCCTCCATGATGTCGGTGATGCACAGGACGATGCCGTCAGCATCCTTCTCGGCGGCATAGGCGCGCATGGCCTCGCGAATCTCGTCGATCATGCCGAGTGCGCGGGTCTTGTCGACGGTCTCGTACTGGCCGATGAGCAGCTTCTTGCCGGCAGGCTCGAACATCTTGATGTCGTTGCCGACCATCTCGGCTGCGGTGAAGGAGCCGGACGGACGGGTGAGGAAGACCTCCATGCCAAACTTGACCGGGTCGACGCCCACCTGCTCGCCGAGCTTGGCGGCGACGGCGCGGTCGACATCGGTGGTGGTGGGGCTCTTGAGCATGAGCGTGTCGGTCATCATGGCCGAGAGCAGCAGCTTGGCCTGAACGTCGGAAAGCTCAACACCGAGCACGCCGGCGAGCTTGGTGACGATGGTGCAGCTGGAGCCCCAGGGCAGGCAGATGTAGTGCAGCGGGCCGGCGGTCTCGAAGTCGCCGATGCGGTGATGATCGACAACGCCAAAGACCGTGGCGTCCTTAAGGCCGGCGACGGACTGGGCGGACTCGTTGTGGTCGGTGAGAACGACGAGCTGGCCGGCCTCGACGGACTCGATCACGCGGGGCTCGGCAATGCCGGCGTCGGCGAGCAGCTTGGCGGACTCGGCCGGAAGCTGACCCAGAGCGCAAGCCTCGTAGGTGTTGCCAGCATACTCAACCTGGTTGAGCAGCTGGGACAGGACGACGGCGCTCATGATGGCGTCGTTATCGGGGTTCTGGTGACCAAAGACAAGAACGTTTGCCATGGATATCCTCCACTTGATATGTGTACTTGGACGTAGCTATGGTAGCACGCCGATGCCGAGCCTTCGCAGACGGAAGGGCCACGGCATATTTTGGGGCAGGCACGGGGGCCAAGGCTGTCCCTTTTGCACCATGTTGGTGCAATGTAACCTGTCCCCCTTGCACCAGCTATTTACCGGCAGCGCGCAGGGCTACGTAGGCAGCACCGATGATGCCGGCGTCGTTTCCGAGCGAAGCGACCTTAATGGGTGTCTCGCGCGAGGCGGAAAGCGCGTACTGCTTAAAGTGCTCGCGAACCTTGTCGAGGTAGACATCGGCCGAGGCGGAGGCGCCGCCGCCGATGAGGAACATCTCGGGATCAACCACGTTGGCAATAAGCGCCAGTGCGCGGCCGAGATAGTCGGCCATGGTATCGGCCGCGGCCAGCGCGAGCTTGTCGCCCTCGCGGCAGGCCTGGAACACGTCCTTGGAATCGGAGGGGCCGGTCAGCTCGATGGGCTCGATGCCCGCCTTCTCGCACTCGGCAAGGTAGTTGCTCACCACGCCGGTGGCGCTGGAATACTGCTCCAGGTGGCCATGGCCGCCGCAGCCGCAGGTGCGCTCCTCGGCCGGGTTCAGGCACATGTGGCCAATCTCGCCGCCAGCACCCACAACGCCCGATACCACGTCGCCGTTAACGATAACGCCGCCGCCCACGCCGGTACCAATGGTGACCATCACCACGTTCTGTACGCCCTTGGCAGAGCCGAGCCAGGCCTCGCCCATAGCAGCAGCGTTGGCGTCGTTCTCGTACTTAACGACCGCGTCGGGGCAGTGCTCCTGGATGGCGATCTTGAGCTCGGGCAGGTTGATGGCGATGTTCGCCTTGACCTTGGCATCGCCCGATGCCGGGATGGGGCACGGAACGGCCAGGCCAATGCCCGACACAAAGGCACGCGGAATCTGGGCCTTGGCGACCACCTGGTCGATAGCCTCGGTCACCGCGGCAAAGCCCGCGGCGTCAACGATAGGAGGCGTGGGCACGCTGGCCTTGGCAAGCAGGTTGCCGTCCTCGTCGAACAGACCCTCCTTGACCGAGGTGCCGCCGACGTCGATGCCGATGTAATACTGCTTAGGTTCCATGGGAGCCCGCCTTTCTCGTTTAAACATTGCCTGTATGGTACCGCTCCCAAGGCAAAAACCTACCAAAAAGGACAGGTTTGTTTTGGCAGGTTTTATCTGGGAAAACGCGAATGGCCGCTTAACACGACATTACTCAGATGTTTATCTATTTAGAGCGCTCTAATTTATATGCAAAGCGACTTTTAATTATATCTTTCTCGAACTTTTTAAATATATAATAGGGATGCTTAGGTGTTAACTATACTTTCTTTTATACTCAACCAAGTTGGAAAGGAGGTTCCATGATTCCCAAATACGAGGCGATAGCTGCAGATATTCGTCGCACTATCGAGGATGGCGCTCTTAAACCGGGCGACAAGCTTCCTACCGTCGTTGAGTTCTGCAAGCTCTATAACGTTTCCAAAATCACCGTCAAACGAGCTATTGAACAAATCACCGAAGAGGGTCTTATTACCAGCCGACGCGGATCGGGTACCTACGTTAAGGACACGGCGGGACTTCCCGGCCAGGCGTTTTTCCAGGGCAAAAACGACCGTGCCCAGGGCTTTTCATATGAGCACCGCGGGGAAAAGGTGACCTCGGTGGTCTACGATTTCTCGATCGTTAATCCACCAGCGGACATCGCAGCCCAGCTGGGAATTGCTGAGGATGACTTTGTCTATCACGTCGTGCGCGTGCGTCAGGCCGATGAGAAGCCCATCGTTATCGAGTACACCTACATGCCCCTCGAGCTGATTCCAGGCCTTAAAAAGAAGGACCTGTACGGATCGGTCTACCGCTTCATCCGCGAGCAATGTGGGCTGAAGATTTCGAGCTTCCACCGTACTATTCGCGCCGTGGCAGCAACCGAGGAAGAAGCCGAGCGTCTGGACACCAAACTTGGCTCTCCCCTGCTCGAGCTCACCCAGATTGGCTTTTTGGACAGCGGCGCCGCCTTTGAGTATTCGATCTCGCGCAACGTTGGCGATCGCTTTGAGTTGCACAACGTAACGTTGGCATAGGTTTTTGTAGTCACGCGGGCGCTCGTTTTGAGCCGTCTTACGCGGCACCCGCACAACCTTATGGGAGTATGCACATGTCCGATTTGATTAAACTCACGCCGATCTTCCACGAGAAGATCTGGGGCGGCCGCCAGTTGGAGACCGTGTTTGGCTACGACATTCCCGAGGGTCCCATCGGTGAGTGCTGGGCCATCTCGGCCCATCCCAACGGCGACTGCCAGATTGCGGAGGGACCGTACACCGGCCACACGCTGTCGTGGCTGTGGGCCGAGCACCGCGAGCTCTTTGGCAACTGCGAGGGCAAGGAGTTCCCGCTGCTCATCAAGATTCTGGACGCCAAGGACGACCTTTCGATCCAGATTCATCCCAACGACGAGTACGCCGCCAAGCACGAGAACGGCAGCCTGGGCAAAACCGAGTGCTGGTATGTACTGGACTGCGAGCCCGGTGCCACGATCATCGTCGGCCAGCGCGCGCACGACCGCGCCGAGGCCGCGCAGATGATCGAGGGGGGCCGTTGGGACGAGATGCTCAACGTGCTGCCGATTCACAAGGGAGACTTTTTCCAGATCGACTCCGGCACCGTTCACGCCATCAAGACCGGCACGCTGATTCTGGAGACGCAGCAGTCGAGCGACGTGACATATCGCCTGTACGACTACGACCGTCCCGGCACCGACGGAAAGCTGCGCCCGCTGCACATTGAGCAGAGCCTCGACTGCATCGACTTTGATGCTCAGGCTCCGACCGACGGCACGGTGACCGCGCCCGAGGTGGACGGCGTGACCGAGCTCGAGTCCAACCCCTGCTACACCGTCGATCGCGTGCGCGTCAACGGCAGCAAGACCCTCGACCAGCGCTGGCCCTTCATGTGCCTGTCGGTCATCGACGGCGAAGGCACCGTCTGCGGCGACCCCGTCCACAAGGGAAGCCACCTGCTGGCCCCGAGCACCGTCAGCTCCATCGACCTCGAAGGCAAGATGGAACTGATCGTCTCGCATCTGTAGATCGCACCAACAACCCAAACGCAACAAGGGGCTCCCCCGTCCACCAACGGGGGAGCCCCTTGTCCATATATATCAGCCCACCCGGCTCTCCAGATCAAAAAAGCGGACGAGCAGAGCGACGTTCGCAAGCAACGTTATCTAAGGACCTGGACGGGCGTATGGGGCAACATCGATCGCGAGTTCCGCACGAGCCGGAGAGCACTTAATGTGCTATCCGTGCGAGCAGGACTGCCCGAGCAGGCGATGTTGCCCCATACGCCCGCCCAGGTCCACCGGGATCACGACAGCTTGACGATCGGAGCAAAGCCCTTCATAAGCTTTTTGGTCTGGCCGGTCTTTTCGAATTGAACCTCGATCATGTCTCCGGCGACCGAGATCACGGTACCCGTGCCAAAAGTCTTGTGGCTCACGGTATCGCCCGCGGCAAAGTCCTGCGATGCGCTGGCACGATCGACCTTGCGCTCCACCGTCGGGGACACCTTGGAAGACGGCTTTTTGGCTCGCGACGCGCCCGAACCAAAAGTCGAGGCAACACGGCCGGCGTCAGGCGAAACCCCACGATGGCGCTCGGTCCCGTAACTGCTGCCGCCAAAGAAATCGTCAAAGCTCGATCCGCCGCGCGAACCGGAACCGCCGGTCGAGCGCGTATGCGAGCCAAACACCTTGCCGCCGTACATATCCGAGCCCATGCCCGAGCCAAAGGTGCCGTGACGGTCGCCGCGCTTCTCCCAGCCCGTGCCCTCAAAACCGGCAGAACCGATGCCGCTAAACTCGATATCCTCAAACGGAATCTCGTTGAGGAAGCGCGAGCGCGGGTTGGCAGAGGTCGAGCCGTAGGTGCGACGCGTGGCCGCATAGGTCAGGAACAGGCGCTTGCGAGCACGCGTGATGGCGACGTAGGCCAAGCGACGCTCCTCCTCGAGCTTGCCCGGATCGTCACTACCGCCAAAGTCGTGCACGTGCGGGAAGATACCCTCCTCCATGCCGGCCACGAACACCGCCGGGAACTCCAGGCCCTTGGCGGAGTGGATGGTCATCATGGTAATGGCATGCGTCTCGCCGGCCAGGGAATCCAAGTCGGAACGCAGGGCCAGCCACTCCATGAGCGCCGGCAGCGCCTTACAGGTGAGCGGACCGTAGGTGCGCTCGATCTCGTCGGCATGCACGGCACCCGCCGGCATCTCCGTCGGCGCGGCATACGCGTTGCCCGCGATGGCGGCGGCCAGGGCATCCTGCGGAGACAGCGCCGGAGCGGCCAAGCTATCGAGCGGATTGGAGCCCGCGGCGTCACGCGCGCCAACGAGCGCCTCAAACGAGGATACCGGGGCAGATGGCCCCGGTTCGGGCGCAGGCGCGCTCACCACGACAGGCTCGGGCTCGGCGCTAGCAGGCACATCGGCAACACCGGCAGCGCGCAGCTCTTCCAAGCTCTCGAGCGTACCTTCGATATCCTCGTGCGTCTCCTCAAATTCGGCGGCGACGCCCAGGAATTCCTGGATGTTCTCGGCGCGGCTCTCGGACTCCATGGTGCCCTCGGCGCGGAAAGCCTGCAGCAGGCCCGTCTTATCGACGATCATCTCGACGACGTCCTTGAGCTCGCCGTCCATGCGGCGACCCTCGCGCACCAGCGCCACAAAGCTCGACAGGCCGTTGCGCACCTTGGCGCTAAACATGCCCGTCTCGGCTGTTGCGATCTCACAAGCCTGGAAGAACGAACAACGGTTGTCGCGCGCCAGCTGCTCGATCTTTTGGATCGAGGTGGAGCCGATGCCGCGGCGCGGCGTGTTGATGACGCGCTTGACGCTCATCTCGTCGGCCGGGTTCACAATCATCTTGAGGTAAGCCATGACGTCGCGGATCTCGGCACGGTCGAAGAATCGCGTGCCGCCCACGATCTTGTAGGGCACGCCCGCGCGCAGGAACATATCTTCGAGAATACGCGACTGGGCGTTGGTGCGGTAGAACACGGCGATGTCGTCGTAGCTCGTGCCCTTGGAATGCAGCTTTTCGATCTCGCCAGCAATCCAGCGGCCCTCGTCGCGCTCATCACTTGCCTGGAAGGCCTGAATCTTCTCGCCGTCGCCCTCGGCCGTAAACAGGCGCTTGTCCTTGCGCTGCGAGTTATGGCGAACAACGGCATTGGCGGCGCTCAGGATATGACCCGTGGAGCGATAGTTCTGCTCCAGCTTGACGGTCTTGCAGTTTTTAAAGTCCTTCTCAAAGTCCAGGATGTTGGTGATGTCGGCGCCGCGCCAGCTATAAATGGACTGGTCATCGTCGCCCACGACCATGAGGTTTTGGTACTTGGCGGCCAGCAGGTTGGCGATCTCGTACTGGACGTGGTTGGTGTCCTGATACTCGTCGACGCTAATGTAGCGGAAACGCTCTTGGTACTTATCGAGCACCTCGGGGCGGGTGCGCAGCAGCTCGAGCGTGCGCACGAGCAGGTCGTCGAAGTCCATCGCGTTGGCGGCGCGCAGGCGGCGTTCCAGCTCCAGGTAGACCTGCGCGGCCTTTTTGTCGTTGGGGCTGTCGGCGGATTTGAGCATGTCCTCGGGGCCGATCATGGCGTTTTTGGCCGAACTGATCTTGCTGCGGATCATATTGATGGGGAATTGCTTTTGCTCGATACCGAGCGCCTGCATAATATCGCGCACCATGCGCTTGGAATCGTCGTCATCGTAGATGGTGAACTGACCGGTGTAGCCCAGCAGGTCGGCGTCCTCGCGCAGCATACGCACGCACATGGCATGGAAGGTGCACACCCACATGCCACGGGTGCCGCTGGGAATGAGTGCCGCCAGACGCTCACGCATCTCGGCCGCGGCCTTGTTGGTAAACGTGATGGCAAGAATCTGCCAGGGCTTAACGCCCAGGTCGCCGAGCATATGCGCGATGCGGAAGGTCAGGACGCGGGTCTTGCCCGAGCCGGCGCCGGCAAGGACCAGCAGCGGGCCCTCGGTGGTCAGGACCGCCTCGCGCTGGGCGGGATTAAGGCTGTCGATGTCGACGAGCGGCTTGGCGGGCTTGGGCGCCGGCGCGGGAGCGTCGTAGATGTCGAGCGGAACGAGCTCGGGCTCCGGCGCAGCAGGGGTGGTGTATGCATCGAGCGGCACGGGTTCCGGCGCGGGCGGCACGGGTACCGCGGTGTTCTTTTCCCAGGGCAAGGGCTGGGTCATGGGCGACTCCTCATCTGACGGACGGCGCGCCTGCGGGCGGCGCCATAGTTTGAGCCGTACCAGTATACCGAGCCGCGCGGACACCGACGCAAATCACACCACGACTCCGTGCGCCACCGTCAGGCCCGCCCCAGCGGATTTGGCGCAATGGGGTCAGGTTACTTTGCACCAATCTATTGACAATCACGAAACCGCCGATGTCATGACAGCAGCAGCGAGCGGCGGCCAGGGCGAACAAATTGGCATGAAAAAGGGGGCAGCATAGACCTTTTGGTCATGCCACCCCCTTTGAATGACAAGTTGTCGCCCCGGCCGCCGCGCAGCGTCGACTAAGTTAGAGGCCGAGCATCGGCTCCAGAACGAAGAAGTATGCGAGCACTACGATGCCCAGGATGATGCGGTAAACACCGAAGCACTTAAAGTCGTGACGGCGGACGAAGCCCATGAGCCACTTGATAGCGATGAGCGAAACCACAAAGGCCACAACGCAGCCCACGCCCAGGATGGCGACCTCGTTGGCACCGAACGTACCGCCCTTGATGAAATACTTGACCAGCTTGAGCGCGCTCGCGCCAAACATGACAGGGATGGCCAGGAAGAACGTAAACTTGGACGCCACCGAACGCGTGCAGCCCAAAAGCAAGCCACCGATGATGGTGGAGCCGGAGCGCGACGTGCCCGGAATCAGCGAAAGCACCTGGAAGCAGCCGATACCCAGCGCAGTCTTCCAGCTTAGATCCTCGAGCGTGGTGATGGAACCAAAGTCCAGATCCTCGTCATCGTCCTCATCCTCAGCGGTAGCCGCGGCGGGCGCCGCAAAGTGCGCACCGGCAGGACGTCCACCCGACACCACAGCACGCGAACCAAACGAACCGGCAACGGCCATTTCCTCGCGCTTGCTCGCGCGCCAGTTCTCGATCACGATAAACAGCACGCCGTACACAATGAGCGCCAGCGCCACGACGGGAGCATTGTAGAAATGCTCCTCCATCCAGTCGTTGAGCGGCAGGCCGATCGCCGCCGCAGGAATGCAGCCGAGCACGATCTTGCCCCACAGCACCCACGTGTCGCGACGGCCCTCCTTGCCCTTGCTGGGCGAGAACGGGTTGAGCTCATGGAAGAACAGGACGCAGACGGCCAAAATGGCGCCAAGCTGAATCACGACCAGGAACATGTTCCAGAACGTCTCGCTCACGTTCATCTTAACGAACTCGTCCACCAAGATCATGTGGCCGGTCGACGAGACGGGCAGCCATTCGGTGATGCCCTCGACCAGGCCCATGAAAGCAGATTTTAGAAGCTCGATAATATCCAAAGGGACCCCCTCGTTAGACACCCGCCGATATTGTTCTGCGGACGGTGCGGGCGATGTCCCATTATCAACCGTTCGGGCGCGTCTGCGCCTACCCTTACCAAAAAACTCGTCCGTTCACAGAATTGCGAGCGGTCAAACCGAAATCCTTGGGTATAACTGCAACAAGATAAAGTGTCCGGCGGCCAACGCGCCCGCGCCCGCCCGACGCACGAGCCCCGCGCCCGTGCGATAGACCAAGGAGGAAACCATGAACGAGGGCTACACCAAGGTATTTGTTTCACTCGACGGTACTGAGCAGCAGGATTTTGTGCTCGCACGCGCCATCAAGGTCGCCGCGAACAACGGCGCCAAGCTAATCATCGGCCACGTTATCGATTCCACGGCGCTCGAGAGCGCCGGTTCCTATCCGGTCGACCTGGTCAACGGCCTAGAGGAGGCATTTAAGAACTCCATTGCCAAGCAGCTCGAGGAGGCCAAGGCCAATCCTGACATTCCCGAGGTCGAGGTCATGATTCGTGCTGGCCGTATTCGCGAGACGCTCAAGGACGAGATGCTCGACGTGGTTAAGCCCGACCTGGTGCTCTGCGGCGCCCGCGGCCTGTCCTCGATCAAGTATGCGCTGCTGGGTTCGATTTCGACGTTCCTGCTACGCAACACGGACTGCGACATCTTGGTCGTGAAGTAGGTTCCTTCCCGTCGGCGCAAGGCCTGCGGGGTTATCACGCCGACGTCCTCGCCGCTTCGCGGCTGCGGGATGTCGGCTTAGATAACCCCTCCCGGCCTTGCGCCTTCGTCACCGTACTTCAGCGAGTTGGCTGATAAAAGATGGCGTGCCGCCCCGTTTGGGGCGGCACGTTTTGTTTGGGCGGCCGTTTGCCGTGTGCGTTACTCAAAGTATTGGAACTTGTTCGTTGAAAAAGCGAATGTTACGACGAAGCCTTCGCTGGGCTCGGATGCTGCGGTGACGTCGATGCCCATCTTGGAGCACAGGCGCGCCACCAGATAGAGGCCGATGCCCGTTGCGCGCTTGGTGGTGCGGCCGTTGTCGCCGGTAAAGCCCTTCTCGAACACGCGCGGCAGGTCGGCCGCGCTCACGCCGCAGCCGTTGTCCGCGACGGTAAGCTCGATGCGCTCGCTCGCCAGGCCCTCGTCCAGCAAGGCACCCGAAAACACGATCTTTGCGCCGTCCTCACGCGCATATTTAATGCTGTTCTGAATGAGCTGGCCCAGAATAAACTCGAGCCACTTCTCGTCGGTAAAGACCTCGAAGTCGAGGTTCTCGCACACCGGAGCCACGTGCGCCGCGATGAGCTCGCGGGCGTTGGCTTTAATCGCACCCGTCACCAAGGTCTTAAGGTCCCAGCGACGAATCAGGTAATCGCGCTCCACAACCTCCGAGCGCGCATAGTAGAGCGCCTGGTCGATATAGCGCTCCACGCGGGCAAGCTCGCGACCGAGGTCATCTACGCGCGACAGATCATCTTCGCTGCCGTCCAGGTTTTCCAAAATCAGATGGGCTGCCGCCAGAGGCAGCTTGGCCTCGTGGACCCAGCTCTCGATATAGTCGCGATAGTCATCGGTCTGACGTCTGCCTTCGGCAACCTCGTCGCAAGCGGCTTTGCCCACCCGGCGCAAGACCTCGTATTCGAGCTCGCCCTCGGCATAGGTCGGGCATTGCACCATCTCCTGCACCCATGCGGGACTCTCGAGCTCCTCTGCCGCGCGCTCCAACTGACGCAGAAAACGGCGACGGCGAACGTACTCGATCACGATGCCGAGCATACCGAAGATAAAGGACACGCCGACCGCCACGACCACGATAGAAACGGGTGCGCCGGCGACCGTCAGCACAAAGCAGCTCAGCAGCACGCCGCACGTCCACACGGCGACGGGAAGCAGCGCATCTTTGAAGAATTTGGCAAACGACATAGCCGGCCCCTAAACCGAATAGCCCTGGCCGCGGTGCGTCGTCAAATACCCCTTGATGCCGATTTTTTCGAGCGTGGTGCGCAGGCGGTTGATGTTGACGGTGAGCGTGTTGTCGTCCACGAAGGCGTCGGAGTCCCACAGGTCCTGCATGATGGCCGAGCGCGAAACAATCTTGCCCGCGCGGCTCAGAAGCAGCGAGAGGATACGCAGTTCGTTTTTGGTGAGCTCGGTACTGTCGCCGGTTGCCGTATTGGTGACCATGGAGCGGGCGAGGTCGAGCTCCAGCCCCTTGTGGACGAGCGTGCTGCGCTCGCCTGCCGCCGCGGTGCGACGCAGCAAGGCATTGATGCGCGCCACGAGCACACGGGCGCTGTAGGGCTTGGGAACAAAGTCGTCCGCGCCGAGCGTCATGGCCATGACCTCGTCGATCTCGGTCGTGCGCGACGTGAGGACGATGATGGGAACCTCGGATTCGCGGCGAACCTCGTGGCAGATATGCTGGCCGTCCTTGACGGGAAGTGTGAGGTCGAGCAGCACTAGGTCGGGCGCGGCGGCGAGAATATCGCGCGAGACATGCTCAAACGATTCGCATGTCTCAACCTCAAAACCGGCGCGGGCAAGGATGTCGATAAGCTCACGACGAATGGGCTCGTCGTCCTCAACGACATAGATCAGCGCCATGTGTCCTCCCATTTCGCGTAACTTGCACTTTCCACACCATTATGCCCACGGCGTCGCGAGTACACGCCTCGCGCGGTGCCAGGTGACAGAACTGTTCGCGAGCGGGGCCGTTTTGTCCGCCTCGCACTCGCAGCGGTGGCGGGGACCAAAATGATTCTTTAATCCCCGTCCCAGAAAAATCATTTAGCGGCGGGCACGGAGCTTTTCGTAGCCGTCGGCAAAGAAGGCGACCGTGGCAGCGTCGGCCTCGGCGGCGTCGGCCTCGGCGGCGTCCGTCTCGGTTGCGGGGACCACGCCGTGCTCGTCGCTCACCAGGAACAGCGCGCCCTTAAGCTGCGCGGGAATGTCCACGCGCGTGACCGGGATGCCCTTGGTCTGGGCCAGCTGCTCGATGAGCGTCGCCGTGCCGCACAGGAACTCGTCCGCCGGCGCCACAAAGGCAAGCTCGCCATTGTTGACGGCGGCGAGCAGCTCGGGCGCCACGCCGGTTTCGTCGGCCTCGGAGCGAGCCTCAGCGGAACGGGCACGCAGCGCCTTGGCCGACGTATCGGCGAGCGGCTCGTACTCCCCCACCGTCATGGCGGCATTGCCGTTGATGTCGATCACCAGCATGAGCACGCCGTCGCGTGCGGTGTAATCGCCCTCGGCAAGCGACCACTCAACGTGCTGCTTGGCCCAGCTGAGCATGTTATGGGTAAGCGGCTCGCCCTGCACCAGGCGCTCGGACAGTGCGCGAATGTGGCGGTTGAGCATGGGTACCATTTTGTTGGACATGCGCCAACGGCAGACAAGCGCGGGCTTGTCGAGCGTGAACTTCTCGACCGCCTCCTGATTGGCGCAAAAGTCCTCGTACGCACGCTGATCCTCGGCGTTGCCAAACAGCTCGGCATCATCAATCTGGGGCATGGTCATACCTTTCGTGTTAGTCATTCCGTCCTCTTATACCAAAAAGACGGCCCTCCAAACGGAGCAGCCGTCTTTTGCAGAGATTATTTTGTCCCAGGGCGGAACTTAGTGACGGAAATGCCTGGCTCCGGTGAACACCATCGCGATGCCATGCTCATTGCAGGCCTGGATGCTCTCGTCGTCGCGCTTGGAGCCGCCGGGCTGAATGATGCAGGTCACGCCGTGCGCGGCAAGCACGTCGACGTTGTCGCGGAACGGGAAGAACGCGTCGCTTGCACAGGCAAAGCCGCCCTTCTCCACGCCCTCGCGCTCGCAGAAGTCCTCGGCGCGCTCGCAGGCCAGCAGTGCGGAGTCAACGCGGTTGGGCTGACCCGGACCCATGCCAATGCCGGCCTTGCCCTTGGAGACCAGGATGGCGTTAGACTTGACGCCCTTGCAGACCTTCCAGGCAAACTCGAGCTCGGCCATCTCGGCGTCGGTGGGCTTGCGGTCGGTGGGGAACGTAAAGGTCGCGGGATCCTCGGTCACGTGGTCGACCTCCTGTACCAGCATGCCGCCGTCGATGGAGCGCAGCTCCACCTGGGCGCCGTGGTCCACGCCGCCGGTCGCCAACACGCGCAGGTTGGGGCGCTTGGCCATGCGCTCGAGCGCCTCGGCGGTGTAACTCGGGGCGATGATGACCTCGACGAACTGCTTGTTCTGATCGGCAAAGTGCTCAACCAGATCAAAGGGAACCTCGCGGTTGCAGGCGATGATGCCGCCGAAGGCGCTCTTGGGATCGCAGGCGAAAGCGCGGTCGTAGGCAGCCGTGATGTCCTCGGCAACGGCGGAACCGCAGGGGTTCTGATGCTTGAGGATCACGCAGGCAGGCTCGTCGAACTCGCGGACCAGGTTCCAGGCGGCGTCGGCATCCAGATAGTTGTTGTAGCTGAGCGGCTTGCCCTGGATCTGCTCGGAGCCCACGAGCGGGAACTGCGAGCTCGCGGTGTTCTCGCAGCCCTCGGCAAAGCGGTAGACCGTAGCCTTCTGCTGCGGGTTCTCGCCATAGCGCAGGTCGTCGACCTTCTCCAGCGAGATCTCGAGCTTGGCAGAGGTGTCCGCCACGTCGCTTGCCTGGGCGGCAAGCCAACGGGAGATAGCCGTGTCGTAGGCGGCGGTGGTCTGGTAGACCTTCACCTGCAGGCGACGACGGGTGGAAAGCGTGGTGCAGCCACCGGTCTCGTGCATCTCGGCCAGGACGGCATCATAGTCGGCCGGGTCGGAAATGACGGTAACGCTCGTGGCGTTCTTGGCGGCAGAGCGCAGCATGGAGGGGCCACCGATGTCGATGTGCTCGATGGCGTCCGCGAAGGTGACCTCGGGGTTGGCGACGGTCTTCTCGAACTCGTACAGGTTGACGACGACCAGGTCGATCAGCTTAATGCCGTGCTGAGCCGCCTCCTGCATGTGCTGCTCGGAATCGCGGCGGGCCAGCAGCGCGCCATGAACCTTGGGGTGCAGGGTCTTAACGCGGCCGTCCATCATCTCGGGATAGCCCGTGAACTCCTCGATGGGGGTTACGGGAATGCCCGCGTCCTCGATGGCACGAGCCGTGCCGCCCGTAGAGATGATCTCGACGCCAAAGTCGTCAACCAGCGTCCGTGCGAAATCGACGACGCCCGTCTTATCGGTAACCGAGATCAACGCGCGTGCGATCTTCACATCAGATCCCATGCAGTCCTCCTGTCTGGTACGCCGCCGTGCTCTGTGAGTCGGTGATACGTCGATCTGCAGCGCTCGCGCAGCGGCATTGAAAATACTGATTTAATGTAGCGCATCGAGCGCATCGATGCACCCCGCAACGGGCGCATGTGCAGAAAAAGTTTGCGAGCGGAGGGGATGGGCATGGCACCGGGCACGGTGAGTTCATGGAACACAGGGGCACCATAATTAGATGCCAATGGCGTGGTAGAACTGTGCTCGATATGCATCCGCAAAAGAAAGAGGCACCATGGTCTCGCGGGTTCTCTACCGACCGTTTGATACCGAAGACTTCGACGCCATCGCGCTGATTCTGCAGCAGCTTTGGCATAACAATTCGGATAACGATGAGTACAACCGCCTTGAGGCCGCGTGCGACCTCGCCTATTGCCTTTCGTCGTCGACGTTTTCGCAGGTTGCCGTAATCGACGGCCAGGCACGCGGCATTGCGCTTGCACGCGCAGGACAGAGCTCCGGCGCCACCGTTAAGGAACATTGGATGGATACCGAACGCGCGCTGCTATCGCAGATGCGTGAGCTGGAGCCCGATGCCTGCGCCGAGTACCTCTCGTTTGTGCGCGCAACCATCCGGACCAACAACCGCCTACTCGAGAGCAGCCCGTTGCCGCACGACAACGAGGTCACGCTGCTTGCCGTGGATCGCGATGTCCATGGCCTGGGCGTTGGCACGGTTCTGCTCGATGCCGCGGTCTCGCACCTGTCCTCACTTGGAGCGACGAGGGCGCACCTGTATACCGACTCCAACTGCTCGTGGAAGTTCTACGAGCTGCACGGCTTTAAGCGCACGGCCACGCACCGCGCTAACCGCGAAGAGCGCCGTCACGACATGCCGCGCGAAAGCTTCCTCTACGAACTCGATCTAACAGCCTAAACCCAGCAGCCATACCTAGTCATTTAGGGATGTTCCCAGTGATTAGTCGTTGGGGACAGCCTTCGTAGGTAGCGCATGAAAATGGGATGGATCCGTCGGCAGTCGCCGGAGAAGATCCATCCCAAAAATCAGAGCGCGCTAGAACGTTCCGCCGCCGCCTCCGCCGACGCCGCCGCCTCCGCCGCCAGAGAAGCCGCCGCCTCCGCCGCCGCCCGAGCTGTCGGAGCTCGACGCCAG
>CABSNR010000003.1:0-97455 GCA_902479145.1 uncultured Collinsella sp.
GATGCGACACTCAATGTGTCCATCCTCGCAGTATCCGGTTCTCAAGGTGCACGCCCCGCGGCTGATCCGGTTCCACCGGGCCGCGCGGCAAGGAGATATATTGCCAGACCGGAGGGGCCCCGTGGGCGGGAATCTGGCACTCCATATTTTGTTCACAAATAAATAGAACCCTCAGTTGCTTCGCTGAGGCCGTATTCGAAGCAGCAGCTTCTGATATTGGCGATGACCAGCTGGTTTATAGGTGTTAAGGCATCGGTCATCTCTGGAGCGCCACTTTACTCCAAAAGCATCAGCTATTTGTTTCCCGTCGGTAAAAGGCAGGTTTTGTTCGCCAAGCGTTCTTATATATAGAGAAGTTCGGGTTCGAACCCGTGCACCGGCAACAAAAAAAGCGACCAACCGGAGTCGATCGCTTTCTGTTCTATGGTGGAGCATCCAAAGGATGTTTCCGAACTCACTTTCTCGCTGCCATTCATGCTGTCGAAGCATCGTTCGACCTCCGCAGTCCCATGTTTTGAAGATCTGCCGTGTTTATCACTGCTATTAATGAGTGTGCGGAAGTGATCCTCATACAGATACGTGCGATCCGCCAGAGAACTGAGAAGCATCTTTCTGCAGCCCTCGTTGTCTATCCTCGCATCTCTCAGGTCTTCCGGAAATTCACAAGCAGTCTTAGGGTCAGTTTGTTTCTGCTTTCAGAGACTTGTTTGAGAGTTATTAAAGACAGTTCAAAACAATAAGTGAGACACCATAAAGCAGAGCAAGATGTGCCGGATAGAAAACGTAGAAGAAGTATTTCAGCTTCAGCCCTCGCTTGCCATTATAAAGATTGATAAGCAGCAACGAAACGACCGCGGCAGCAACATCAGGATTAAATACATTAGCTGTAGCAAACTCAAATCCGCCGCCAACTATATGGCATGACGAAAGGAGCACTGCGCATACTGCAGCAAAGAACATCTTGGCCTTGCTGTCGTGGAATAAATAGAATGCAGCCACAAGCAGAATGCCATACACGCCGCCATCTAGTTTAGTGTATTCAGCTGCCAGTGCTATCAAAACAATCAGAGCAAATTCTGCGATGTGCCTCTTCCATTTTGAAAGACTTTGTATCTTTTCCAGAATAATCAAAAAGACCAAGGAAAGCAGGAGCTCACACATAACATTTTGTTGCCGAAGGTCGAATAGTTGCCCGGTTTGAACGAAATCGTATATGGGCTCCGCAATGATTGCGAAGACAAGCATATTTCGCAGGTACTTCTTTATGTCATGAGTATGCAAAAATCCCTCAACTATCAAAAAGCAAAATAAGGGAAATGCAATTCTGCCAAGAACATGAAGCACATCCGAAGCCTCGCTTAGAATCGCCCACTGCTCGTCTGATATCTGATTGTACGATGCGTGAGTCATGATTCCATTGGTCAGGACGATCCTGCTTACATGATCGAGAACCATCGAAATGGCCGCTATTATCTTTAATGTGCTGCCGCTAATTCCGTATCTGTCTGTTTTCATTTCGTTTTCCTTTCTTTGGGTGGGCCGTCGGGGGTTCAGCCTGCTCCGCAGGCGGCCGCTGCGGCGCTCCGCGCCCCGACGGGTTCGAACCCATGCACCGGCAACAAAAAAGACGGCCAACCGAAGTTGACCGTCTCAACAATCTTTGGGTGGGCCGTCAGGGGTTCGAACCCTGGACCTTGGGATTAAAAGTCCCCTGCTCTGCCAGCTGAGCTAACGGCCCGCGGGTGGCATTGTACCACGGTCTGGGACTATTCCCAACTCCATTGGCCGTTCTGGAAAATCACAACTTCACGTCCATCAGGCGTAATGCCCGTAATATCGATGTCGTCCGTGCCGATCATAAAATCGACGTGCGTGCTCGAGACGTTAACACCATGCTCCAGGAGCTCCTCCTTGGACATGTCGTACCCACCCTCGATGCATTCGGGGAAACCGACACCTAGCGCGAGATGGCAGCTAGCGTTCTCGTCATAGAGCGTATCGTAGAACAGAACACCACTTTCGCGGATCGGCGTGTTCTTGGAAATGAGCGCGACCTCTCCAAGGTGAGCAGCGCCCTCGTCAGTATCGATGATACTTGCGAGCGTTGCCTTGCCCACGCGGGCGTCGTAGTCCACCACGCGGCCGCCCTCGAACTTAATCCAAAAATCGTCGACTTTATTACCGTGGTGGATGAGCGGCATGGCCGAGTACACGATACCGTCGGCGCGCATGCGATCGGGCGAAGTGAAGACTTCCTCGGTGGGAATGTTGGGGAAGAAGGGGTGCCCATCGGGCGTCTTGCCCTTGCCGCCGGCCCACTCGTGACCCTTCGTCATGCCAATCGTCAGATCGGTTCCATTTGCCGCGGTGTAATGCAGGCAGTCGAAACGATTGTCGTTCAGGAAACGCAGGTTCTTTTCGAATGCGGCGTCATGGAGCTCCCAGTCGCTCTCTGGGTCCTGGCCATCGGCGCGAGCGGTGTGCAGAATCGCATTCCACAGCTTATAGATTGCAACCTCATCGGCGTCTCCCGGGAACACCTCGCGCGCCCAAGCCACGACCGGAGCGCCGGCGATGCACCACGGATTGATGTTGTAATCCAGTCCACGGCGGAAAACTTTGCACTGCGTGTTCTTTGCCTTAGAAGCTGCAGCGGGCTTAGCGGGATCGATGCCCTTAAGGGCGGCGGGGTCCGCACCCTCGATAAAGATAAAGCAGGCACCGTCCTGGGCCAGGGAATCCAGCTGCAGGCGCTTCCACTCGGGCGTCTGCTCAAAATAGCTTTTCTCGACATGCTCGTACGTAAGCCTCGTCACGGCATCGTCAGCCCAGATGACCGTCACGTGGCCGGCACCGGCGTCATAAGCCTCCTCAACCACTACGCGCGCAAATGACGCGCACTCGACGGGAGACTGAACGACGACCTCCTGACCGGGCTTAACGTTTACGCCTTTGCGAACAACGAGGCGCGCATAGTTTTTAATCTTGGGCTCAAGGGTCTTCATGCCCTCAAGAGCTTCCTCGACCGTTAGGGCAGCTCGGATCATGTGCCACTCCATCTATCTGTAGGACAGTAAAAAGGCGCGCCGCAAAAACGACGCGCCTTATATCTTAGCGATATCTATAGGTTGTAACGCTACTTCTTCTTGGAGTCCTTCTTGTCCTCCTCGGCAGCTGCGTGCTCGATAAGAGCGTTGAGCTTGTTCTCGGACATGCCCTCGGCCTGCGCGCGGTACATGTTGCGCAAGGGACGAATACGAGCGAAGTCGTAGATAAAGTCACCTAGGATGATGACATAGGACAAAACGATGCCGACCATCTGGACAGGGCTGGACACCATGCCAGCGGGAGCGAAGTACAGCGAGGCCCAAATTGCCACGACGAGCACCATGCCAATGGCGAGCACAATCCACCAGATGCGACGGCGCTTGGTGTAGTCCTCGTCCTGCTTGAGGAGGATATTCGACACCGTATAGATGCGGTCCTCCTTGGCGCGCTGCTTAGCCTTGCGGGCGCGCTTCTCCTCTTTAGAGAGGCCCTCGAGGTTCTCGCCCTTCTCGAGCTCTTTGCGGCGTGCCTTAGACGAAGCCGGCACGACGCGAACGGAGCTCGCTGCTTGGCGGGCGGGCTTAGCAGATGCGGCAGACTTGCGCGCAACCCCGGTAACTTCGTGGGATTGCGTGCGCTTGTTCGTGGCGCTACGGGTACTCACTTATGCGTTCTCCTTCATGCTTGTGAACTGGGAGCCCGTGATGATCTGGAAGGCCTCGCGATAGCGCTCGGACGTGCCATCGATGACCTCGGCGGGCAGGTGCGGGGTCTCCCCCGTCATATCCCAGTTGGCCTTGAGCCAATTGCGGACGAATTGCTTGTCGTAGCTAGGCTGGATCTTGCCCTCCTGGTAGCTGGCAGCAGGCCAGAAACGGCTGGAGTCGGGCGTGAGGCACTCGTCGATCAGCGTGACCTTGCCATCGATGACACCAAACTCGAACTTGGTGTCGGCAATGATGATGCCACGGGTCGCGGCGTACTCGGCAGCGGCCTTGTAGATCTTGAGGGAAAGGTCACGAATCTGCGTGGCGATGTCCTCGCCCACGATCTCGCAGCAACGCTCGAACGAGATGTTCTCGTCGTGGTCACCGATCTCGGCCTTCGTGGACGGCGTGAACAACGGCTCGGGAAGCTTGGAAGCCTCGGTCAGGCCCTCAGGCAGCTGGATGCCGCAGACGGTGCCGTTCTCGTCGTAGGTCTTCTTGCCCGAACCGGTCAGATAGCCGCGGACGATGCACTCGATAGGAATCGTCTGGGCCTTCTTAACCAGCATGGCGCGGCCAGCGAGGTAGTCACGATACTCAGCAAACTCCTCGGGGAAATCCGCCGGGTCGATGGAAACGAGATGGTTGGGGACGATGTCGGCAAACTTATCGAACCAGAATGCCGAGATGCGATTGAGTACCTCTCCCTTAAACGGAATCTCGTCGGGAAGAATGAAGTCAAACGCAGAAATGCGGTCGGTGGCGACCATCAGCAGGTTTTCACCGGCATCGTAAATATCACGAACCTTGCCACGGGAATCCGGACGACGCTCCATCGTTGTCACGTGAGTCACTCCTTACCTAAATACGACAGAAATGCGGGTTCTTTCCCGCATGTTTTCGCAAACTCGGAGCGGCAGGGACGCGGCCCCTCCTTCACCGAATAGCGAAAAGCTAGTGTTCCATTGTAGTAGATGCCGCGTCTGCCGTGTGCTCGCGGGGCAGATGAATTGTAAAAGTCGTACCCTTTCCAAGCTCCGACTCCACGGATATGTAGCCATGGTGACGCTCGACGATCTGCTTGGTCACGGCGAGGCCGACGCCCAGGCCGCCAGCTTCGCGGGCGCGGCTGGCATCGGCGCGCCAAAACCGCCCGAAAATGCGCGACAGATCGTCCTTGGCAATACCGATGCCGGTATCAGAAACGGCAATGCTGACGTGCCTGCGGTCACTGAGCACCGACACCACGACCCAACCGCCCTCGGGGGTGTAGCGCATGGCGTTGCTCATGAGGTTGATAACACATTGCGTGATCATGTCGGGATCGGCTTCGACGACATCGTCGTGCCCTTGGGTTTCATCTGCAAAGCGAAGACGAAGGTCACGGTCGGCAAACAGACGCTCCTGGCCGTTCACAATCGATCGCACGAACGGAACCATGTCCACCGGTTCTAGATTGAGCGGAGCCGTGCTGTTTTCCATACGCGATAGGTCGAGCATCTGCTGCACCAGACGAGCCAGGCGACGCGTCTCGGAAGCAACGGTCTCCAAATGCTCATCGTCGGTGGGATACACGCCATCCTGCATGGCCTCGACCGTTGCGAGCATGGCCATAAGCGGCGTGCGAAGCTCGTGTGCAACGTCTGAGGTCAGGCGCTTCTCGTGTTTCATATCCTTCTCGAGCGAGGTGGCCATCTCATCGAAGGTCTCACCCAGCTGATCGATCTCGTCATCACCGCGCAGCCCCGTGCGAGCCGACAGGTCGCCGTCACGGATTTGCTTTGCGGTACTGGTGATGCGATGAATCGGTTTGGTGAGCATGCGCGACACGAGCGATCCGATAACGACCGAAATGCAGATTGCAACAACCGCGGCGAGGGCCATGGCGTTAAAGGTCTTCTCCCTAAACGCAGAGTCCGCCTTGGTGAGCAGAGCGTCGGAGCCGATGGCCCACAGCTTTACCTGTCCGACATGCTCGCCGGAAGACGTTACAATCTCGACGTTAGCAACGCTATCGGAGTCGGTTGGAGCAGACGAGACCGGGCTATGCGATGCCCTCTTGCCGCTCGTGTCGTCGGTCGTAGCCTGGTTTTCGCGTACATCGGCGGTGGCGCTTGCCGAGGGCCAGGAATCGTCATAAACGATCACACCCTTTTTATTGACGACCTGCATGCCCAGATCGTCGGAAACCAAACTCGACGTTGCGACCGTGCGCAGTTCTCCCGCGGTCCAAGAGCCGTTTTCCTCATATGAGGTCGCCAACTTCTCGGCAGCGGAATTTGCGATTTCGACGATATTGGAGCGTGTGTAATCCGAAAAGACCGTGCCCCACACAACAGAGACAACGCCCACCAGCACCAATACCGTCATGAGCGATGTCAGAGCAAAAGCAAGTGCCATGCGCGAGGGATAGCTCATCGTTGGCCGTGAATCGGAACGAGGCGTGTTCCAACTAGCCTTGGAACCCGCCTCGCTCTCCTGCTTGTGCTTTTGTCCGATTTCAAAGCGCGCAGGTGTCATATGTGATTTCCCTATTTCTCGTCCGACTTATCGGTCTTGGCCGGAGCCTCGAAGCGATAGCCGACACCATGGACGGTGTAGAGCCACTTGGGCTTCTTGGGATCATCGCCCAGCTTGGCGCGAAGATTCTTCACGTGGCTATCGATGGTGCGCTCATAGCCCTCAAAGTCATACCCGAGCACTTTCTCGACCAGCTCCATGCGGTTATACACACGGCCGGGATGGCGGGCAAGCGTGGTGAGCAGCTTGAACTCGGAAGCCGTCAGATCGACTTCCTTGCCCTCGACCAAGATCTTGTGGCCCGAGATATCGATGACCAGATCGCCGAAGTCGAGTACCTCGACGGCGGGCTCGTCGGCCTGATGGGCACGGCGGAACAGAGCGCGAACGCGGGCGACGAGCTCGCGCGGCGAGAACGGCTTAATCAGATAGTCGTCGGCGCCGAGCTCAAGACCGATAATACGGTCCTCGATCTCGCCCTTAGCCGTCAGCATGATGATGGGGACATCCGAGGTATCGCGAATGGTGCGGCAAACGCGCTCGCCGGGGATCTTGGGGAGCATAAGGTCGAGCACGACCAGGTCGAACTGATGCTTCTCGAACTCCTCGATCGCGGACTGGCCATCGCCGACGCCCACAACCCAGTAGCCTTCGCGCTCGAGATAGGCAGCGACGGCGTCACGGATTGCCTTCTCATCCTCGACCAGCAGAATCTTTTTTGCATCTGAAGCCATAACACGGCCCCCCTGTCTCAATTAGCTAAGAACAAGCCCATTTTAACGCACCTGAGCCCGCCAGATGCCGCTATGACGCGGCAGCTCGGCGGGCGGTACTCACAATTACAACGCGTTTATTCCCCTGTTGGCGCCTTTTTAACCCCTCTAAGCTTAAAGAGAGAATAGGCGTGCAGTGACCGTCTCTGGTATACCCTGGCTGTTGCGCACCGTGGCGTACGTAAGGAATGAGTCCGATTTTCCCGCCGTAGCTGGATAATCGCCATACTCCAAAGCGCGGTCGGGCGACAGCAGCGAGCCATAGGTCTTGGCAGAGGTGTCGATCAGGAAATGCGACGCCTGTACCTTAACAAGGTATTTATTCTTCTTGCCAGCCGCACATGCGAGCGGCTCGCGTGACAGGAAGAGGTACGGCCCTCCCTCATTACCGATATACGTGCCCATATTGCCCAGGCTGCCCACGCCACTATAGGCCGCCTCGATAGAAAACACGAAGGTATCGCCCATATATACGGCCTCGAAAGGCGAAACTGACGAAGGGAGGACCAACTGGGCACGCTTGGTGTTGTTGCCGTCGGTCAGATCGATTGCCGTTATGCCGTAGTAGACGCCCTCGTCGTTGCGGACACGCGGCGAGATGGTCAAAATGCCGTCGCTCGCGCGCGGGGCCGATGCAAAGCGGCCCGTCGATTTCCAAATTACCTCGGCCTTGGATTCATCAAGCGAGCGACGATAGCAAAACGAATCACTACTCGTTTTATTGCCGCCTGCCGAAGGCATTTTATACCAGATGACTGATGCCCCGAACGCCGTAAACAGCGGCGGATCGTAGTCCTTGCCACCTCGATCGAGCTCAACCACGTCGCCAGAGAGCGAAGCGCCCGACAGATTTTGAGCGTAGAGCTTCCACGATGAATTGGCAAAGTTCATCTCAACCCACGCGAATACGCCGTCGCCGGCACGGACATCGTAGAATGCATATCCCGTGCCCTCGATAGGATCCTCGATTAATGTGGTAAGCGAGCCATCGCCCAGGTTGAGCACACCGAGCGTGTTGGCGTGCAGTGCCGATGCGGGCGCCATCATTGCCGCGGCGTAATCGCCGTCGCAGTAGTACAGCAGCGTACCCAGAGGCAGCGTCCACGACGCCGCCGGCTCAAGATCGATGTCGACTGCCTCGTACTCATCCGTAATCGAGATGATTTTGGAATCATCCTTGATAACCTGCGGCTCGCCGGCGGCATCATCGCTGGTGCCCGTTTTTTTCGAGCATCCGGCAAGCACCGTGGCAGCGCCCGCGGCAGCCCCACCGAGTACAAAGCCGCGACGCGATATTCCGTTCTTGATGTGATCGGCGATACCCATTAGGCGATCTCGGTGCGAGCGGCCTCGATAGCGCGTGTAAGCTGGTCGGCGCAGGAGGTCTTTTTCATACCGCAGGTATTACCGGCGAGAACCTCGATTACGCGATCGGCAGGAGCGCCCTCGACCAGCTTGGAGATAGCCTTGAGATTGCCGTCGCAGCCGCCGGTAAACTCAACGCCCATCACCTTGTTGCCGTCATCGGAAAGATCAAGGTGAATATTGCGAGCACACACGCCCTGAGGCTTGTAATCAAACGAAATCATGCGATCCCCTCTCAGAATGTTATTCGAGACGACTATTATCCCCGTCTTTCCCTAAATGCAACGAGGCGCTTTGCCGGCAACACACATTACCAGCAAAGCGCCCTAAAAAGCTAACGTTATGCCCGAACCTACTCGAAGCTCAGCTGCTCCAGACGATCAAAGACCGTGTCGATACGGGTGAGGAAGTCCCACGGATCAAAGATCTCGTCGAGCTTCTCCTGACTGACGGTGCAGCGCGGGTCGGCCTCGAGACGCTCCTTAAAGGTGGGGCCGGAGACACAATCCTGTACCTCGTGCCAGGTTGCCATAGCGTTCTCCTGCACAATGGCGTACGCGTCCTCGCGGGTGATGCCCGTGTCGACGAGGGCGAGCAGTACCTTGGAAGAGAAGATGAGGCCGCGGGTCTTATTGAGGTTGGCCATCATGCGGGCGGGATACAGTTGCAGGCCGTCGATAACGCGAATGAGGCACTGGAACATGTGGTCGAGGGCGATGAAGCTGTCGGCCTGGGCGACGCGCTCGGCAGAGGAGTGCGAAATGTCACGCTCGTGCCACAGGGCGACGTTGTCGAAGGCAACCTGCGCGTTGGCCTTCACGACGCGCGACAGGCCGCAGACCTTCTCCATGGTGATGGGGTTGCGCTTGTGCGGCATGGCGGAGCTGCCCTTTTGACCCTTACGGAACGGTTCCTCGGCCTCGAGTGTATCGGTCTTCTGCAGATTGCGAACCTCGGTAGCGATGCGCTCACAGGTGGCCGCGGCGGTGGCGAGAACGCCGGCGAGGTAGGCGTGATGATCGCGGCTAATAACCTGCGTGGACAGCGGGTCGTGAACCAGGCCCAGGTGCTCGCAGACATATTCCTCGACAAACGGCTCGATGGAGCTGTACGTGCCGACAGCGCCCGAGATGGCACCAAAGGCAACGTTCTTGCGGGCATCCTCAAGACGGTCCAGATCGCGCTTGAGCTCCCAGGCCCAAGAGCCAAACTTCATGCCAAAGGTCATCGGCTCGGCATGGATGCCATGAGTGCGGCCGGCGCAGAGCGTGTTGCGCTCCTCGAAGGCGCGACGCTTGCAAATCTCGCCGAGCTTCTTGACGTCCTCGATGATCAGGTCGCAGGCCTGGGTGAGCTGGTAGCACAGGGCCGTGTCGCCCAGATCCGAGCTGGTCATGCCATAGTGAACCCAGCGGCTGGGCTTGGGGTCGCCCTCGGGAACATCGGCATCGATGTATTCCTTCATGTTGGTCAGGAAGGCAATGACGTCGTGGCGCGTGACTTCCTCGATCTCATCGACCTTCGCCTTCTCAAAGTTGGCATGGTCGCGGATCCACTGGGCCTCGTCTTTGGAAATACCGATCTTGCCGAGCTCCGCCTGGGCCTCGCAGGCCAGAACCTCGATTTCCTGCCAAATGGCGTACTTGTTCTCGAGGGAGAAGATGTGTCCCATCTCCGGGCGGGTATAGCGATCGATCATAGCGGCTCCTTTTTGGTTATTGGCACGTTGGTCGTAACCCAACCATTGTACCGTGCGCAGGTGCAAGTATGGGCAGCAGGCATTAACCTAACATTTTGGAATTGGAGCGAGCATGGGGACGTCCGCGCATTTGCTTCGCAAATACGCACCGGCTGCGGTCGGCAGACCCGGTCCGCGCACACGCACGGGCACAGCGGGTTGGACCCGACGTTCCCGAGGTCCCCCGTACTCGATGGAGCGGGCAACGGGACATCCGCGTATTTGCTTCGCAAATACGCACCGGCTTCAGGCGCCTGTCGGCGCCTTCGCCTGCTCGCTACAAACGCTTCGCGTTTGCTTAACGCTCGCACCCTGGCGGGTTCGAGTCCCGGCGCTTGGTAGTAAAAAGCACGGCAACGTAACGCTGCCGTGCTTGTGCTTTTTACTGGAGCGGGCAACGGGACTCGAACCCGCGAGTGTCAGCTTGGGAAGCTGATGCCTTACCACTTGGCGATGCCCGCTTGTGTGTTGGCTAGTATAACGCGGTTGTCTTGTTCGATACAAGGGTGGCGATGCTTGTTTTAGCTGTGGAGATTCGTTTGAAAATCGCGTCAATTGTGGAGATGAGGACCTTTGACCTCCTGTTCTCCCCATCTTCTACCTGCGCTTTTGCTTGATTGTTGTATTTGAGCTCAATTTGTCAGGAATTGGGCAAGCTTTTGGTCAGGCTCCGGTACTTACCCGCATGAACCTCGGGGGTAGCCTCATCCTACGCGTCGCAGCCTCCCCATGCGGCGCACGAGGGATAAGGAGCAGCCATGTCCAACGCACCCACGCACTCTGTCCACAGCGCAATCGCAACAGGTCCGCTGCTCCTGCTCCTCTTCCTGCTTTTCGGCTGCCTGGCACCGAGAGCCGCATTTGCCGTCGATGGCTACGACCAACTCGGCTTCCGCACTATTAGCGATGATTGTGGGCCCTTCTTCATCGGCAAGTATGAAGCTCAAGACGCCTCGATTGCCTACTGCATGAACCAGGAGCGCCCCGGCCCCACCAAGCCGGGCGGCCCATGGCTCAACTTTGATCAAGGCTGGGTGTGGCTCGACGACGAGTTCGCGGCAATCGTTTGTCACGGATATCCTACCGCCACGTCGTTTGGCGGTTACCATCTTTCACCCGATCGCGCCCGCGCCGCAACCCAGCTTGCCGTATGGATGCTCAACGGCACTACCCATGTCGACGGTACCTATTCCTACACGACCGCTCAGGGCAAAACCAAGAGCGGGCACTTTACCGCCGACAATGAAGTCGTGGCGGCTGCGCGGTGGCTCCACGACAACGCAAAATCAGGAAGCATCAAAGCCGCTCCGCACCGCGCGCGGCGCTATCTAGGAGCCGTATCGGGCGGCAGCAAACGTCAAGACATGCTCTATGTACTGCCGGCAGTCTCTGTTTCCTTCAAAAAACAGTCTGCAAACGCCGCCATTACCAGCGGAAACAATACTTATCAGTTTGACGGGGCAACATTCGATATTTTTGAGAGCGCCAGCGGCGCGCATGTCGGCACCGTCCAGATGGACAGCAACGGTCGAGCGCAAGCAACACTTCTGCCCAACACGGCATACTACCTAGTTGAAACGAAGGCGCCGGCCGGCTATGTCCCCCGCCACGATCGTATTGCCTTTACCACGGGGAATGACGGCGGGCGGGTCGCCATTGATGAACAGCCCGGCACCATCAACCTGCGTATCGTAAAACTCGATGCCGCGACGAATGCCGGCCACCAGGTGGGAGCTTCGCTCGCAGGAGCAGAGTTCACGTGTGTGTCGCAATCAACCCCTGGATGGGCACAAATCCTCACGACCGACGAAAGCGGTCGGGCCACCCTCGCCGATGTCCCCTTAGGAACCTTTACCATCTACGAATCAAAAGCCCCCGAGGGCTACCTGCCATCCAACGACAGCTGGACCTATACCGTTGGAGCCGACCAGCTCGGCGATTCAGGCGTGGTCGAGATCGAATCTCGCGTTTCCGATATCCCCATTGCGTTTAACCTTGAGATTTCCAAATTCAAGGATTACGGCAATAGCGACCAATCCGGCCTGGAGCAGCCGGCGGGTGGTGTTGTCTTTGAGGTTGTCAGCAACAGCTCTCAGCAGGTTGTTGGCACACTGACCACAAACATCTATGGCTTTGCCTCCACCGAAGATCAGCCCGAAGCATGGTTCGGCACAGGCAAGCGACCCGCCGGTGTCCACGGAGCCGTCCCATACGACCGTGCCGGCTACACGGTTCGTGAGGTTCCGGAAACCGTCCCCGAGGGTTTTAAACGTGCAGGGGAATGGACCGTCGGGGCAAATCAGATTTCCGACGGCGCCGAGCTTCAATATATCGTGGACAACCACGCTCTGTCGACGCATCTCCAGATTGTAAAACGCGATGCCCAAACAGGCGCTTCTGTTCCCCTAGCCGGATTCACCTTCCAACTCCTCGACAGCAATCACGAACCTGTCTCACAAACTTGCTGGTATCCAGCACATAACGTAATGGACACCTTTACGACTGACGCGACCGGGACCGTCACACTGCCAGAATCGCTCGTGCCGGGCACCTATTATGTACGCGAAACCTCGGCCAAAGAGCCCTATCTTGTCAGCGAAGAAATCGAGGTAAACATACCCGCCGACATGAACCTAACGCCCGTTGCAATCGCCTCGTATTATGACCGCGCCGCGACCGGAAATATCAGGATCGTTAAAACCGATGCCGTAGACGGCAGCAGCCTCGCGGGCGCCATCTTTGAGATCCGTGCCTCGGGTGATATCGTGCGCCCCGACGGTAGCATTGCCGCACTCGACGGTGAGACTGTCGCTACCGTCACGACGGATGAAACTGGAGAAGCACGCGCGGACAACCTCCCACTGGGATCTGGCACCGCACGCTACGAGGTTGTCGAGACTCAAGCGCCGGCAGGCTTCTTGCTCGATCAGACAACCCATATTGTCGACCTTACTTATGCCGACCAGAAAACACCCGTTGTAGAAGCACGGCTTAACGTATCCGACGATTACACCAAGGTTGATATCTCCAAGGTCGATGCAAGCGGTGAGCAGGAAGTAGAAGGCGCACGGCTCACCTTATATGGTCCCGATAAAACCGAAATAGACTCCTGGACCTCATCCGACAAGCCACACCGCGTCGAACATCTTGCACCCGGCACCTACTCGTTGCGCGAAATGATGTCTCCGCGGACCTATGACCTTGCCGAGGAGATAACGTTTGAAATAAAGGATACGGGAGAAGTCCAATCCGTCGCGATGAAGGATGCGCCCATCGAGATCAAGGGGCAGGTCGACAAGCGTCAGGAACTTGTCCAACCTATCGAAAAGGGCCTGTTGGCTAACGGCGATGGTAAAAACCGTGCCGCGATGCAAACCAATACGGATGGGCTTTTCTCCTATACCATCGACGCTCGAAACGATTCAACTACCTGGGTTGATGAGTTTACAATTACCGATGATCTTGAGTGTGCCGAGGACGATACGGCGAGATTCGTCTCAATCGAAACCCCCGTCGCCATCGGCGACCTCAACGGTCTGTGCAACGTGTGGTATCGCACGACGCCGTTGAACTCGACAGACGTCGATGAGCCGGCAAACGCGACACTTGACGATGGGCACGAAAATCCTTGGCTTGAGTCCGACGAAGTAAAGGAAAGTCTGGGTGAGGATTGCCGCCTCGTCGATTACGACGGCTGGCACCTCTGGAAGGCGGATGTCTCGACCACGGAATCCACCACACTCGAGGCGAAAGAACTCGACCTTGCGTCCAATACCGTCGTAACGGGCATTCGCATTGAATACGGTGCGGTAGCCGCCGGCTTTACGACTCGAAGCGATGCGGATTCTTGGACCCGCGATGATCTCAAAGATGAGCACGACGACCTTGACGATGCCAAAGCAATCCTTGGCACAGACGCTCGGGGCGCAATCGTGCACATGCAGGCGACGTCGGCTTATACGCCCCAAACCGCACTCACCAACAGCGCGCGCGTCGATCTTTGCCGCAATGGTGGCGGCGATAAACTTGAGTCACATGACGAGGACAGCGTTATTCAACGCTGTACCCTACCGCAGGACCTACCGGCAACAGGATCAGTTCCCATCGCCGCTTGCATCACCGCGCTCCTGACCTCGGGTGCCGCAGCCCTATGGTTCGCTCGCCTTAGGTCGATCCCAAAGAAGCGCTAGCGCGATGAAAAAGCGGGCGAGCCAGTCCCCTGGCTCACCCGCTTTCAATCATGTAAATCGCCGTATCTACTCTGCAGACGAAGATCCACCATCAACGATTGCCTGCTCGGACTCAGGAATCCCATCGGCACCCGTACTCTGTTCTTGCTCCACCTCTTCGCTGATTGCGGAGGCGGGGGTCGAACCCTTTGCACCCACGATGTAGGCAGCCCCAAATCCTAACGCAATGGCAATCAAGGTCAAAATCACGTAGACAGGCCAATGGCGCTTAATATACGAAAACACGTTGACTCCTTAGAGCTCCGTCTACGAACGGCGGATAACCTCGGTCACGACCTCGGATACCGTAGCAATGTTCGTCGGGTTGACATTGTGGGGCAGGTCGTCCTCGGTACGAGCGCAAGCCAGACGCGTGCCGTCCACGCCGGCGATAGTGAGGGCTCGGCGGCTCGCCTCGAGCGCGGCATAGGCATCGGTCTTGGCATAGGGCATCTCGAGCGCGCCACAATCGACATGGAACGACTTGCACACCTTGCTGACCAGGTTCATGATGCGGCGATCGCCCTTGAGCAGCTGCTGTTCGCCCTCAACCGTCACCACCGAAAGCCTACCGGCGCCGACGGATTCAAGATTGATAAAGAATACGCCGCGGAGCTTATCGCGATGCGAAGCCAAGAAGGCCTTCATGCCGGCGCCATCACAATCCGAGGCGCCCGTTGCCACAAACCAGATATCGTGACCAAGCAGCTCATCATCGCCCATAGAGGCGACAGCCGAGAGCATATCTTCGGAAGAAGCGCCATCGGAAGACGTAGCGCCACCCTTCCAGCCATCGTTATCGTCCTCGAAGTTATCCCACGAACCGATACCGCGACCGGACTTCTTGGCATCGTAATCGTCTTCGACGCCCAGCCAGTCACTCATGCTGTCCTGCTCGTTTTTCTTTTTACGACCGAACAGGCCACCCAGGCCGCGCTTACGAGACTTGGGTGCCGCCGGGGCGGGAGCCGAAATGGTCTCGATCGGCTGCGCGCCCGACGCAACGGGCACAGGAGGCGCAACGGGTGCCGATGTGGGTTCGGGACCTTGGGCGGTAGCAAAGGGGTCGTTGACCTGGGCAGAGGGATCGGGAAGGTCGAACAGCGACGTGCGAGACGCAACGTTTGCCTGCTTCATAGACGGCAGCGACGGATCGGGGACCGAAGCCAGCGGAGACGAGGAAGGTGCAGGCGACGGTGCCGACGACGGATCGGGAACATTCATCTGCGGACGCGGCGATGCTTGGGAGGAAATCTGGGCCATAAGGGAATCGACCGTTTCGTCCTGGGTGGGAGCGACATTGGCAACCGTGGCACCGGAACCACTCGGGGTCGGCATGGTGAAAATCTGCGTGGAGTAAGGCCTCGACTCATCCGTTTCGAGAGTCTCGGAAACCGCAGGCACTTCCTCCTGCTCGGCCTCGGTCGAATCAGCTTGCTCGGCTGCCGCGTATTGCTCTTCGCCAGAGTTGGCCTCGACGGGCTCGTCCTCGGCAGCATCAATGGGCTCGTCATCGTCCACCGCGTCGCCCTGTTCATCGGAAACAGGAAGGGACTCGGCAATCGCGGTGCCCTGCTTTTCAAACGTTATCGTGGAATCGAACTTCGCGGCATCAAACGACATGGTGCTATCGACGTGCTGCTGAGCCTCGAAAGACGTTGTTGCCTCAACAACATCCGCGGACGTCGGTTGCTGGGACTCAAAGGACGTTGTAGCTTCGGCGGCGTCGACAGGCACGGACTGCACAGCCTCGTTCTGCTCGAACTCTTGCGCCGCGAGCTCACGTGCCGCCTCGGCTGCCTGCTGCTGAGCGATAGCCTCCTGCTCGGCAGCCTCGCGTGCGGCAGCGCGCTTCTCCTCGAAATCGTCGACAAATTTCTTGCCCTTTGCAAGCGCACCCTTAAAGAAGTTGGAAGCGCTGGCGCCAATCGAAGAGAACGCGGATGCAATATCGGCATGGGGCGTTGCCGCGGGAATCTCGGCCGAGAAATCAGTATCGCTCTCGTAAGACACGCGCCTCGGCTGTTCAACGTAATCGTCGTCAGACTCGTCCGCAACGTCTTGCGCCGGCGCGGCGGGAGCCAAAATGTCCAGTCCTGCCGCGGGATCGATCGCGGACACCGCCTCGGGCTCGGCAACGGCAGCGGTAACCGCGGCAGACTCATCATCCACAGTGACAACGGGCGCAGGCTCGGGCTCAAACGTCGGCTCCTCGCCCTCCTCGTAATCGAGCGTGCAGGACTCGGGAAGCATTCCGAGCGCACGGATGGCATCCGAACCAAAGCGGATGTTGCCGGCGGCGTTGCGATAGAGCTTGGGCTCGGGCTCGACCGCGGAAGGTTCCTCAGCCGACTCGGCAGCGGGAACCTCGTCATTGAACTCTTCGGCCTGGACAGCCTGATTCTGATCCTCGGGCACGATGGCGCCAATCAGCGTCTCGTCGGCAGACGCACCCTCAAAGCCCTCGATCTGCTCGTCGAAAGCCTCACCCTGTTCGGGCTCGGTCTGAGTGTCGGGAGCAATCGGCTGACCGAACTCGTCCTCGGCGTAGGTAGGCTCTTCGTACTCGATGGTGTTGCCGTAGTCGTTTTGCTGCTGGGCCGCGGCATATTCCGCCGCTGCGCGCGCCATTTCCTCGGCACGACGCTTCTGCTCCCCAAAATAGGTATCGAACGGAACATCGTCGGGAAACTCGTTTTCGCCCTGGAAGGGAGCAACGTTGTCCATAACGCCGAGCATAGCGGCGACAGAAGACTTGTTGCACACCGCGCCGGACGTATAGGGAAGAATGTGGCGGTTAGAGATGATGTTTGCCGCGTTGGCAAGCGCAACGAGGGAAGCGAGGATCGCGACAATCCACAGCAGAACCTTGAGCGCGCCGGGGAGCGGCAGGATGCGCAGGATGGCAACGGCAGCGGGGGCAACCGTGGCAACGGGCAACAGCTTGGCGATGAGCGCACGATACGAAGCATAGGGCTCGCGGGCGAGCAGCTCAGCACGGGGAGAGTCGTAGTGTGCGACAACGACCACCGGGCGGTTGCGCGGAGACGCGAGCGGGCCCGAGGCCTTGTGGTAGGCGATGACATTTTGGCTCACGCCCGTCTTGCCCAGGCGCGAAACCACGGGATGCCCTGTGCGCTCGAGCACGTAGAGCACGGCACCGACAATGGCCAGCAAAGTGCCGACCAAGCCGATACCGCCGCCGATGCCCATCAGCAGGGCGCCGGCAAACGCAAGAATACCGGTAACGGCAAATGCCAACCTACTGGGCGCCGGGGCATTGAACTCCTGAACCTCGGGGTCAAAGCCGTGGTTGCGGAAGATCTGAGCGATATCCTCGGCAGCCAAGCGCTCTTCTTCGCTGCATGCCGGCGTAATGCCGGTGTTCTGCAGCAGGTGGTTAATATAGTTCTGGGTGTTCGCCATGTGCGCTCCACATCCATAATCCGACAAATAGGCCCAATGCATGCACATTAGAACCGTATATAGTCGAAAGTATACCCCGAGCGAGCGCAAACGACCGAATTCGGGCCATCTTAACGCCCCGAGCGGACAAGGATATAGCCTAATCTCCATATCGGACTAAAATCATGGCAGCAAACCACCTTCTCATGCGAGGACTCTATGACGGCAAGCGACACGACCGAGACAATTAAAAAGGGAAATTCGGAGCCCAGTTTCGATAAAACGGCTCAGCGCATCCTCAATCTTTTCTTTGTGCTCAATAGCTCCCCCGAACCGCTGACGACCGAGCAGATCGTCTTGGATTCCGACCTGGGATATGGCTCGGGCAATATCGACTCGGATAAGCGCAAGTTTCGACGCGATCGTGACAAGCTGCTCGAACGCGGCATCTTAATCAAGGAGGTTCGCCCCACCGGCGCGCAGGAGACCGAGGAAAGCTCGTGGACAATCGACCGCGAGCACACCTTTGCAGCAGGCGGCCTCATTACCGCAGACGACGCCGATATCCTGCTCAACGCCATCGACCAGACACTAGCGGCCGGCTCATCCACTTTTGCCGCACCGCTTGCCGATATTCGCTCCAAGATTGCCTATCTCACCGGCAGGACGACGGTAGACGAGGCGCCGATCAGCCGCTCTCCCACCGTCGATGCGGTTTGGAGCGCCTTTGCCGAGCGTTGTGCGCTGCGATTTTTATATCAGAACGGACGCGGCGAGCAGAAAGAGCGTACCGTCCGCGTCTACGGCATGTTCGAGCGCGAGGGCGTGGCGTATTTCTGCGGCCTCGACAATGCCACCGACGACATCAGGACATTCCGCTGTGACCGTATCGTTCGTGCTTGGCGTCCTTCGAAGGCCTACGCCATCCCCGCGGACTTCAATCTCAACGACTATCTGTTCTTTGAATTCGATTTTGCCGACCGACCGCCCGTTGCAGCTACGTTCTCGTTCGCCCCTCAGACGCAGATCGATATGATCAACGGCCTCACGCGTGGGCGAGGTGAGCTCACACACACCGATGCAGGATGGACCTGGACCGTTGACGTGCGCGACCTTGAAGCCGCCGCCTCATTTTGCATGGCCCACGCCATGGACGGCATGAGGCCCATGGCCCCCAAATCGCTCAAGCAGGCGTGGAACCACCTCATCGAAAGGACGGTGCACGAGTATGCCCGTGCGTAAACTCACCAGCGAGCAGAGACTCTCGCGCGCCATCGACATCATGGAGGCCCTCTACGCCGCCGGCGAGAGCGGCATGACACGAACCGAGATTTGCAGTCGCTTTGGCATCACGGGGATGTCGCTCGACGAGATTCTCGAGATCGTCTCGACGCTCGCGGACCGAGAATCGGGCGCGCGCATCATCTGCGAATGCCGCGGCGAGCGTGTGGTCCTCACCGGTGACGCCGGGCGTGTGCTACCGCTGCGCCTGAGTGCCGCCGAGGGCGCTGTGCTCAACCATGAACTTGAATCGTTGGGGATCGAGCCGCAGACGGCAGCTCGGATTCGACATGCCCTTCTACCCGAAGAGCTCGGCTATAACCAGCGCGTCCTTGACACCGTCAACCACGGGTCGCACTGGCAGCAGCTGAGCTGCGCCATTCAGGACGGCGTTCGCTGCCGCATCTCGTATCGCTCGATGGACGATGCACGGCCACGCGAGCGTCTGGTCGACCCCTTGCGCATTACGGCAAACGGCGACCAAACATACCTGATTGCCTGGGACATCACAGTCGATGAGCAGCGCACCTATCGCATGGATAAAATCGAGGGACTCGCCTTGACGGAAGACTCCGTCGTGTTTCACGCACCGGACGTCGCATCCCTCCACGATTCCCTTGCCCGGACGCAGTATAGCGCAAAGCTTTTGATGCCATTCGATATGGCGGAGCATCTGGACTGGGCCGGAATCACCCTAATCGAGCGCGGCGGGGCAGAAATGGCAACGGTAACCGTGCATTACGGCTCCGAGCGTTGGCTACTGAGCCAGATAATCGCAGCGGGCGGAGCCATCCGCATCTTGGATGACCCCGCCCTGTCAAAGCGTCTGTGCGATATGGCAAAAACCCTCGTCTGTCCGCTTTAGCGCCGCCGCTCGTGGCGCGCGCGCCACAGTTGCAGATAGTGACCGATCTGCGTCGATTCGATGCGCTGATAGGAGCTCGTGGGCAGCGACGTTAAAAACTTCTTTCCGTAGCCCTTCGTCACCAGGCGCGGGTCGGCCAGAATCAGCACGCCGCAGTCGGTCGACGAGCGGATAAGGCGGCCGGCCGCCTGCTTGACCTCGAGCACTGCCTCGGGCAGCGAATAGCGCGCCCAAGCGCGGTCTTCGCGCAGGTTGCGCTCGCACGAGAGCGGGTCCGTGGGGCTCGAGAACGGCAGCTTGGGAATGATGACGCAGCGCAGTGTCTCGCCGCTGGCGTCGAATCCCTCCCAAAAGGCCTTAAGAGCAAAAAGCGACGAGGTCGGCTCGTTGATAAACCGGTCGCGCAGGCGACGAGGAGATGAGTTGCGCTGCTGGCAGTTGAGCTCCAGACCCGCACGGGCCATCTTGGGCTCAACGCGGGCGTACAGGTCTTCCATGTCGCGCCGATTGGTGAACAGTGTGAGCACCGATCCGCCCATGGCAAGATGGGCGTCGACCAGCACGCGCTCGAGCGCCGTAAGATAGCTCTCACGATCGCGCGGATCGGGGATATCGCCCGCAACGACTACAGCCATGTTCGAATCGAAGTCGTAGCTCGAGTCCAAGTGCAACGACGAGGATGTTGAAGCACCGATGCGATCGAGGCCGACCGCGTGGTTAAAGTGTTCAAAGCTTTTGGACACCGTCATGGTCGCCGAGGCAAAGATAGCCGTGTGAACCTCGGGCAGCCACTCGGTTGCCAAGGCCTCGCCAATGTCGATGCGCTCTGCGGTCATTGACTCTCCGCCGGCGCGCAACCTGCGATTGACCTGCAGCGAATACACGTAGTGTTCATCGGTGCCATCAATGATGAGTTTGAGGTTCTCGGCCAGCTCGTGCAGGCGGCGCGAGATATCGCCCAAGTCGACAACAACCTCGGGCTTGTCGGCGGCGACGGCTTGCACCAGCGCGTCGACGCTCTTGTCAGCTTGTTCCAATGCGTCGATGGCAGCGTAGGCCGACTGTAAGAAATCATGCCAGTCGTCAGATTCGCGCAGCTCGGGGCCAATCCATAGATTGGCATTGTCATAACCCCCACGGGCACGGCGGCCGAGCTCGCGAACGCCATCGAACACGTCGGCGATTGCCATGCTCGCGCGCGCAACCGTCGACGTCGCCTTGGCAGTAAGGCCCAGATAGAGCGTAGAGCCCTCGGAGGTTGCCAAATCACGGGAAACCTGGCTTAGCGCGCCGGTGCTCGAGCCGCCCAGGCGCTCAAACAGAACGCGTGACTCGTCCGCCGACACCACGCGCGCCCACTGGCGGCGCGCCTCGCGCTCGATGGAATGGGCCTCGTCGATTACCCAATGACGAATCGGAGGTAAAATCCTGCCCTCGGCCGCGACATTGCGGAACAGCAGGGAATGGTTGGTGACCACCACGTCGGCATGCGCCGCACGACGGCGAGCGCCGTGGACCAAGCATTTATCAGGGAAAAACGGGCAGAGGCGACGAGCACACTCGCGCGAGGCCGTTGTAAAGTCGGGGCGGTTGACGCTGCGCCACCGAATGCCAAGTGAGTCGAGGTCGCCATCGGCTGATTGGCAGACGTACGCCATAATGACCGCGACCGCCGTGAGCGTGTCCGCCGGATCGCGCTTGGTGGTAATCTCGACCTGGCTTCGGCTCATGCGCTCAAGCTTGCGCAGGCACGGATAGTGGTCATACCCCTTGAGAGCGCAAAATGACAGACCACCGTCCAGTTGCTCGGCAAGTTTTGGCAGCTCATGGTACATGAGCTGGTCGGCAAGATTGTTCGATTTGGTCGCAATACCAACCGTGATGTTGTTACGGCGCGCCGCCTCGGCAAAAGGTACCAGATAGGCCATCGATTTGCCGACACCTGTGCCCGCCTCAATTACACGATGAGTGCCCGTGACCAGCGCATCGCGGACCTCGAGCGCCATCGCGATCTGCTCATCACGCGGCTCGTAGGTGGGGTACATGCGATTGACCAGGCCGCCTGGCGCATAGTCTGCCTCAATCTCCTCACGACTCGGCATCTTGAGGACCGGCAGTTCGTCGGCGTCCACCCGATCGTCGGCACGATCGGCCTTGAGAACGTCAGCACGAGCGGCGCTGAGAGAGAAAATAGAACCAGGGTTCTGCCCTGCCAAGAATGAGAAGATAGGACGATAGGACCAAGGCACATCCGGATGCATGTCGGCCAGGCGCGCCATGAGGCCCTGGGGCAAGTCGGTGAGCGCCACGAGCAGCACGCGCCATACGCCACACAGGGCGTCGACGTCGGCATTGGCACGGTGTGATACCGAGTCACAGCCAAACAGATCGGCCATAAAAGACAGCTTGTGCGAGGCCAGGCGCGGAAGCGCGATTCGCGACAGCGCCAGCGAATCGATCCAAATATCGCTCACGTTGACGCCGCCTTTGACCGACTCGATAAACGAGCGGTCGAACGTGGCGTTATGTGCGATCACCGGGCAACCACCGACAAAATCGGCGAGAGCGGCGACGGCCTCAACGGCCGACGGGGCATCTGCCACATCGGCATTTGTAATGCTCGTGAGCTCGGTAATCTCGGCGGGAATCAGCTGCTTGGGATGCACGAAGGTATCGAAGCGGTCGACGATCTCGCGGCCCGAAAGACGGGCCGCCGAGATCTCGATCAGCTCGTTGTCCTGCACCGAAAGACCTGTGGTCTCGGTATCGAGGACAATCACATCTTCCTCGATAAGGCCAAAGGACTGCGTTTTGGCGCGTTCGGCTAGCGTGGCATAGGAGTCGATGACAAACTGCGGCGTTCCTGACGAAACCGCGTCCTCGATTAGCATGCAATGCCCGCTCGACGAAGGCCCATACGGATTAGGCTGTCACAGACCTGCGGGAACGTCATGTCGTCGGTGTGGCGGATCTCATCCGGATACAGCGACGTATCGGTCATGCCGGGAATGGTATTGGTCTCGAGGATGACGGGGCCGTCCTCACTCACGATAAAGTCGCTGCGCGAGATACCCAGGCAACCGAGAGCCTTGTGAGCGGCACAGGCAAGCTCCTGAGCACGAGCGTAATTCTCGGGCGAAATCTGCGCCGGAATGCGATGGATGTCTGTAGGGTCGACATACTTCACGTCCAGATCGTAGAACTCGCAGTCCTTGGGCTTACGAATCTCGACAATCGGCAGAGCGCGCACGTCGTCCTCGCCGTATACGCCGACGGTGATCTCGGTACCCTCGATACACTTCTCGACCAGCACTTTGTCGCCGTACTCAAACGCCTTGGCGATTGCCGCGGGCAGCTCGGAGGGCTCATGGACCAGGGAAATGCCATAGCTGGAACCGTTGACGGCCGGCTTCACAAAGCAGCGCTCGCCACAAACCTCGACGATATGATCGATATCGACTTCATCGCCCACCTCGAGCGCAAGGCCGGGGGCAATGGGAATGTCCGCCTTGGCGTACAGGAGCTTAGAGACCTCCTTGTCGGCACCGCAGGCGCTGGCAAGCACGCCCGAGGCCGTGTAGGGGATACCCAGGGTCTCCATGGCGCCCTGCATGGCGCCATCCTCGCCGCCGGCACCGTGCATGGCGATAAACGCCACGTCAAAGCCGCCGGTCGCCATGGTTACCATAAAATCATCAGCGGCCGTGTCGAGCAGCTCCACCGAAGTATAGCCGGCCTCCTTCAAGGCAACCACGACGTTCTTTCCCGAATTGAGCGAGATCTCGCGCTCAGCGGAATGACCGCCCGCCAAGACCGCTACGTGCATGTTCTCTAGGCTTTTACCCGGCATGGGCAGACTCCTCCTCTATAATTTCTGCAGCTGATACCATATTGTAGCGATACCCTCTACGTTTCCCCAAAATCGAAAGGCTTCCATGAATCCCAGGACTAAATCTCAGGACATTCGCGACTTGAGCCAAAACGATATTCGCGAGCTCGTGGCCGAACTTGGCCAACCCGCCTTCCGCGCGAAGCAGCTCATCGAATGGGTCTTTGAGAAGAACGTTTGTTCGTTTGACGATATGACCAACCTTCCCAAGGCTTTCCGCGAGCAGCTTAAAGAGGCTTTTGCCTTTGACACGCCGACTGAACTAACCAAGCAGGTTTCCAAAGATGGCTCTCGCAAGTATCTGCTCGAGTACCACGACGGCGTTTCCGTCGAGACTGTCGGTATGCCCCGTCGTAACAAGCTTTCCGTCTGCGTTTCCACCCAGGCTGGCTGTGGCATGGGCTGCGCCTTTTGCGCTACCGGTCTCAACGGCCTCAAGCGCTCTCTGACCGCTCAAGAGATCGTCGACCAGGTACTTCATGTATCCAACGACTTTGGCGAGCGCGTCACGAGCGTTGTCTTCATGGGCCAGGGCGAGCCGTTTGCCAACTACGACGAGGTTCTCAAGGCGTTGCGAATCCTCAACGACCCCGATGGCATCGGTATCGGTGCTCGTCACCTCACCGTCTCTACCAGCGGCGTTATTCCCGGTATTCGCAAATTTGCCGACATCCCTGAACAGTTCACGCTTGCCGTTTCCCTGCATTCCGCCATCCAGTCGACACGCAATAAGCTTATGCCCGGTGTTAAGAAGTACACGCTACTTCGCCTTCACGAGGCGCTTCAACTCTACACCGAGAAGACTGGCCGCCGCCCGACCTATGAGTATGCCATGATCGAAGGCGTCAACGATACGAATCCCGAGATGCAGGCGCTCTGCGACTTCTGCGAGGGAACGCTGTGCCACGTTAACCTCATTCAGCTTAACGACATCGAGGGTAGCCCGCTCAAGCCGTCGCCGATTCATAAGGTTGAGGATCTTCAGCGTCGTCTTGAGTCCCGTGGCATCGAGACCACGATTCGTAACTCCCGTGGTAACGATATTGACGCCGCTTGCGGACAGCTGAAGCAGCGCTTCAAAGTTCAGAAGAACGCATAGGGGAGTCGCATCCCAAAACGTTTCATGTGAAACATCGAACGACCCCGGTTACAGAATATGCAACCGGGGTCGTTTTATTTATTAACCTTAATTTTGAATCAGCTGCTACCTGTCCCATTTTTTACGGCCAAAATAAGGGGTCCTTGTCTCGTGAATCAGACAAGGACCCCTCAAAATATGCTAAGTAATTGTTAGGTACCTAATAGCCTACATTTTCCCATTGGTTGCTAACCCAACCTTGATTAATCTTGGGATTCTTCGTTACCTGAGCCGTACGCATGGCAACATCTTCTGTCATAACATCCATTTTCTTCTTGGATGTATCGACAATATCTTGCGCACTACGAAGCAAACGACCTCGAAGTTCATCGTCTGTCGCGATCTTATAGCCAGCAAAGGCACCAGCCGCGACAGTCGTCGCCAATGCAATCGCAGTTAAAATCCTATTCCTCATCTTGGCCTCCTTGATCAAACTGAATCATTTCGCCAAGAATACGAGAGAGCTCTTCCTCGTCTTTAAACTCAATCTCAATCTTATTCTTTCCACGCGAGCTCTTCACACGCACGTTGGTATTAAAAACCTGACGAAGCACGCGGGCAGCTTTTTTAAAAGACTGAGGCGTTGCAGGCCTCGGCGTCTTAGGTGTCTCTCCGGCAGAAAACAACGGAGCAAGATTTTCTGTCGCTCTTACGGAAAGGCCCTCTGCAACAACCTTCTCTGCAAGTCGAATTCGAGCGTCCTCATAGGGAACTGCAAGAATCGCACGTGCATGACCAGCAGTAAGTTTGCCCTCAAAAATCATCTGCTGAACAACTTCAGGGAGATCAAGAAGGCGCAGCGAGTTTGTAATTGCAGAGCGTGACTTGCTGACCGCCTTCGACAATGCCTCCTGGGTCATACCGCTGGCATCGATAAGCTGGCGATAGCCCTTAGCCTCTTCGACGGGATTCAGATCAGAACGCTGAAGGTTTTCGATCAGAGCAAGAGCCAGCATCTCTTCATCATTAACATCTTTAATGATGACAGGCAGCTCCTCAAGACCAGCAAGCTTTGACGCTTGGTAACGACGCTCACCAGCGATGATCTCATAGCCGTTTCCATGCTTGCGTACCAAAAGCGGCTGCAAGACGCCATGTTCTTGGATTGATTCGCTCAACTCACGAAGTTCAGTTTCGTTAAAGTGAATTCGCGGCTGATTAGGGTTGGGAACGATATCCTCAATAGGTAGTTTTGTTTCAGATGCGGCATTCGAAGCCGATGCAGCCGAACCACCGGTCTCATACTCGGCCTCTGAGACCAAAGCATTGAGTCCACGTCCCAATCCGCCACGTTTCTTTACACTAGGCACGCTTGATCACCTCTTTTGCAAGGTTCATATATGCTTTTGCACCCTTATTTTGAGGTGCATAGGTAATTACCGGTTCTCCAAAAGACGGAGCTTCAGAGATTTTAACCGTACGGGGGATCAACGTCTTAAACGCCTTATCACCAAAGTACGATTGAACCTCCTCAACAACCTGATTCGATAGAGAAGTACGCGAGTCATACATGGTCATAAGCACACCGTAGGTGTCTAAGCCCTTGTTCAGACGAGATTTGACCATCTTCATTGACTCAAGCAGCTTCGTAACGCCCTCGAGTGCGTAATACTCGCACTGGATCGGAATCAAAACGCTGTCCGCTGCGGTCAAAGCGTTGATAGTAAGCAGGCCGAGCGAAGGAGGGCAGTCAATGAATATAAAATCGAACTCGTCCTGAATCGGCTCAAGCAAATCTTTGAGGCGGGTTTCACGAGCAATTGCGCTTACGAGCTCAATTTCGGCGCCTGCAAGCTGAATTGTAGCCGGAATTACGAATACCTTTTTGCAATTTGTATCAAGGACAAGCGATTCTGTCGGCACATCATTCAGCAATGCATCATAGATGCAGTGATCAAGGTCTTCTTTTTCAATTCCGAATCCACTGGTGCTGTTTCCCTGCGGATCAAAATCGACAATCAGCGTCTTACGACCCTGCTCACCCAGTGCTGCTGCAAGGTTTACAGCCGTCGTTGACTTACCGACGCCGCCTTTTTGATTGATGATTGCAATGATACGCGTGTCTTTTGCGCTCTTAGAACGCTTAACGTCGCGAAATCCCACGGTCCCTCCTGGTGTGTATTAAAGCTGTCAAACGGAGGATGTTTCACGTGAAACATTCCGATTCGATATCAACCGCCATGTTTCACGTGAAACACTGCAAGTTATTAGTATCCATTATGTTTCACGTGAAACATCTAGGCAAGCGGATTCTTCTTTGCCATGCCATTTGCACGAGGCAATGAGATGGATGCTGGATGACTCTTCTTAAGAACAATGAACTCCCTGTGGCCCAAGTCCTCAGGCAAATCGATTGCGTCATTCAGAAGCAAAGTGAAGCCGCAAATCTTTGCCGCTGACATGCCGGAAGCAAGCTCCTCATCCGAAGGATTGCCCTTGGTGATAACAAATAGCCCTCCATCCTTGAGGTACGGAGCCGCATACTCAACAAGAATCGGTAGAGGGGCCAGTGCGCGGGCGGTTACAACAGAGAACTGCTTCTTATGGCTTCGAGCATATTCTTCAAGACGATCATGAACCGCATGAGCATGTTTCAATCCAAGAGCATGGACAAAGGAATTGACTGCATCAACCTTCTTGCCAACAGAGTCAATATAAGTTGCTTTACGATGCGTGGTTATGGTTAATGGAATACCAGGGAAGCCCGCACCAGTTCCCATATCGAGCAAAGCTCCCTCAGGAGCCTTATTGATATAAGGGAGCAAAACAAGTGAGTCAAGGATATGAAGTACTGCAGCATCTTCTACGTTAAGAATACGGGTGAGATTGGTTGTCTTATTTATTTCCAGAACCAAATCCAAATGCTGAATACATTTCCTCAGCTCAACATCAGTTACGCTCAAGGAATACTCTTTGCAATAGGAAGTTAGACGACACAACATCTCGTCAGCCTGCTGATCAGTAAGTACTAACAACGAAAGCTCCTTTCTGACAAAAATCAGTGTATCGAGAACTTTTGACAAAAAAAGGGGACGTGGAAACCACGTCCCCTTAGCATAAGCTCGAGTAGATTATCGAGCAACAATCACCACATGGCGATCAGGGTCTGAACCCTCAGAATGAGTATCGACTGCATCATTGCCACGAAGTGCGATGTGAACAAGTCGGCGCTCGTAGGCATTCATGGGCGGAAGCGAAACACTCTTATGAGTGCGGATGGCACGCTCGGCAGCAGACTGAGCCATGGAGGCGACCTTGTCCTGACGGCGGCTCTTGTATCCCTCGACGTCCACTACAACCGGATACCTAAAGCCAAGCTTGCGGCTCACCAGCAAAGAGAACATAACCTGAAGGGCATCAAGGGTGCGACCATGACGGCCGATGAGAACAGCAAGATCGGGAGCCGTTACATCCAAAATCAGCTCACCCTCGTCGCCCTCATACTCATCGATAGGAGAGTTGGCGGCATCGAAGTGCGAAAGGATAGAACGCAAGATGGAAACCGCAACATCGGCAATGGTGTCGAGCTCCTCATCGGTCAGCTCTTCACCAGCCTTGTAGCGCTGTGCAATCTCGGGATAATCGCCCGCGACCTGCGGGGCAACCTCCTCAAGCATACCCTCGATGATCTCTTCAGACATAACGTACTCCAAAAGTTAGGTACCTAAATAAGATTGATATCCCACTACTTCTTCTTGTGCGGGCGCGGCTTCTTCTCGCGACGAGTGACCTCAACCTGCAGCGGCGCGTTCTTAAGACGCTCCTCCTCATCGGCCTTCGCCTTGTCGATGACCTTCTGCGTCACAAAAATCTGCTGAATAACCTGCCAAGCAGACGAGACGTCGTAGTACAGCAGAACACCAACGGGCAGGCTCCAGCCCATCCAAAGCATCATGACCGTCATGACAACAGCCATCATACGCATGCTCTGAGCCTGCTGGCCGGTCTGGTTGCGCGACATATAGAGCTGCGGAATCAGGGTCAGGACGGCGAACAGAATCAGGCAGACCAGCGCAGGCAGCGCAACCATAAAGCCATCGGCAAAGGAAGCGCTCGGCGTGGTGGTCAGGTCGGGCAGGATGTTGAAGAACGAGAACGTGCCGTCGTTAAAGTACTGCGGCAGGTTGCGCAGCAACGTAAACAGGGCGAACAGGACAGGCATCTGGATCAACAGCGGCAAACAACCAGCCATCGGGTTGAACTTGTTCTCGCTGTAGAACTTCTGCATCTCCTCGGCCTGGCGCTGAGGATCGTCGGCATAGCGCTCCTGGATCTCGAGCATCTTGGGCTGCAGCACCTGCATGCGAGCCGTCGACTTGGTCGACTTGAGCATAAGCGGCGTCAGCAGCAGACGGATGATGACCACCAGAATGATGATGGACAGGCCCCAGTCGACCGCAAAGGTCTGGATGAGCTTGAGCAGCTCGAAAAGGATGTTAACGATCCAATCCCACATGTAAGTTTTCCTCCGATAGCGAGTGCCCGCTAGGGCACAGGGTCATAACCGCCGACGTGCAGGGGATTGCAGCGAGCGATGCGCCTCACGGCAAGCCAGCAGCCTCTCAAAACACCGTGCTTCTCAATCGCCTGGATGGCGTATTGCGAGCACGTTGGGTAATAAATGCAGGCGTCAGGCAATAAGGGCGAAATAACCTGTTGATATATGCGAATAGGAGCGATGGCAACACGTCGCAAAACGTGATTGCTCATCGCTCCTCCCCGGCAACGCCGGCGCGCTTCATAAGCGAACGCAACGCCTTGTCCATCTCCTGCGGCGAGGAAACCCTCGTCTTGGGAGTTGCAAACAAGATGATGTCATAACCCGCAACGGGAAATCCGCAGCTGCGGGCGGCCTCGCGCATCACACGCTTAGATCGGTTGCGCACGACGGCACAACCGAGTCGCTTAGCACCAACGAAGGCGACCCTTCCGGAGTCGCCTTCGCCAACCGATTCACATATGGTCATTCGAATCAGAGGGTGATTGAAACGACGCCCCTGACTGAACACATGCTCGAAATCTTGCCGAGACTTAATAGTCTTCATGCGAGATGTGTGTATCGCTGCTAGACAGTGAGACGCTTGCGGCCCTTGGCGCGACGACGGGCGAGCACGGCACGACCACCCTTAGTGGCCATACGGGCACGGAAGCCATGGGTCTTGGCACGCTTACGCTTATTAGGCTGATACGTACGCTTCATCTTAAGTTCCTCCTGCTGCATTTCGAGTGTCCGCGGGGACGCGGACGCAGATATAGACACGTGAGCTTGAAGATTGTAGGGAAATCAATGTTCAAATGTCAAGAAATCAAAGGTAAAAGGTTGCGCAGTTCACACGGTTCCCCCATAAGCCAAGCTCGATTTAGCGGTGCATGGCAACTTTTCACGATATTTCATCGAGTTTTCAACAGGTCATGTTGGCAATGTTGAGAACTTTTCGTCCGTTTTCCAAAGTTTTCAACAGGTTTTGAAAAGTTGTCGAAAGATGAGAAACATTGCGCGGTGAGCTACTATTTGTTCGAAACCTTTTGGAAGATTGCGAGCGGCATGTCTGACGACTTTTACACCATGGTCGATTCTGGAGACCCGGCACCCGACAACGAGCACATCACCGGCGTGCGCGAAGAGCGTGCGGAAGGCGAGCAGACGACCACGCAGGCGCCAAAAGTCATGTACGCAGCACGCATCGCCGTCTATGACGACATGCTGTCGACACCGCGTGTGATCGTCATTGATCCGCAAGATGTCCGCACGTATTTGGAAGAGACTACCAACACCGTCTACCAGTGCATGAAAGAACAAGGTGGCCACATCTCGCTCATGGTCATCCGCGAGATTGTCGAAAACTTTATCCACGCGCACTTTGCCGAGCCCATCATCTCGATTCTGGACGGCGGAGACACCATCCGCTTTGCTGATCAAGGACCCGGCATCGACGACAAGGAACGCGCTTTCGACTTTGGCGTTACCAGCGCAAACAGCAAGATGAAGCGCTATATCCGTGGAACCGGAGCAGGGTTTCCCATGGTGCAGGAGTATTTGGAAAACGCCGGCGGTGCCGTATCCATCGAGGACAACATGGGCAACGGCACCGTGGTTACGGTAAGCCTGAACCCTAAACGCGTGCAGGAAATCGAGCGTGCCGGCGGACGCGGTGCTGCCGTGCGGCCCGAGACGGAGCAGCCCACATATCCCCTGCCGGGAGCTTTTGCGCAGCAGCCCATGACAACGCAGCAGATGCAGCCCCCCGTGGGACAGATGCAGCAGCCCGGAATGCTTCCCACACAAGAACCCCAGGCGGCATCTATGTCGATGCCGCCAAACATGCCAGAGGCCATGCCGCTGGCGAATCAGGATGCAGCAGCAATGCAGCAGGCGGCGGGGGCACCGGGTGGCCAGCAAATGGGCTATCAGCCGTACCAACAGGGATATCCATATCAGCAGATGCTGCCACTGGGGTATGGCCAGCAGTTCCCGCAGCGGTACCAGCAGGGATATCAGCAGCCGTACCAGCAGATGCCGCAGCAGCAGTACAACCCCTGGGCCCAGCAGATGCCTCCGCAGCCTTACCAACAGTGGCCTCAAAGTTTTCAACAGCAAATGCCGCCGATGCAGAGTTCTCAACAACCAGCAGCTCAAATGATGTATCCTAATGCAGCAAATCAGTATGCGCAGCCACAACCGGACGTGTTCGTAAGCGATCGCGGCAACGCCGCGCTGGGCTATCTGGCGCAAAATCAAGCGTGCGGCGCAACCGATCTAGCGAGGGCGTTTGGAAACTCGGCCCCCACTTGGTCACGCACGCTCAACGACTTGGCGCAGGCCGGCTTGGTCATCAAGCATGGCCAGAAATACCATCTGACCGAACTCGGCGCCGCTCGCGTGCGAGCTCAGAGCTAAAGAACGGGAGAGACAGTGGACGAGGAAGCAAGCATCATCCTGGGGGATGCCATCGCCTTTTGCCAGCGCGACGGCCAAGATGCACGCCTCATCAACATGCTGGGGCAATCGCGGGCCATAAGCCTGACCGAAGATACGCTCACGATCGAGGCCCCCTCGCGCTTTGCCATCGCGCAGCTCAAAAAGCATCAGCCGACTATTGAGGCCTATCTGGAAGAAATCGCCTTTGCACCGATTGCGCTCGACATCGTGGCACCGCAAGGCGTCGCGACGGAATCCGCCGCCGCGACGGCGCCCTCCGCGGCTCCCGCTGCTTCCCCGACGGTGCCGGCCTCCGCAGGCGACGTGCCGACAATCGAGCACCAGCACAGCGATGTTTCCCGTGAAACCATGGCGCCGTTGCCGACCGCGGCAGCGACGTCAACGAACGCACCCGTCACGCACATGCCCATCGCTCACGACGCAGCGGCAGGCGCGGATTCGGGCATTGCAATCAAGAACACGCTCTCGGCCGACGATTTTCGCCGCATGATGAACCAGATGAAGGGCGAAGCGCCGACTAAATCCACGCAAGCTGCGACCCCCGCTTCACCCATGCCAGCACCGACCGTGCCGGCCGAGCAGAATACGGATGGAGCCCCGCTCGCCGCGAACTCAAAATTTACCTTTGAGAACTTTGTCTACGGCCCCGAGAACAGCCATGCCTATCGCTCGGCACTCAAGTTTGCCGCCCTCGCGGACGAGCGCGGCACATGCACATCACTGTTCATCTACGGCAAATCGGGCCTGGGCAAGACGCACCTGCTGCTTGCCATCAAAAACGAGCTCGCCGAGAAGTCGCCCGAGATCAAGGTCAAGTACGCCAACTCCCAGGCATATCTGGACGACCTGATGACCGAGTTCGACCGCCAAAAGAAGAGCAACGCCCCCATCATGCAGGCGTACCACGGCGTGGACGTGCTCATCATCGATGACATCCAAAACATCATCGGCAAGCGCGCGAGCGTGGACTACTTTTTCCAGCTCATGGACGAGTTCATCCGCAACAACAAGAAAGTCGTCATCGCGGCAGACCGCGCCCCCAAGGACCTGAGCATGGACGAGCGTCTGACCAGCCGCTTCAACGCCGGCATGCTCTGCCTAGTCGCAGAGCCCAGCTACGAGATGAAATACAAGATCTTGCAGCGCTATTACGAGAACACCATCGTCGCCGCTCCCGAGGCAGGCGACGACTCGCTGCTGGCGGCCTATGGGGGCGACGGCGGGCACCTGACCGATGAGCACTTTAAGCACATGGCAGAGGTGTCGGGCACCAACATCCGCGAACTCGAGAGCTTCTGCGAGCGCTGCGCCGGCGAGGCGGGCGACCGCGAACGCGAGGGCGGGGAGCTCACCTTTGACGATATCGACGCCATCGCCAGCCAGTACTTCGACACATCGGCCAAAAAGATCAACGTGCAAACGGTTCAGTCCGTCATCGAAGAGCAGTACGGCGTGACGCACGAGGAGCTCATCGGCCCGCGTCGCAACGCCAATATCGCCAAAGCACGCCATATCGCTATCTACCTGGCCATCGAGATGTGCGAGATGACGACCACGGCGGTGGGCGCCGAATTTGGCAACCGCAACCACTCGACCGTCAGCACGAGCTACAAAAAGGTCCAGAAGATGATCCAGGAAGACCGCACCGTCACCGAAGACCTTAAGTCGCTGCGCGATAAAATTACACTGCGCTCGTAGGGAAATAGAGACACCTGTTGAAAACTTGTCGAAACCACGGGCATAAGGTGTCTAAAACCCAACCCGCGGTGATGAAAAGTTTTGCGCAGGTTTTGAACGTGGAAAACCACCCCTGTTGCACACAGGTTGCTGTCGATTCTCTTTTTGGGTCTGACCTGCGTCTTTGGGAGTAATCAACAGTTTCGTCAGTGCTATTACTATTATTAAGATATTTATATCTATAGAAAGGTATTAAAAGATGAAGTTCACCGTCAGCCAGAGCTCGCTTACACAAGCCATCGGCGTCGTTATGAAGGGTGTCGCTTCGGCATCCACCCTCCCCATCCTGTCGGGCGTGCTCGTTAAGGCCCAAGACGGCATCTTGGAATTCCAGACCTCTAACTACACCATCTCGATCCGTCATCGCATCGCGGCGCATGTCGAAGAAGAGGGCGAGATGGTTATCCCCTGTAAGATGCTCTCCAATATCACCAAGACCCTCCCCGATGCCCCGGTCACCTTTGAGCTGTCCGAGCGCCAGGTGCTGATTGGTTGCGAGAAGAGCTCTTTCCGCCTGAACACGCTCGATGCTAATGACTTCCCCGAGTTTCCGGCCTATGCCATCGAGAGCGCCGTGGAACTGCCGACCGATATCTTGTCCGAAATGGTCGGCCGCGTGTGGCGCGTCACCTCGACCGACAAGGCCCGCCCCATCCTGGGTGGCGTGCACATGAAGGTCGAGAACAACACCGTGCGCCTGGTGGCGACCGATTCCTTCCGTTTGGCCGTGTGCGATACGCAGGTCGAGACCTCGACCCTCGAAGGCTCCTTTGAGCTCAACGTTCCGGCTGACGCCTTTAACGACGCACTGAACATCATGGCCAGCCAGGCGACCATCATGATCGGGGCTACCGACACCCAGGTCGTCTTCGAGGCCGGCAACACCACCTACGTGTCGCGCCGCATCGAGGGCGTGTACCCCAACTACAAGCAGCTCATCCCCGATTCGTGCGTGACGAGCGTCAAGATCGACGTCGCCGCCTTTAACGCCGCCCTCAAGCGCGTGGCCGTTATCGCGAGCGCCAACCCCGCCGTCAAGTTCGAGATCGATGTCGAGAACGGGCAGATGGGCCTGTCCTCCATCTCCAATGACCAGGACCTTGCGCAGGAGACGATCGATGTCGAGGCCGAGGGCGAGTCGGGTACCATCGCCTTCAACTACCACTACATCTTCGGCTGCCTCAATGCCCTGTCCAAGGAGAAGGAGATCACGCTGGAGCTCAAGAGCTACTCGCAGGCGGGCATCTTCAAGTCCTACGACAAGATCAACTACCTGTACCTGGTCATGCCGGTTCGCATCTAGCGCTGCGCCATGACCATGTTCGCCCGCGATCTTTCCGTCGCGCACTACCGCAGTTTCGAGAGCTATCGTCTTGCCCTGGACGAGGGCGTGACGATACTTGCGGGACCCAACGCGGCGGGAAAGACCAATCTCATAGAGGCGCTGCAGCTGCTGACGAGCGGCGCCTCGTTTAGGCATCCGACCGCAGCCGAGCTCGTCCATGATGGCGTGGGCTCGTGCAAGATCGAGCTGAGGCTCGAGGGCGACGGCCGCGTACTTGATATGGGATTGAGCGCGGAGGACGGTAAACGCTCGTTTAGCCGCAACGGCAAGAGATGCTCTGCCGCCGGTGTGCGCGGGGTTCTGCCGAGCGTGCTGTTTTGCCCCGACCATCTGGACATGGTTAAGCGAGGCGCCAGTGTGCGCCGCGCCGCCCTCGACGACTTTGGCATGCAACTGAGCGCACGCTATGCCGATCTTGCGAGCACCTATGGTCGCTGCGTGACCCAGCGTAACGCCTTGCTCAAGGAGGCCTGGTGCTGCCGCGAGATGCTCGGCGCGTGGAACGATTCGATTGCCCGCGCGGGCGCGGCTCTGCTCGTGCACCGGTTGGCCCTGCTCGACCGGCTGGCGGGCCATGTGCGTGCTGCCTACGGGCAAGTGGCGTCCGGTGAAGCCGCCAACGTGTCCTATGCGTCCACGCTGGGGGATTTGCCCCAGGTCGAGGATCGCGAAGAGCTGAAGGGCTGGGCGTACGAGCGCATGCTGGCTGCCCTTGATGGGCACGCCGACGAGGAAATTCGCCGCGGCGTGACGCTGGTGGGACCGCATCGCGACGAGATTGAGTTTACCGTTGCGGGTCGCTCCGCCCGTTCATTTGCCAGCCAAGGACAGCAGCGAACGTTGGTACTGTCCTGGAAGGTGGCCGAGGTGGCCGTGGCTCGCGATGTTCTGGGCACCGCCCCGCTGCTGCTTTTGGACGACGTGATGAGCGAGCTCGACGGCGAGCGTCGCGGTGCTTTCCTGCGGCTGATCGGCGATGATATCCAGACGGTCATAACCACGACCAACCTGGGGTACTTTACCGATGACCTGCTTGATCGAGCCAAGGTGGTGAGCATGGGTGAGACGTGCTAATTACGAGCGCGAGAGCGAAACGGTCGCCTTCAGTGGCTTTTTGAACGCAGAGCGCCAGCGCATCCTGGCGGCTGCGACCCCTGAGCGCCGTGCGCAGATGGAGGACGCCGAGGAGTCGCGCGCGGTCTATCGCGCGTGGAACGCGGTGTGCTCGGGCACGCGCGAGGGGCGGCATGTGACGGGCCTGCGCTACCTGCCCGAGTCCAATGAGCTGCTGGTATATCTCGACTCGCCCTCGTGGACGCAGGAAATGACGTTGTTGCGCGAGATCATCCGCGCGCGCATGGAGCGCGCCGGTGCGCATGTGGACGGCCTGGTGTTCAAAACCACCGCGCCCGGTCACACGCCGCCCGCCGCCAAGGAGCGCCTTCGCCCAGCGACGACCGAGCGCCCGCCGGCCCCACACGCCGACCTCAGCGATGCCGAGCGCACCGAGATTGAGCGCCAAGTGGCGCCCATCGAAGACCAAAAACTGCGCGAGGCCCTCGAGAACGCCATGAGAGCCAGTGCCGAGTGGGCCAAGGGCGTGCAAAGAAAAAAAGAGCCTTAAATCGCATCTGGTGGCCTTGTAGAGCCAAATACCCTCGTTCCCGAGGGTATTTTTTTACGATAAACTAGTAAGGCTGTACACATTTTCTTGACTGAAGGAGGACGTGTGGCAAACGAAAACGATTACGATGGCGGCGAGATTAAGATTCTCGAAGGTCTCGAGGCCGTTCGTAAGCGCCCGGGCATGTATATCGGCTCGACGAGCGCCAGCGGTCTGCATCACCTGGTGTGGGAGATCGTTGACAACTCCGTCGACGAGGCCATGGCCGGTTTCTGCACCGAGATCCAGGTGACGGTCCACGCCGACAACTCCATCACGGTCGTCGACAACGGGCGCGGCATCCCCGTCGACGAGCACCCTGTTAAAAAGATCCCGACGCTCGAGGTCGTCATGACGATTTTGCACGCCGGCGGTAAGTTCGATAATTCGGCCTATAAGGTCTCGGGCGGCCTGCACGGCGTTGGCATCTCCGTCGTCAACGCACTGTCCAAGCGCGTGGTCGTTCAGGTTCGTCGCGACGGCAACACCTACGAGATGGAGTTCTCGCGCGGCAAGACCGTCAAGAAGATGGAGGTCGTGGGCACCTCGGATTCGACGGGCACCACCGTCACCTTCTGGCCCGACGACGAGATCTTCGAGACCTGCATTTACGATTTCGATACGCTGCACAACCGTCTGCAGGAGACGGCGTTCCTCAATAAGAACCTCAAAATCGTGCTGACTGACGAGCGCGAGTCTACTTCCCACGTGGAGGAGTTTTGCTACGAGGGCGGCATCATCGACTTCGTCAAGTTCCTTAACGAGGGCAAGGACGTCCCCGAGGCCTTTAAGGAGCCTATCTACATCGAGGGCAAATCGGACCCGGACGCACCTGTGGCCAAGATGGGCGAGGTTGAGGTTTCCCTGCAGTGGAATAGCGGCTACGGCGAGAACGTCATGTCGTTTGCCAACGACATCTACACCCCCGAGGGCGGCATGCACCTTGAGGGTTTCCGCACCGCGCTCACCCGCGTGATCAACGACTATGCGCGCAAGCAGAACCTGCTCAAGGAAAAAGACGCCAATCTGACCGGCGACGATGTGCGCGAGGGCCTTTCGGCCGTTATCTCGGTCAAGCTGCCCGATCCGCAGTTTGAGGGCCAGACCAAGGCCAAGCTCGGCAGCTCCTATATGCGCGCGCTGACGCTCAAGATCGTGACCGACGGCCTTGCCGATTACCTCGAGGAGCACCCTAAGCCCGCTCGCGAGATCGTCAAGAAGGCGCAGCAGGCCTGCAAGGCGCGCAATGCCGCCCGCAAGGCGCGCGAGGCGACCCGCCGCAAGAGCCTGCTCGAGACGGCGTCCCTGCCCGGTAAGCTCGCCGACTGCTCGGTGCGCGATGCCGAGCTGACCGAGCTCTTCATCGTAGAGGGCGACTCGGCAGGCGGTTCGGCCAAGGACGGCCGTCGCCGAGACATCCAGGCGATTCTGCCCCTGCGCGGCAAGATTTTGAACGTCGAGCGCGTTGGTGACCATCGCGCGTTCTCGAGTGACACCATCCAGTCGCTGATTACCGCGATCGGCTGCGGCGTCACGACGAGTGCCGGCGACGGCGGCGATTTCGATATCACCAAGGCGCGCTACCACAAGATCATCATCATGACCGATGCAGACGTCGATGGCGCGCATATCCGCATCCTGCTGCTGACGTTCTTCTACAAGTACATGCGTCCGCTGATCGATGCCGGCTACGTCTATGTTGCCTGCCCGCCCATCTTTGGCATTAAGGTGCGCAACAAGATCTACTACGTGTATCCCAACGGCCGCCAGCCCGAAGACGAGATCCTGCGCGATACCATCCAGAGTCTGGGCCTGAACCCCGATGATAACGACGAGGACGGCAAGGCCAAGGACGGCAAGATCACCAAAAAGCGCAAGGGCTATACCGTCCAGCGCTACAAGGGCCTGGGCGAGATGGACCCCAAACAGCTTGCCTCGACGACGATGGACCCAAAGACCCGCATTCTGCAGCGTGTGTCGATCGAGGACGCCGTGGTGGCGGACCGCGCCGTGCGCGAGCTGATGGGTTCCGAGGTCGGCTATCGCCGCGAGTACATCGAGAAGCATGCACATGATGCACGATTCCTTGACGCTTAAGAGGAGGTAACGTGGCAGACGATATCAACAATAACGAGGGTATGGACGAGGCCGGCGATGCCGGTATGCCCGATGATCTGAAGCGCCTGCTTGCCCGTGCTGAGCAGGGCGAGGACGGCGATCCGGACGCCTATAACCCCGATGCCGATGATGATGAGGAAGAGGACGACGACGGTGAGCTCGAGGAGAGCTTTGGCGAAGTCGATCGTGGCGCCTCGGCCGGCGAGGACATCAACGGCGGCCAGCTCCAGATTTCGGAGTTCGGTCGCGAGATGAAGCAGTCGTTCATCGAGTATTCGATGTCGGTTATCACAGCGCGTGCCCTGCCGGACGTGCGCGACGGCTTAAAGCCGGTACACCGCCGCATCCTGTACGCGATGAACGAGAGCGGCATCTACCCCAACCGCCCACACAAAAAGTCGGCCTGGACGGTCGGCGAAGTTATCGGTAAGTACCACCCGCACGGTGACTCTGCGGTCTACGAGGCCATGGTCCGCCTGGCGCAGTGGTTCTCCATGCGCACGCCGCTCATCGACGGTCACGGCAACTTCGGCAACATCGATGGCGACGGCGCGGCGGCCATGCGTTACACCGAGAGCCGCCTGGCCAAGCCCGCCATGGAACTGCTGCGTGACTTGCAGAAGGATACCGTCGACTGGCAGCCCAACTACGACGAATCGCTCGCCGAGCCCGTGGCACTGCCTGCGCGCTTCCCCAACCTGCTGGTCAACGGCAGTCAGGGCATCGCCGTCGGCATGGCCACCAACATCGCCCCGCATAACCTCACCGAGGCGATCGAGGCCACCTGCTACCTGATCGACAACCCCGACGCCACCGTCGACGAGCTCATGCAGATCATGCCCGGTCCGGACTTCCCCACCGGCGCCATCATCATGGGCAGCGCCGGCATTAAGCAGAGCTACGAGACCGGCCGCGGCTCCATTACCGTGCGTGCCAAGGCACATGTGGAGTCCACCAAGACCGGCCGCAGCCGCCTGGTCTTTACCGAGATTCCCTACATGGTCAACAAGGGCACCCTGCAGGAGAAGATCGCCCAACTCGTCAACGACAAGCGCATTGAGGGCATCTCGGATATGCGCGATGAGTCCAACCAGAAGGGCATCCGTCTGGTCATCGAGCTCAAGAAGGGCGTCATTCCGCAGGTCGTGCTCAACAACCTGTATAAGTACACCTCGCTGCAGACGACCTTTGGCGCCAACAACCTGGCACTCGTCAACGGCGTTCCCAAATGCCTGAGCCTGCGCGAGATGCTGCAGCACTACATCGACCACCAGGTCGACGTCGTCACCCGCCGCACCCGTTTTGACCTTAAGAAGGCCCAGGCCCGCGCGCATATCCTTGAGGGCTACTTGATGGCTCTCGACCATATCGACGAGGTCATTGGCATCATCCGCTCCTCGCAGACCGACTCCGAGGCCAGCAGCCGCCTGATCGAGCGCTTTGGCTTTACGCCCGAGCAGACCACGGCCATCCTCGAGATGAAGCTGCGCCGTCTGACCGGCCTGGAGCGCGACAAGATTCAAGAAGAGTTGGACGGCCTGCGCCGCGCCATCGCCTACTACGAGGACTTGCTGGCGCATGAGGAGAAGATCCTGGGCGTCATCAAAGAAGAGATGCGCGAGATCTCCAAGAAGTTTGGCGACAAACGCCGCACCGAGATCAGCCAGGTTGAGAAGGACCTGGATGTCGAGGACCTCATCGCCGACGAGGATATGGTCGTGACCATCACCCACACCGGCTACGTTAAACGTATCCCGGTTGCCGCCTACCGCGCCCAAAAGCGCGGCGGCAAGGGCGTGTCGGGCGTCAACCTCAAAGAGGACGATGTCATCGACGAGATGTTCATCGCGTCCACGCACGAGTACGTGCTGTTCTTCTCGAGCAAGGGCAAGGTCTATCGCCTGAAGGTGCACGAGCTGCCGGTAGGTACGCGCCAGGCACGCGGTACCGCGATCGTCAACTTGCTGCCTTTCGAGGAGGGCGAGAAGATCGCGAGCGTCATCAGCTGCCGCGAGTTCCCGGCCGACGAGTACCTGATGTTTGCCACCAAGAGCGGCATGGTCAAGAAGACCGTGATGAGCGCATATGATCGCAGCCGCCGTGATGGCCTGATCGCTATCAACCTGCGTGACGACGACGCGCTGCTGAACGTGCGCCGCGTGCGCGAGGGCGACAAGATTATCCTAGCCACCACCGCGGGCAAGGCGATCATGTTCTCCGAGGAGCAGGTGCGCGCTACCGGCCGCGACACCAGCGGCGTCCGCGGTATCGGCATGAAGGACGGCGTGAGCGTTCTGGGCATGGAAGTCACTAACGGCAACGGCGATCTGTTCGTCGTCACCGAGCGCGGCTACGGCAAGCGCACGCCGGTTGCGGACTACCCGGAGCAGAATCGCGGCGGCCAGGGCGTCTACACCATCCAAATGACCGAGCGTAAGGGTAACCTTGCGGCCATGAAGACGGTGGGCCCGCAGCACGAGCTGTTCATCGTGACGGAGGGCGCGACGGTCATTCGCGTCAAGACCGACGAGATCAGCCAGACCGGCCGCGCCACCCAGGGCGTCAAGATGATGACCGTCGACGACAACGACCGCGTATGCGCTGTCGCCCGCATGACGGCAGCCAAGGAAAAGCCCGAAGGCGAAGCCACAGAAAACGGCTCTGCTTCCGAAGAAACCCCTGTCGATCTAGGCGACGGCAACGACATGCCAGAAGATCTCCTCGACGAGTAAGAGGCCCTGGCTGGTAGAAAATATCAGACCCCATATATCGGCGGTCGGCGCACTGCGCGCCGACCGCTTTTTTTGAAAACCTTGGGACTCGTGTTCGCCCCGGTCGCACGGCGGCATGTGAAGTCGATCGCGAGTTCCGCACGAGCCAGAGAGCACTTAATGTGCTCTCTGTGCGAGTCAGGACTGTCCGAGTAGGCGACTTCACATGCCGCCGTGCGACCGGGGCGAACACCCTTCAAAGATTTTCAAAAAAAGTTGTTGACGCGCGCGTAACGACTCGTCTAATATATCCCTTGCGCGATGGACCTGTAGCTCAGTTGGTTAGAGCGTCCGGCTGATAACCGGGAGGTCACAAGTTCGAATCTTGTCAGGTCCACCATCAAAACTGTGAAGAGCCCTGGGGCATTGCCTCGGGGCTTTTTTCTTGTCTGCGATAAATCTCATTTTGGTTTTGTGTGCTGTGCGAAAGTTTGGGTAGTATAGCTATTCAATGCGGCGGACTGCCGCGTGTTAACCGCTACGTACCGGAGGTGTTCCATGGTTCGTGTCGACATAGAGACCATCGTCATGGCCGCCGGTCCCGTGCCATCGCTTATCGTGCTTCGCGAGCGCTGCAGCAAATCGGACTCGCCCGCGCCACTGCGTTCCCTTTCCATTCAGACTGGTTCGTTTGAAGCTGCTGCCATCAGCCGCGGCATCGATAGCGGTCGCGCCGAGCGCCCGATTACCCATGACCTGTTGCTCGATACTGTTGGTGCCCTGGGTGCCAAGCTCGAACGCATCGAAATCGTTCGCGCCGAGCCGCCCGTGTTTTACGCGACGGTTGTCGTGTTGGCCGATGGCAACGAGCATAAGATCGATGCGCGTCCGAGCGACGCCATCGCCCTCGCCGTACGCAGTAATGCCCCCATGTTCGTTGAAGACGACATCATGAATCGCCTGGGCACCGTTTCTGCCCATGCCGAGGAAGTCGACGACGAGCAAGAGTTCGAGAAGTTCGACGAGTTCGTCCATACGCTCTCCCCCGATGACTTCTAAATGCGGGGCGTCCAGGCTGCGGAGCGTTCGCTGATGGCCGGCGGTATGTCGGCTGAGGCGGCGACCATTGCGCGCGAGGCCCAGATGCGCTCGGAGGCTTCTGAGGCGGCTCGCATTGCCTATGTGACGCAGGCCCGCACGCTTCGCGAACGCCGCGGCTCGTTTATCAAGATGGTTGTCGTCTCCGCCCTTGTCGCGGCAATCTGTTCGCGCCTTCGTGGTACAGTTGGTGCGCTTGGGTTTTCGATCTCTACGGGCCTTATGATCTGGGGCGTGGTCGATGCGGTCATGCTGACCAGTCAGATCAAGGTGCTCGACAAGCGCGCGATGGATATGATGCGCGCCCGCGACGCTGCCGCTAAGATCGCTGCTGAGGCACAAGAACTGTAACGACGCCAGACTCGATGGGAAGGTCTAAAGATGGCACAGGATATGCAGGACGCCGGTAACGTCTCCGCCGAGCTCGACGCCATGGTGTGCGATCTGATCGGCGCGTTCTTGGACGACCTTGCCGCCGGTGAAAACCCTGGCGTGGTCGTGGCAATTGAGGACGCCGCTTCCAACCGTTATCTGGCGGCGCTCGACGAGGACGGCGAAGAGGCGTGCCTCGAGGCGGCCACCAACTTTATCTCCGAGCACAAGATGGGTCTTAAGGACGAGGGCCTGGGCCGTATCGCTCGCTATGCCATCGGCTACACCGGCTGCGTCGAGATTGACGGCGGCTATCACGATGCTCTGCTCGTGAGCTTCTTCGAAACCACGCTCGAGAGCGGTTTTTCGGCATATGTGCTGTATGAGGGCATGGGCGCCGGCGATGGTTTTATGTGGAGCGACCCTGAACCTGCAGGTGAGGAAACCCCTCTCATCTAAAATCGCTAAAATAAACGAGTTTTCGGTAAAAGGCTCAATATTCCCGCCGAGCGTTGCATTGCTGGGTGGGTCGCATACGCGTGCCGGTTGTATATAGATAGAAGATAGGGGAACTACATGCGCGTAGACAATCTGAGGAACATCGCCATCATCGCTCACGTCGACCACGGCAAGACGACGATGGTCGACAAGCTCCTGCGTGCCACGGACGCCTTCCGTGCCAACCAGCAGGTCGAGGATCGCGTCCTGGATTCCAACGACCAGGAGCGCGAGCGCGGCATTACGATTCTCGCCAAGAACATCTCTATCGAGTACAAGGACGTCAAGATCAACGTCATCGACACCCCGGGCCACGCCGACTTTGGCGGCGAGGTCGAGCGCGTGCTGCGTATGGCCGACGGCGCCCTGCTGCTGGTCGACGCCTTTGAGGGCCCCATGCCCCAGACCCGCTTCGTGCTGCGTCACGCTATCGACACCGGCCTTAAGATCATGATCGTCATCAACAAGATCGACCGTCCGGGCGCCAACCCCGAGAAGGCCTACAACGACTGCCTCGACCTCATGGCCGACCTGGGCGCCACCGACGACCAGCTTGAGTTCGCCATGGAGCACGTGGTCTACGCCAGCGCCATGAACGGCTTTGCCCGTCTTGACCCTAACGACGGCAACATGGACATGTACCCGCTGCTCGATATGATTATCGACGACATGCCCGCGCCCGAGGTTGACGAGAACGCCCCGCTGGCCATGCAGTGCGTGACCATCGACCACTCCAACTTCGTCGGCCGCATCGGTATCGGCCGCGTGTACTCTGGCGCCATCCACCAGGGCGACCAGATCCTGGTTGTCAAGAACGACGGCTCCAGCGCTACCGCCACCGTCAAGCAGCTCTTTACCTTCGACTACCTGGGCCGTACCGAGTGCCAGGAAGTCGGCGCCGGCGACATCGCCGCTGTCGTGGGTATCGACCGCACCGATATCGGCGATGTCTACACCGATCCCGAGAACCCTGTCGAGCTCGAGCCCATCGAGATCGACCCGCCGACCCTGTCCATCGTCTTTGAGGCTTCGACCTCCCCGCTTGTCGGCCGCGACGGCGACATCGTGGGCGCCCGTCAGCTCAAGGAGCGCCTGTTCAACGAGGCCGAGAACAACGTGACCATGAAGATCGAGGAACTCGAGGACAAGAGCGGCGTCGAGGTCTCGGGCCGCGGCATTCTGCACCTGTCCGTTCTGATGGAGTCCATGCGCCGCGAGGGCTTTGAGTTCCAGGTCGGCCGTCCCCGCGTTCTGTTTAAGAAGGACGAGAACGGCAACAAGATGGAGCCCGTCGAGCAGGCCGTCGTCGAGTGCCCGGACGAGTACTCGGGCAAGGTCGTTGAGGTCTTCGGCACCTCCGGCGGCATCATGACGAGCATGGATACCTCGGGCATCGTGACGCACCTCGAGTTTAAGATTCCGACCCGCGGCATCATGGGTCTTAAGAACCGCATCATGAACGTCACCCACGGCGAGGGCGTGTTCTACCACACCTTCCTGGAGTACGGCCCCTATGCCGGCGAGATCGGCAACCGCCAGAACGGCGCAATGATCTCTATGACCACCGAGAAGGCCGTTGCCTATGCCCTGGGTACGCTGCAGGAGCGCGGTCAGCTGTTTGTTGAGCCAGGCACCGAGTGCTACGAGGGCATGATCGTGGGCGAGCGCAGCAAGGCTGGCGACATGGTCGTCAATATCGCCCGTACCAAGAACCTGGGCAACCAGCGCTCCTCGACCTCCGATATCTCCGTTCAGCTGGTGCCGCCCCGCACCTTCTCGCTGGAGGAGGCGCTGGAGTACATCGCCGACGACGAGCTGGTCGAGATCACTCCCAAGAACATCCGCCTGCGCAAGCGTCTGCTCAACGCCACCGACCGCAAGAAGGCTGCCGTTCGCGCCGGCCAGGTCAACAAATAAGCGCTGGGCTTTATAGCGACTAACAAGAAAGGGCGTCGACCATCGCGGTCGGCGCCCTTTTTGTGCAGTGGACAGGTTCGTTTGCACCACAGCTGGGGCGGTTATCCCTCCGAGCGGCTTTCCGGTCAAAGTTAAGTTGTTTAAACATATACATAATTCTACAGAATATAACTGCTTTAATGCAAACCCGTTAACAGGTAAATACCAACTGGTATTAAATTAAAAGACCTCTTTACCTGCGGTTTACATGACTGGTATCTATATTATATTTTATGCATTGTGGCATAGACGAACCGTCTTAGAAGTTGCTCCCCAATGGGTTCTTGCAATGCGCTAGGCAGGTTCATGTTGATGTTGGGGTTTGTGTTCGATCCGACGATTCGCCGTATTCCACACTGTGTTGTAGGAATTAGGGGACAACTATGGACGCACACCGCTCGCGGTCGCTGGGTATGGCGGCCCTGGTCTTCATTTTGATTAGCCTCACCGCCGCTGTTTTTCACGGTGCAGCCCCAGTGCGCGCCGAGGACGTGACGACGCCGACGCCGATTGTGATCAACGGCGATACGGCGGACGTTACGGTTGGGCTGTATGCCGATAAGGGTCGTCAGCAGCCTCTCGGTAAAGAGGGCTCACCCTCGATTACGACAGCCGATACTATCTACGGTTTTATGGAAGCTCGTTTTCATGAGAATTGTGGGCCTACACCTGAAAGGCTTGAGACGATTTATACCTTTCCCGACTCGATTGTTGTGAACGAGAACGAGGGCGGTATCTTAAGGACGGATGATACCGAGAATGCACAAAGGATGGGAACTTGGTACATAAAGGATAACAAGGTCGTTTTTAATTACGATGCCAGCTATCTCAGCGGTCATCCCTCTTCGCTCTATGTGCGCGTCAATTTCGAGTTTGAGCTTAAAGACAAAGATGTAGATGACGGCGAAAAAGTCGAACTGAAATTTCCAGGCGTTGGCGAAACTGTGCCGATCGAGATTCAAGATGGCGCAGTTGATGGAAACAAATCAGGTGTCTTTTCCCAAGATAGCAGTACCGGAAATGCCAAGATAACTTGGACTATTAATCTGAGTGTTACGTCGCACGCAACGGATGTAAAACTGGTCGATACGCTCGGTGACTACCTGGACTTTGAGCAAAGCAGCTTCAAGCTCGATGGAAATCCTCTTGGTTCGTCCGTGAGCATCGAAGAGCGAACTGCAACGTTGCCGCTAGGTAACCTTTCTCAGGGCGACCATACCGTGACCTACGAAACGACAGTTAGCAAGAACTTGTCTCTTTCTAATGGCACACCTACGCAAGGTAGGAATAGTGTGCAAACAACCTGGGGAAAAGCAAATCACCAACAATCTCTTACGATTAAAGGGGCGTCGGAACCGTTTCAATACGACATGATTCAAAAAGAGGCTGGCTCCGGAACATCGTCTGTCATCACTTGGAAGGTTGTGCTCAACAGGGGATCTCTCAAGGCCGATATGTCTGGCTACACCTTTACCGACAAGCTCGATGGCAAGCAGGATTATATTGGCAGCTATACGGTCTACAAGGGCGAGACCGCCGATGAAAAACAAAAGATCGATGAGGAAATGCTGAGCGAGTCAGGGGATTCATTTAGCTATACGTTTAATCCAAAAGAGGGCGATCGGTATGCGACCTACTGCATCGTCTATCAAACTAAGCTGAAAGATGAGAATTCCTACGAAAAAGTTAGTAACACGGCAAGTGTGAAAAAAGAAGACTCCGGTCTGCCCTCTGGTGAAAGCACCGCATACTACATCCGTCCTTGGACGGGCAAAACCATTAGCAAAACGCTGCTTAATCCGGATGAGGCATCTCGGACCGGAAAAGCAACTTGGCAATTACGCGTAGAGCTCCGTGATTACGTAAATGCGAAAAACCCAACATCCATTCTTATCAAAGATACCATGCTGGCGGCTTGGAAGCAGACTATGGGGCCGGATACCTCCGATGGCCCTTCACATGTAATTACCATTGGGGGTACCAAACTGGACCAAGGTACCGATTGGACGTTTGCGGGTGGTGAAAATCCGTCGCAGAACAGCAACCAACACAACTGCAATATCCAAATAACCATTACGGATAAAGTCAAAGAAGCGCTTGATAAGTCCCCCGAGGTGGTTATTACGTATAAAACGGTGACCGATGCACTTCCTGGTTGGTACTCCAACTTCGCCTCTGTCGACGGGTTTAGCGGCTATTCTGATTTTGTCTTTTACTATGTTGAGGGCGAAGCGGAGCCTTCGGTTGAGAAGAGTGTAAAAATAAATGAAGACGGCTCGCAAGCACGGTGGGATGAGACGTTTGACTGGAAATCAGTGGATGGCTCGAACGACAAAGGTGCGTGGATTGTCGACTGGACTGTCTATGCCAATCGAGCTAAGACGCCTGCCGGTGAGTATTATGGCGCTGGCAGGCTCAATGGCAAGGATGTCGTTGTCAAAGATGAGCTTCCTGAGGGAATGAGTTATATTCCCGGCTCGGCTAAATATTCTTTGTATTCAAATCCCTACGGGACGGCGGTGCCCGGCCGCGAATGGGAACATGAGAGAGAAAAAACCGAGGTTTCGGATGTCTTGCTGACGCCTGCTGTCGATCGCCAGATGGTTGCGTTTTCAATTCCAACGGAAAAGCTGGGCAATAATACAGGGTACGCAAAGCTGACGTATTCGACTGCTGTTAAAAGGTCGGTAGTCGATACGTCAAGGAATCTCGGCGAGCTCACGAACTCGGCGAGCGCAAGCTCAGATGGTAAAGAATTTAAGGCGGACTCTGATACCGTACAGATCAAGAACGACGTATTGTCAAAGACAGGTTCGTCGGTAAGTAATAGCAAGCGAATTCAATACACGATTTTCGTTAATGAATCGGCACTAGACTTAAAGGTCGGAACCGACTACCTCGATCTGTTCGATGTGATGGATTCTAAGTGTACGTTTATCCCCTCGTCGCTTAGCGTATCTGAGTGCGATAACGGCGATTGGCGTGTGCTGACAAAAGAAAAATACAGAGCGACTCTTGACTCGATTGGCGAGGGCGCTGGAAAGCAGCAGCGATTGACGTTGAGGCTTCCCGATGAGAAATACCTGAAAGTCGAATATGAAGTTCTGTCCGGTGAGTCTGGTACAGTTTCCCTTTCCAACGAGGCGCAGCTTGAAGGTGTTGCAGGCGGGTATGTGAAACACGAGCGTGAATATGACATAGATGCCGGCGCATCGGGAGGCGGAACGGGGCACGGCATTGTGGTCCACAAAGTGGATGAAAAGGACGTTGCCGCGCCGTTGGCTGACGCTACGTTCACACTCTATGCGATTGACATGGATAAGGCGCAGGGCAGTGCCGGCGTTGAGGGCGCAAAGACGTTTTTTTCTGACGGAACGACCGGCCCTGACGGAAGTGTGACTTTTGGAACGAGTTCGGAAACGAGTTTGGACGCCATGGCTTCCTGCAAGCTTTACTGCCTCGAGGAGACGACGGCGCCTCCTGGATATCGCGTCGCCCAACCAACATGGATTCTGCTCAAGGGCAATGCGCCCGAAGAGCAATACGAGCAAGCCATGAACAAGGCGAAATCTTTGCTTGATGCCGATACGGAGATAACGTCAGATGCAGAGATTTGGGTGTATGACGCGCCCCTTGAAGGCAAAGCGACGATAAAAGCAAATAAAGTGCTTAAAGGCGGAACCTTCAGGGAAGGTCAGTTCTCGTTCGCGCTTAAGGACGCCGAGGGCAAAGTGCTCCAGACGGTGACCAATAATGACAAGGGAAATGTCTCCTTTGACGTCAAGTACAACAAGGCGGGAATCTATACCTACACCATCTCCGAGGTCGAGCCCGAGGGTGCCATCGACCATGTTAAAGATCACATCACCTATGACACGACCCCGCGCAAAGTCACGGTTGAGGTAACTAATGGCACGGACCAACTCAACGCCGTAGTTGCCTATGGCGATGGCTCTCAGGATCCGCCGACCTTTACCAACAAGTATTCGACTACGCTACCTGAGGCGGGCGGGGCTGGTTTGACTATGACGTATTTAGCTGGTGCTTCGATGCTGTGTTTTGCCGCGACGTGGATGCATGCTCGCCGCCATCGTGATCTTGATCGGAGTGGTCGTCGTGAGTAAAGTGCTCCGTCATATGTTGGCCGTCGTGGTGATGTCCATGGCCGTCGTCTTCGCTTTTGCGATCGCCCCTGGAACGGCCCGTGCTGCCGACACCGGAGCCATTACGGTGGACGGTACAGTCGCGACACGTTACGACGCGTACCAGCTCTTTTCGGCGACCGTTGTCGACGATGCCGATGCCGACCAAAAGGTCGCAACTGATGTAGCGTGGGCGAATGACACGGTTCGCCAAGCTGCCCTTCCCGTGCTTCATGATGCAGGGCTTGATAACTCGGCATCGACGGCGCAAGAGGCTGCCGAATGGATGAATGCCGACGGGCACATGACGACCACGCTAGCGGCAAAGCTTGCCCGTGCGATTTACAATGCCGGTGCGCCTTCCGTGGCCCTTAACGCGGGCACGACGGCCGAGCTGCCCTGCGGCTACTGGCTCATCGGCGCCGACGATGACGCCATTTCCCAGGGCGAGGCCGGCACCGCGCCGATCATGGCCCTGGTGGGCGGCAGCGCCGTCAGCGTCAAGCCCAAGGCCGCGACCCCCAAGGTGTCCAAGCACGTGCTGGAGGACAGCGCCGCCGCCTGGCGGAAGGCCGCCGACGCCACGGTCGCCGACGACCTGTACTGGCGCCTCTCTGCCACGGTCCCGGCGGGCCTCACGGCCTACGACACCTATACGGTGCGGTTCGTCGACACCATGAGCGCGGGGCTCGACCCCTCCAAGGTCGCCGCGAGCATGCGCGTGTACGTGGCGGCGGGCGCGGACGGCGGCTTCGACGCGGTCCAGACCGACAAGGACGGCCGCGTCGGCACCGAGCCCGCGAAGGGCTGGACCGACATCACGGCCCAGTGCGCCACCAAGGTGGCGGTCGACGGTAAGACCTTCACCGTGCGCACCGGCGACCTGATCGCCGCGCTCGGCGGGGCCGACGCCTTTACCGCGGGCGCCCGCGTGGTTGCTGTCTACGATGCGCCGTTGGGGGCCAGCTGCAATAGGGGCGCTACCAAGGGCAACCCCAACGAGGTCTGCCTGCGCTACCCGCGCTCTCCTCTCGCCGACCAGTCCGGCGACGCCGGCTTCACCCGCACGCCGAGCGATGATGCGTGCGCCTACACCTGGGGACTCAGTCTGATCAAGCGCTCAAGCTCGGACGATAAACCGCTCGCGGGCGCCAAGCTGCGCATCATCGATGACCGCGGGCGCATCCTAACGACCGACGGCTCGTGGTCGATGGATGCCGCCGCGTGCGTCACCACGGGCGCGGACGGCCATGTGGAATTGAGCGGTGTGGACGCGGGTGTCTACACCGTCGAAGAGGTCGCGGCTCCCAAGGGATACACCGCCTTTGAGGGCAAGCGAACGGTAACGGTTACGTCCGAGGGATTGGACGTTAAACAGGTTGCAGCCGCGAAGCCCAAGGTGACCGTGTCGGCCGAAAGCCCTCTGCGGGTTGATACCGCTGATGCCGGGACGGGTTCGATTGAACTGTCGGTGCTCAACACTCCAAGCAAAGAAGCAAGTCGAGGCTTTATGCCCTCGACGGGAGATAGAACGTTGGTGCTGGTGGCGGCTTTGGCTGCCATCGGAGTGGCGGCTATTGTTGTCGCGCTCGTCATCAAGCGGGGAGGCGGTCGTCGTGAAAAATAATTGCCCCCCTGCTTAATGGCGTGCTGCCTCCGTAGCGAGTGACGCACAGGCCTACCGACCTGATGATCATTGGTTTTGAAAAAGTTACTAGAGAACCCTCCAAGAAAAGCGGGGCACCCGGTCGACATGACCGAGTGCCCCGCTTCGTTTGTTGGTGCAAAGTAACCTGGCACCTTTGTGGTGGTTGGTGGCTAAGCGGTGGGGAGTCCTGGCATGTTAGCCGGCTGCTGCGGCTTGAGGTGGGCGTTGCGCCAGATGATCTGGATAACGTAGCCGAGCATAAAGACAAAGGCTACGCCGCTGATGAAGTCACCTACGAGGGGAAGCCCCGTGAGGGCGCCTGCGATTACGCCGCCCACGGCTGCCATGGCGTAGCGGTTTTGGTTGTGTCCGACCATGCGGGAGATCGCGCACCCCGCAAAGGCACTCGACACCAACGCGATGCCGATAACGCCGCACAAGAGGGCTCCGGCAAGCGACAGACCAGCGATAGAGATAATTAGCAGTAGGACGGCGGGGACGATAGCAATCGTGCCCAGAAGACCGCTCACCCACAGGGGTATGGGGCGCTGGTGGAGCATGCCGGCGGCGCTGGCGGTCGCGCGCGGAAAGACGAGCTCGAGCAGCAGAGCGACAAAGCAGGTCGAGAGTGCCGCGGCGACGATACCGCCGATGACATCGTTAACGGTGGAAGTATCCTCGTTCTCGGTGCGGTCGATCTTGAGCGCGCCTACCTCGGCTCCTGCGGCACGCTCGGGGTCCTCGGAGACGTGCGCGTTCACGGTGCCGGTGATGTGGGCGTTCTTGTCCAGGATGAGCTTGTCGGCCCAAACCTCGACATCGCCCTCGACGGTGCCATCGATGGTCACCGTGTCGCCCGCAAGCGCTGCCGACTTGGTAGAGCCGCGCAGGGCAACCGTCTCGCCTATCGCGTAAAAACAGTTGGCGGTGCTGTCGGAATTGAGCACAACGTGCTGACCGACGACCGTGACGCTGCCATCAACCGTGGTCTTGGCGATATCGATAGTGCGTGCCGCCAAGCGGACGGCGCCGCCCACCGTGCAGTCGCGGATGGAGAGGCTCTCGCCTGCTGCAATTATGTCGCGGCCGATGGACGCATCGTCCAAGTTGAGGGCCTGACCTGCCCAGTACAGGTCACCTTCGACGCCGGACGAATTGGCGTCATTGTCGGTCGCAAGTACGTTGCCTGCGGTGTCCGTGCCGGCGAACGACGCCGTGGGAAGCGCGGTGACCGCTAGAGCGATGAGCGCGAATAAGATCGTGATGCGGCCCCACGCTTTACGGCGCTGGGTCGACGGGAATTGATTACAGGGCATAGTGAATCCTTCGTCAGATGCTCGACATGCACCTAACAGGGTACCCAACGCGTGGGCGCTCTAAAAGAACCTCTCGGTTGCATTTCGAAGGATGAGCCCGCGCCACCTACTTTTTGCGGTGCAAAAAGCGTGCGATGTCATCCTCGGTGGGGCTTTTGATATCAAAGCGCAGCGACAGCCAGCGTAGTCCCATGGTCACCACGACGCAAACGACCAGTGCGACGACATTGCTGACCAAGCCGCTCATGACAAGGCAAACATAGCTTGCCGATCCGGCGATGGCCGCGATGGCATAGAAGTTGGTGCGTTGGAAGATACCCGGCACCACACCCATAAAACCATCTCGCAGCATGCCGCCGCCCACCGCGGTAAAAAAGCCCATCATGATGCACACCGCCGGCGCAAAGCCGTAGACCAGCGCCTTGTCTGCGCCGGTTGCCGCATAAATACCCACCGAGATGATATCGAGCAGGGGAATGAGCTTTTCGGGCTTGTCGACGATTGCCGGGAAGATGTAGATGATGGCCGCGGTGGCGATGGAGAGCGGGAGCGCCATCGGTTGGTTGAGGATGTAGACGTTGCCCACCTGCAGCGTCATATCGCGCAAAAGACCGCCGCCCAGTCCACAGACCACGGCGAGCGCGACGGCGCCCACCAGGTCGAGTTTGTGCTCGCGTGCGACCAACACGCCCGAGATCGATGCCGCGACGACGGCGAACATCTCGAGCCAAAACGGGATGGCAACCATGGCATCCGAGGCGTGTGCGGTAACGATCATAGCGGCGGCAACGGGCAAGATGGGGTCCTTTGAGTTACGGGTTTAGACAATGCCCGTACATAGTACATGTTCGGCGCCGATTGCGACCCTATTGCTCGGCAAACGGTCGGGACTGGGTACGGTCATAGGTTCCATGTTTGGGGATCCGGGTTGATGCTGAACGCGATGGGGGCGTGGTCGAATAGGAGGGATGTCCAAATTTTGAGCTCCGCTCAAAATTTATCCGGTCGGCTTGCGCCGACCGCGCTGCGCTAAAAACGCGCCACGGGCGCGTTTTCTTTACGCTCCGGGCCCTGGCGGGTTCGAATCCCTCCTCCTCCGCCGTGTTTGCTTGTTGGGGACTCAAAACAAAAAAGCTCCCATTCTCGGGAGCTTTCTCAACCAAAATGGCGGAGGAGGAGGGATTCGAACCCTCGTGACCTTATACAGGCCAAACGGTTTTCGAGACCGCCGCATTCAACCACTCTGCCACCCCTCCGCGTGGGGTAAAAACAAAGCAGGCTCGAAGGCCTGCTTTGGAATTAACTGGCGGAGAGTCAGGGATTTGAACCCTGGAGACGCTTTTGACGCCTACACGATTTCCAATCGTGCTCCTTCGGCCACTCGGACAACTCTCCGTTAAATGCGAAAGTCAGTATACACGAGGAATCGCAAAGTGCAAACAGAAAAGTTGGCATTTTTTAAAACGCTTGGCCGCGTTTGGCGTTGCAGCGGGGTTTGAGATGCCAAAAAACGGCTTCCGACCAGCGTAGTTGATCAACTCAATTGTTCAAAAGGGGTATTTATAAGCGATTTGGCAATGAATTTAAAAATCTTTGGGTGGTGCTGTGGGCCACTGGTATGCATTTTGCGACCACAGCCTTGTGCCCGTTGACCTGTGGCTTGGCTCAGCTTGTCCCCACGGCACCGTATCTTGTCCACAAATCCGTCAAGCTTTTGGTCAGCATTTGGTTGGAATGCGCATGAAACGTCGTGCGAGTATGGGCATATGTGGAGGTCATGAGGTTGTAGCTGCAAATTCTTGCAGCCTAGGAGGTTGAAAGATATTATTACCAAGTCTTTTCCTGCTTCAGGCGCACCTTCACGACCTGAAGCCACATTTGCCCAGAGGAGGTGACAATATGAAGGCTTATGAACTGCTGTTCTTTGTTGACCCGTCGCTCGACCCCGAGACTCGTCTCGCTGTTATGAAGCGTATCGATACCACGATCGCTGAGGGCGCTGGCAAGGTCGACTCCGTTGACGAGTGGGGCAAGCGCAAGCTCGCCTACGAGATCAACGACCTCACCGATGGTGACTACACCCTCATCAACTTCCACGCAGATCCTACCCAGATCGCCGAGCTTGATCGCGTCCTGCGTATCACCGACGCTGTGGTCCGCCACATGATCGTCCGTCGCGACGACCAGGAGTAAGACTGTCGTTTTGGACTGGGCTTGTGCCCCAAGAGGAAGTAGTGAGTTATGAGCATCAATCGAGTGAACATCACCGGTAACCTCACCCGCGATCCCGAGCTGCGCGCCACCGCCGGCGGAACCCAGGTTCTGTCCTTTGGCGTCGCCGTGAACGATCGTCGCCGCAACGCGCAGACTGGCGAGTGGGAGGACTATCCCAACTTTGTCGACTGCACTATGTTCGGCACCCGCGCCGAGGCCGTGAGCCGTTTCCTGGCAAAGGGAAACAAGGTCGCGATCGAGGGCAAGCTGCGCTACAGCTCTTGGGAGCGCGACGGTCAGCGCCGGAGCAAGCTTGAGGTCATCGTCGATGAGATCGAGTTTATGAGCTCCCGTGGTGGCCAGGGTGGCTACGATCAGGGCGGTTACGCCCCCGCAGCTCCCGCGCCCGCAGCACGTCCTGCCGCACCGGTGGCCACGCCGCCCGCGGTCGACGTCTACGATGAGGACATCCCGTTCTAAGGGTTGTTCACCTATTTTTGAGTGAGAGGCGGCTTCGGTTCGCCGAAGTTGCCAAATGAAAGGTATTTTGACATGGCTAATGATTTTTCTGCACGTCAGCCGCGTCGTAAGTACTGCCAGTTCTGCAAGGAGAACACTGAGTTCATCGACTATAAGGACACTCAGCTTCTCCGTAAGTACATGACCGATCGTGGCAAGATCAAGCCCCGTCGCGTCACTGGCGCTTGCACGCAGCATCAGCATGACATCGCCAACGCCATCAAGCGCGCCCGCGAGATGGCTCTCCTGCCGTACACCGTCCCCGTGGTTTCCTCTCGTGGCAACCGCGACCGCGGCTAAGAAGGGAGACGCATCATGAAGGTTATTCTTCTCGATGAGATCAAGGGCAAGGGCGGCGAGGGTGACGTCGTAGAGGTCGCTCAGGGTTACGCTGAGAACTTCCTGTTCCCCAAGAAGCTCGCTGTTGCCGCCACCAAGGGCAACCTCAAGCAGCTTGACGAGCGTCGCAACAACATCGCCAAGCGCGAGGCCGTCCGTCTGGCTACCGCCAACGAGACCAAGGCTGCCTTCGAGGGCAAGACGGTCACCGTTGACGTCAAGGTCGGCGACGAGGGCATCCTCTTTGGCTCCGTTACCGCCGCTATGATCGCTGACGCCATCAAGGCTCAGCTCGGTATGGACATCGACCGCAAGCGCGTCGAGCTCGGTAAGCCCATCAAGGTTGCCGGTGCCCACACCGTTGCCATCTCGCTGTACCGCGAGATCAAGGCCGAGGTTGTCGTTCTCGTCGGCGTTACCGCCGAGGAGCTCACTGCTGAGGCTGAGGTCGAGGAGGCCGCTGAGGTCGCCGAGGCCGAGACCGCCGAGGTCGAGACTGAGGCTGCTGCCGAGTAGCATTTGCTGCAACGCAACAATCTTGTTCTAAGAAGGGCGCTCTGGGAAACCAGGGCGCCCTTTTGTTTTTTGCGCTGAGTGAGTGTCATGGTGAACGTTGCGTCGAAGTCCTATATACAGGACCGTTCATCCGTTTGGTTCGGTGATGATTGGCCGCACGCGGCGCGTTTTGGGACCGTGGCTGATACTATGGATGCTCGCAAGCGATATGAATGAGGATGCTCATGGCATATGACGATAGGGAGACCGGGCTGACGGTCGAGGACCGCGGCTCAAAGTTGGGTCTTCCCCAAAACCAAGATGCAGAGGCCAATGTACTGGCCGCTATGCTGCTATCGCCCGAGGTGGTCGAAGAAGCCCAGGTCGAGCTGCAGCCCGATGACTTCTACCGGCCCATTCATAAGACCATCTATACCGCGATGGTCGATATGTACAACAGCCGCATCCCCATCGACTCCATCTCGCTAATCGATTACCTGCGAAGCATCAACAAGCTCGATGCCGTGGGCGGCGAGGCGTACATTTTGGAGCTGATGGGTCAGACCCTGTCGCTCGTCAACTGGCAGCACCATGCCGCCATCGTTCGCCGCGATTCGATGCTGCGTGAGCTGATCGGCGCCACCAACGAGATCAACGCGCTGGCATATAACGCCCCCACCGACACCAAAGAGGTCGTGGAGCTAGCCGAGAGCAAGCTGCTCAAGGTTACGGCGCGCGAGGTCAAGTCGAGCTACAAGACGCTGACCGAGTTTATGGTCGAGGCCTATAATGAGGCCGAGGAAGTGTGCCAGGCCGGTGGCCAGGCTGCGGGCGTGCCCACGGGCTTCCCGTCGCTCGACCGCATGCTCATGGGCTTCCGCGAGGGTCAGCTCATCATCATTGGCGCCCGTCCTGCTGTAGGTAAGACGTCGTTCGCTCTGAACCTGGCGCTCAACGCCGCCGCTGCTGGTTATACCGTCGGCTTCTTCTCGCTGGAGATGTCGGGCAAGGAAATTGCCCAGCGTCTGATTTGCGCCTACGCCATGATCTCGATCAGTGACTTCCGCATGGGCCGCATTAGCCCCGAGCAGTGGGCCAATATCAACGAGGCCACGCAGACCTTGTCCAAGCTCGATATTCTGATTGACGATACGCCCGGCACCACAGTGACCGAGATTCGCGCCAAGAGCCGCCGTATGCTCCATAACAAGGAGAAGGCAATCATCATCCTGGACTACCTGCAGCTGGTGAGTCCTCCGCCGGGACGCCGCTCCGAGAGCCGTACCGTCGAGGTTTCGGAGATGTCGCGTGGTCTGAAGATCATGGCTAAGGAGCTCAAGATCCCGCTCATCGCGCTGTCGCAGCTTTCGCGTCAGGTCGAATCCCGTACCGGCAAGCGCCCGCAGCTTTCCGACCTTCGTGAATCGGGCTCCATCGAGCAGGACGCCGATATCGTTATGTTCTTGGACCGCTCCGCCGACGAGGCCGAGGCCTCGCGCGACGATCGACCCGACGAGGGCGTTACGCGTATCGTCGTGGCCAAGAACCGTTCGGGCCCGATCGGCGACGTCGACCTGATGTTCCTGCCGGCATCCACCAAGTTCTATGAGCTTGATGGGGCACATGCCGAGGAGTAGGACAGGCGCCCGTTGCACGGGTATACTGGGAATGTTTTGTGCTTCTGCGTGCCGGCGTGGCGCGTAGACAGTCCATGAATGTAAGGAGTAAACATGCCGTCAACCGTTTTGGTCGGTGCCCAGTGGGGCGATGAGGGCAAGGGTAAGATTTGCGACCTGGTCGCCGGCGACTTCGATGCCGTCGTGCGCTACTCGGGAGGCAACAACGCCGGCCACACCATCGTCGTCAACGGCAAGAAGTACGGCCTGCACCAGGTGCCCTCCGGCATCATGTATTCCGACCACGTGTCGGTGATCGGTAACGGCTGCGTCGTCAACCCCAAGGTTGTCCTTGAGGAGATCGACATGTTCGAGGCCGACGGTATCACCACCAAGAACCTCAAGATTAGCGGCAACGCGCATGTCATCATGCCGTACCACATCGATCTGGATGGCGCCTTTGAGCAGAAGCTCGGCAAGAAGAACATCGGTACCACCAAGCGCGGCATCGGTCCGTGCTATCAGGACAAGATGGCCCGCATTGGCCTGCGCATGCAGGACATGCTGGACGAGGCGCTGTTCCGCGACAAGCTGGAGACCGCTCTCGCCCGCGTGAACCCCGAGCTCGAGCTCATCTACAACCTGCCCACCTACACCGTGGACCAGATTTGCGACGAGTACCTGCCGATGGCCGAGCGCCTGCGTCCCTACATCACCGAGACGAGCCTGCTGCTCAACAACATGATCGATGAGGGCAAGGACCTGCTGTTTGAGGGCGCCCAGGCGACGCTGCTCGACATCGACCACGGTACCTATCCGTACGTGACGTCTTCCAACTGCACCGCCGGCGGCGCCATCACCGGCTCCGGCGTCGGTATGAAGAACGTCGACCGCGTGCTGGGCGTCATGAAGGCCTATATCACCCGCGTCGGTTCGGGCCCCATGCCCACCGAGCTTTCCTATGAGTCCGAGGCCGGTCACACGCTGACCGAGGAGGGCTACGAGTACGGCGTGACCACCGGTCGCCGTCGTCGCTGCGGCTGGTTCGACGGCCCCATCGCCAACTACGCCTCGCGCGTCAACGGCCTCACCGATATCGCCATGACCAAGCTCGACGTGTTTTCGGCTTTCGACACCATTAAGGTGTGCGTGGCCTACGACGTCGATGGCGAGCGCTACACGAGCGTGCCCGAGCATCAGGTGCGCTTTGAGCATGCCAAGCCCATCTACGAGGAGCTCCCCGGCTGGAAGTGCGATATCACCGGTTGCCGCAGCTTTGACGAGCTGCCGCAAGAGGCTCAGGACTACGTGGCGTTTATCGAGGATCTGGCACACACCCGCGTGACGTTCATTGGCGTTGGCGCCGGTCGCGAGCAGATCATCAACCGATTCTGGAAGTAATCGGGACTATTTGGTTATTGCGATATACCCCTTTGCAGCCCGGACGGGCGGCCGAGGGGTATATTTGCTTGCAAAGGGCTCGCGCGGAGCGAGCCGTTCATCCATAGAGGAGGCACCCTTGAAGGCGGACACTCAAACCATCGACATCCTGTTGTTGGGCAGCGGCGGCCGTGAGCATGCTTTGGCAGCTAAGCTCGCAGCATCACCGCGCGCCGGCAAGCTCTACATTGCGCCGGGTAACGGCGGCACCGCGAGCTGCGGCGAGAACGTTGTTCTCGACGACTGCGATCCTGCGGCCGTGGCGGCGTTTGCGCAGAGCCACGGATGCGGACTCGTGGTAATTGGCCCCGAGGCTCCGCTCGTGGCGGGCGTGGCCGACGCCGTGCGCGCGGCGGGTATTCCCTGCTTTGGCCCGGGTGCCGAGGGCGCCCAGATGGAGGGCTCCAAGCTGTTCTCCAAGCAGCTCATGGAGCGCGCCGGTATCCCGACGGCAGCCTACGGCTCGTTTACCGACGAGGCTTCGGCTCTTGCCTATGTGCGTGAGCAGGGCGCTCCGCTGGTCGTCAAGGCTGACGGCCTGGCCGCAGGCAAGGGCGTTATCGTGGCGACTGAGCTCGAGCAGGCCGAGGAGGCCGTGCGCGAGTGTTTTGGCGGCACCTTTGGCGATGCCGGCAATACCGTGGTCATCGAGGAGATGCTGACCGGCCCCGAGTGCTCGCTGCTGGCCTTTACCGACGGCAAGACCGTGCGCCCCATGGCCACTTCGCAGGACCACAAGCGTGCGCTCGAGGGCGACAAGGGTCCCAACACCGGTGGCATGGGCGTTTACAGCCCAGTACCCATCGTGACCGACGAGGAGCACGCCACCATGGTGAAAGTCATGGAGCAGACCGTGGCCGAGCTCGCTGCCGAGGGCATCGACTACCGCGGCTGCCTGTATGGCGGCTTTATGCTCACCCCCGCCGGCCCCAAGGTGCTGGAGTTCAACGCCCGCTTTGGCGACCCCGAGACGCAGGTTGTGCTGCCGCGCCTCAAGAACGACCTGGTCGAGGTTATGCTCGCCTGCGCCAACTGCGAGCTTGATCAGATTGAGCTCGACTGGCGTGACGAGTGGGCCGTGGCTGTTGTTCTGACGAGCGCGGGCTACCCCGGCAGCTACGAGAAGGGCAAGGTCATCACCGGTATTGCCGATGCCGAGGCCATGGAGAACGTGACCGTGTACCACGCGGGCACCGCCGTGGTGGACGGTCAGCTCGTGACCAACGGCGGTCGTGTGCTTGCCGTGACCGCTCTGGGCGACACGTTCGAGAGCGCTCGCAACCTTGCCTACGAGGCCTGCGAGAAGATTGATTTTGAGGGCAAGACCCTGCGTCACGACATCGGCCTGCGCGCGCTGCGCGGCCGCGACGCCTGGGATGCCTAAAATCCGAGAGGAATGAGACGGATGGACGAGAAGAACGAAGAGCTCGTGGACGCGCAGATTGTCGAAGAGGACGGCCGCATGTATGGGCACGCCGAGGGCGAGCCTGGTGGCGAGGTCGCTGACGAGCCGGCGCTGGTGCTGGGCGATGACGACCCGCACGATGCCGAGCTGCACGAGAAGATTCTTTCGGAAGAGTGCGCCTGGAAGGGCAAGATCCTCGACGTCCACCGTCTTGAGGTTGAGCTGCCCAACGGTCACCGCAGCGCCCGCGATATCGTTCGCCATCCGGGTGCGGCGGCCGTTGTGGCACTGACCGAGAGCGGCAAGATCGTACTGGTGCGTCAGTACCGCACCGCCATTGACCGCGTGACGGTCGAGATTCCCGCCGGCAAGCTCGACCCGGGCGAGGACCCGCTCGATTGCGCCAAGCGCGAACTGCATGAGGAGACGGGCTTTAGGGCTGGTCGTATTCGCTTTTTGACGTCGATTGTCACGTCCTGCGGTTTTTGCGATGAGATCATCCACATCTACTTGGCTACCAAGCTCGAGTTTGATGCGCCCAACCCCGATGATGACGAGTTTGTCAACGTGGACCTGGTGCCGCTGCACGAGCTGATCGACGCCGTGCTCGACGGCAAGATCGAAGACGCCAAGACCGTCGTAGGCGCCTTGGCCTGCGACAGCATCGCTCACCGCCTTGGGGGTACGGAGCTTTAACGAGTGGGGATGGCCCTGGGACAAGTACTACTGATTGCTTTTTCCCAGGGCCTTACGTTGCTGATATTTCTTTGAGGATCACATGCTGAAGAGGTTTCTTTCTTACTACGAGCCCCAGATGGGGCTTTTTGTTGCTGATACTGTTTGCGCTCTGGTGCTTGCCGCCATTGACCTGGCGTTCCCCATTATCCTGCGCAATTTGACCGGTGGGCTATTTACTCAGGGTCAGGCTGCCATTATGCAGGCGCTCGGCATGATCGCGGTGGGCTTGGTGCTGATGTATGCCGTCCGCTGCGCCTGCCGCTACTTTGTGAGCTATTGGGGTCACGTGATGGGCGCGCGCATGGAGTCCAAAATGCGCGAGGACCTGTTCGACCAGTATGAGCGCTTTAGCTTTGCGTACTTCGACCGCAACAGCTCGGGCGACATGATGAGCCGCGTGGTCAACGACCTGTTCGATATCTGCGAGGCGGCGCATCACGTGCCCGAGTGGATCATCATCTGCGGCATCGAGATCATCGGCTCGTTTGTGATCCTCTTTACCATCGCCCCGGTCCTGGCGCTTGCCATGGCTGTGGTGACGGCAGCGTTTGCGGTCGTCATGTTTTGGCAGAACATGCGCATGCGCGAGGTCTTTAGCGACAACCGCAAGAAGATCAGCGGCATTAATGCACAGCTGCAGGATTCTCTGGCGGGCATGCGCGTGGTCAAGAGCTTTGCCAACGAGGAGACCGAGCGTGCCAAGTTCCGTGCCTCTAACGACCGCTACCTTTTGTCCAAGGAGAACATGTATCACGCCATGGGCGTCTATACCGCGACGTATGGCCTGCTCTCGGGTGTGCTCTATGTGATCGTAGTGCTGCTGGGCGGATGGCTGGTCGCCCAGGGACAGCTACAGGCGGTCGATATGGCGACCTTCGCACTCTATATTTCGCTGTTCTGCACGCCGCTTGAGACGCTCGTCAATTCGGCCGAAACGTATCAGAAGGCTATCGCCGGCTTTAAACGTATGGACGAGGTGCTCTCGACCGCGCCGGATATCCAGGACAAGCCGGGCGCTACGGATCTGCAGGTGACTGCCGGCGCCGTGGAGTATCACGACGTGTGCTTTAACTACGAGGATGTCGAGCTGGGCGAGGGCTATGCCGACGAGCGTCCCGTTATCGACCATATGGACCTGTCCATCAAGCCCGGGCAGACCATCGCTTTGGTTGGCCCTTCGGGCGGCGGCAAGTCCACAACCTGTTCGCTGCTGCCGCGCTTTTATGACGTGGCTACCGGATCCATTAGCATCGACGGTCAGGACGTGCGCGATGTGACGCAGCAGAGCCTGCGCCGCGCCATCGGCCTGGTGCAGCAGGATGTCTATCTATTTGACGGTACGATTGGCGAGAACATCGCCTACGGCAAGCCGGGCGCTACGGCAGAAGAGATCGCCGAGGCCGCCCGTCGCGCCAATATCGATACCTTTATCGAGTCGCTTCCGCAGGGCTACGACACCGTGGTGGGCGAGCGCGGCAGCCGTCTTTCGGGCGGACAGAAGCAGCGCGTTGCCATCGCGCGCGTGTTTCTCAAGAATCCCAAAATCTTGATCTTGGACGAGGCGACGAGTGCTTTGGATAACGAGAGCGAGGAGGCGGTCCAGGAGTCGCTCGAAGAGCTGGCACGCGGCCGTACCACAATCATCATCGCCCACCGTCTTTCGACCATTAAGCATGCCGACGAGATTGCGACCGTTGAGCATGGTCGCGTTGTGGAGCGTGGCACGCACGAGGAGCTTCTCGCCCGTGGCGGCACCTATGCCCGTTACTATCGAATGCAGTTCGAAGGTGCGCGTGCGCACGAGCTCGACTGATTGATATGACAGGAAGTTTATGGCTGACAAGAACCCTTTGACTCCGGAAGAAGTGACGGAGTTATTCTCCGAAATCGATGCATCCGGCGTCTTGGATCCCACGCTTGCCAAAAAGCGAACTGAGCGCATGCGTGAGAAGGAGGCCGCGGCCAAGCGCGGTGACAAAGCGGCGCTAGCGCAGCTGCGCAGCGAGGACCGCGCGAGCCAGGCAAAACATATCGACCCGCTGTCCGAGGACGATCCTTCGGGCTCGCAGGTGAGCCATACCATTACGAAGACCGCGATGGCCGTGGTCATCGGTATTTTGGTGCTGATCGTGGGCATGCAGATCGGCTACGGCGTGATGCGCCGTCTGAATACCGCCAACCTGTCCGAGAGCGTTTCGGTCGATACCGTTTCGACCGCGCTCAAGGGTGGACTTGAATGGGGCAACGGCTTTACGCAGTTCCCGCTCGACTTTACCGTCGATGAAGCCGATGAACGCACGGGCACGGTCGAGGTGACGGTGTTGGACACATCGTCTGCCAACGAGCTCGAGCTGCTGTCCAACGGGCAGATTCAGGCCGCGGCGCTTGCGACCAACGCGTTGCTCAACGATAAGATCGACCGCGTGGTGTATAACGTTCACGCCTATATCGACGAGGATAGCAACATTCAGCACGATTCCTTCTTTGGCATGTTCCCCGCGCGCGGCCACCAGAGCGCCATTTTGACGTTCGTGTGGACCAAGAGCTCATCCAACGCCACGAGTATCGACTGGAAGATGCGCATCGTGAGTATGGACGACACCATCGCCGAGCGCATTCAGAAGCAGGTGAACTCGGTGTCGTCGTTGATCGAGGACCCGGTGGTGAGCCAGACCAAGATTGACGAGGAAAAGGCCGAGCGCGACCTGGAGCATCGTCTGCATGGCCGCGAGATTTTCCGCGGCGGCAAGCCCGATCGCACACCGTCCGAACTGCTGGAGCAGGACAAGAAAAAATAAGACGCCATCATCCCGCGTGAGCCACAAGCCCCGCGGGATGATTTTTCTGGGACGGGGATTAAAAAATCATTATGCATAGAAAGTCATAATTATCATTTCGTAAACATTTCGATGAAATTAACGCCATGAGGCATGCTTGCGGTTACAATACCGCGAGGCCTAACTACACACCTTTAAGCCGGTCCTGTGAGACCGGGAAGGAGAATTATGGCGAACAACCATACCGCGGGCGCTGCCGCCCGCACCTTCGCGCCCAGCGAGCTTTGCCAGCGTATGCTGGCCAAAACCAGCAAGGGCACCTGTGGTCCCTGCATCCTGTATCTTGAGGATGGGGCCATTTTTTATGGACGTGCATGCGGCGCCGAGGGCACCGCGACCGGCGAAGTCTGCTTCAACACCTCGCTCGAGGGCTACTTTGAGGTCATGACCGACCCGAGTTATGCCGGCCAAATCGTAACCATGACCTATCCGCAGATCGGCAACTACGGTATCGACGAGACCGACGTCCAGTCGGCCTTCCCCGGCGACGCCGTGCGCCCTGCGAGCGCTCCGGCTATGCGCGGCATGATCGTTCGCGACATGTGCGCCACGCCTTCTAACTGGCGCTCGGCCGTCAGCGTGCCGGAGTACCTGCGTGCACACGGCATCGTCGCTATCGAGGGCGTCGACACCCGCGCCCTGGTGCGCCACCTGCGCGACAACGGCTCCAAGATGGGCATTATCTCGACCGAGATCTTCGATGTCGACGAGCTTGCCGAGCGTCTGGCCGCAGCGCCCGCGCTGGTAGGCGAGAACCTGGTCAAGACCGTAAGTTGCCCCGCGCCTCATGAGTTTGTGGCCGCCGACCTGCCTGCCACGCATGACTTTGCGCTTTCGGCTGCCGCTCCTGCCTGTCACAAAGTGGTCGCCTACGACTGCGGTGTGAAGCGCGGCATTCTGGAGGGCCTGGTGCGCGCCGGCTGCGATCTTACCGTCGTGCCGTGGGATACGCCAGCTCAGCAGGTGCTCGACATGAATCCCGATGGCGTCTTTTTGTCCAACGGCCCCGGCGACCCCGACGCCGTGGTGGAGACCTACGAGCAGGTGCAGCAGCTGATCGGCAAGGTGCCGGTCTTTGGTATTTGTCTTGGTCACCAGATGATCAGCCTGGCCTGCGGCGCCCAGATGGAAAAGCTTAAGTTCGGTCACCGCGGTGGCAACCAGCCGGTCATGAACCTGGTAAGCCGTCGCGTGGAGATCACCGCACAAAACCATGGCTTTGGCCTGTTGTTCCCCAGCTTGGGCAAGCTTGTCCCCGAGCTTTCCGGCGGCGAGACCGAGCATGCGGCCGATGGAGATCTGCGCGTCTGGGTGCGCCGCGGAATCGCGCCGGTCGTGATGAACGAGCGCTTCGGCCGCATTCGCCTGACACATGTGAACCTCAACGACGGCACCGCCGAGGGCATCCAGCTGCTCGATGCCCCGTGCTTCTCGGTCCAGTACCACCCCGAGGCCTCGCCTGGCCCCACCGATGCCCACTATCTCTTTACCGCCTTTACGCGACTCATGGACGGCGAGGAGAACTACCTGGACATCGATACCGCGAAGGACCGCCTGGCTGGCTGGAACTTTGCCGATGTTGGTTCCGCCGTTCTACCGAACGGCGGACCGGTCGACGCTGCGGCTGCATCTGGCACATCATCTTGCCGTTCTGCTTCGGACGCGCGGGCATAAGCCCAGCGCGCCCTCGCATCACGGCAACCTGATGCACCAGCTGCACCCTCGCTGACTTTTTCAAAACATTGAGTCAGCCTCTCTAGGAGGTTTTAAACATGCCGAAACGTACTGACATCAAGCGTATCCTCGTCATTGGTTCGGGCCCCATCGTTATTGGCCAGGCCTGCGAGTTTGACTACTCCGGCGCCCAGGCCTGCAAGGTGCTCAAGGAGGATGGCTTTGAGGTCATCCTGGTCAACTCCAACCCGGCGACCATCATGACCGACCCGGGCTTGGCCGACCGCACCTATGTCGAGCCCATCACCGCCGAGTTTATCGAGCGCGTAATCAAGAAAGAGCGCCCGGACGCGCTGCTGCCCACGCTGGGCGGCCAGACCGGTCTGAACGCCGCCGTCGAACTGGCAAAGGACGGCACGCTCGACAAGTACGGCGTCGAGATGATCGGCTGCGACCTGGCCGCCATCGAGCGCGGCGAGGACCGCAAGCTCTTTAACGAGGCCATGGCCGAGATTGGCCTGGAGGTCGCGCGCTCGGGCTATGCCTACAGCGTGGCCGACGCCGAGGCTATCGCCGAGCGCGTGGGCTATCCCTGCGTACTGCGCCCGAGCTTTACCCTCGGCGGCGCCGGTGGTGGCATCGCGCATACTCACGAGGAGCTCGTCTCCATCGTGAGCCAGGGCCTGGAGCTCTCGCCTGCCCACGAGGTGCTGGTCGAGGAGTCCATCGAGGGTTGGAAAGAGTACGAGATGGAGGTCATGCGTGACCACGCCGGCAACGGCATCATCGTGTGCTCCATCGAGAACCTCGACCCCATGGGCGTGCATACCGGCGACTCCATCACCGTGGCGCCGGCGCAGACCCTCTCCGACCTGGAGTATCAGCGCATGCGTGTCGCCTCGCTCGCCATCTTGGAGAAGATCGGCGTCGAGACCGGCGGCTCCAACGTGCAGTTTGCCGTGAACCCCCAGACCGGCCGCCTGATCGTCATCGAGATGAACCCGCGCGTGAGCCGTTCGTCCGCGCTGGCCTCTAAGGCCACGGGTTTCCCCATCGCCAAGGCCGCTGCGCGTCTGGCTGTGGGCTATACGCTCGACGAGATCGTCAACGACATCACCAAGGCCACGCCCGCCTGCTTTGAGCCCACGATCGACTACTGTGTGGTCAAGGTGCCGCGCTTTGCCTTCGAGAAGTTCAAGGGTACCGACCCCACGCTCACCACGCGCATGAAGGCCGTGGGCGAGATTATGGCGATTGGCCGCACCTTTGAGGAGGCCTTCGGCAAAGCCATGCGTTCGCTGGAGGACGGTCACCAGGGTATCTGCGCCGGTGGCAAGGAGGGTGCCGATAAGCTGAGCGACGATGAGCTCGCTCAGGCCGTGGCCACGCCGACCGAGCACCGCATCTTCTTTGTGGTCGAGGCCCTGCGCCGTGGCTGGGACATCGCTCGCATTCATGCCACCTGCGGCATCGACCCGTGGTACCTCAACCGCATCAACGACATGGTGCAGGTTCAGGAGAGCATCCGCGGCCTGCGTGTGGAGGATATTGACGCCGACGCGATGCGCCTACTCAAGCAGTACGGCACGAGCGACGCCGAGATTGCCGCGCTGACCGGCTCGGATGAGCGCTTTGTGCGCGCCTATCGCAAGGGTCTGGGCGTGGTTCCCAGCATGAAGACGGTCGATACCTGCGCTGCGGAGTTCTCGAGCGCCACGGAGTACCACTACAAGACGTACGAGAACATCTACCGCACGAGCCCGGATGCCAAGAAGTGCGTGGCTCCCGACGAGACCACGCCGGCGGACAAGCCCAAGGCGATGATTCTGGGCGCCGGCCCCAACCGCATTGGCCAGGGTATCGAGTTCGATTACTGCTGCGTGCACGCGAGCTACGCGCTGGCGGCCCGCGGCTTCGAGACCATCATGGTCAACTGCAACCCCGAGACCGTCTCGACTGACTACGACACCTCGGACCGCTTGTACTTTGAGCCGCTCACCTACGAGGACGTCATGGATGTCATCGATGTTGAGCGTCCCGACGGCGTCGTGGTGACGCTCGGCGGCCAGACTCCGCTTAAGCTGGCGCGCATGCTCGAGGAGAGTGGCGTCAACATCATGGGCACCAAGCCCGATGCCATCGACTTTGCCGAGGACCGCGAGCGCTTTGCCGCCCTGCTCGACAAGCTGGGCATTATGTACCCGCCGGCGGGCCAGGCCACCTCGTTTGAGGAGGCCGAGGCCGTGGCCGCGCACATCGGCTACCCGTTGCTGGTGCGTCCGAGCTACGTGCTGGGCGGCCGCGGCATGATGATCGCCTATGATGCCGAGCATCTGCGCGATTACATGGCCGAGGCTGCGCGCATTAGCCCCGACTACCCGGTGTACCTGGACCGCTTCTTGGAGGGTGCGATCGAGTCCGACGTCGACGCCCTGTGCGACGGCGAGGAGGTCTACATCGGCGGTATCCTGGAGCATATCGAGGAGGCCGGTATTCACTCCGGCGACTCTGCGACCTGCATCCCGCCGTTCAGCTTTAGCGAGAGCCTGCAGGCGAAGCTCCGCGAGACCACGCGCCGCATCGCGATGGCGCTGGGCGTGCGCGGCCTGGTCAACGTACAGTACGCCATCAAGGGCGAGACCGTCTACGTGATCGAGGCCAACCCGCGTGCCAGCCGTACCGTGCCGTTTATCTCCAAGGCCACCGGCGTGCCGCTGGCCAAGTGCGCGGCGCGTATCATGGCGGGCGATTCTATCGCCAGCCTGGGCCTGCCGAGCGACGAGCGTCAGCTCGATTGGTTCTGCATGAAGGAAGCCGTCATGCCCTGGGGCCGTTTCCCGGGAGCCGACGTTATCCTGGGACCCGAGATGAAGTCGACGGGCGAGGTCATGGGTATCGCCAAGAGCTATCCCGAGGCATATGCCAAGACGCAGCTGGCGATCGACTACAAGCTGCCCGACCCGAGCGCCGGCAAGGTGTTCATCAGCGTGTGCGACCGCGACAAGCGCCATATCCTTTCGGTCGCCCGTATCCTGCGCTACCTGGGCTTTGATATCTGCTCCACCGAGGGTACGGCGCGCGTGCTGCGCGGCGGCAACGTGACGTGTGAGGTCGTGGAGAAGATCAGCGGCCCGCACGACGGCGAGTGCCCCAACATCGGCGACCTCATCGCCGATGGCAAGATTGCGGTAATCATCAATACGCCGTACGGCCCGGGCTCGCGTGGCGATGGCTACCTGCTACGCACCGAGGCCGTCCGTCGTGGCGTGACCTGCGTGACGGCGATGTCTGCGGCCAACACGTACGTGAGTGCCATCGAGGCCGTGCGCGAGGACGAGCAGGGTCACGGCAGCGCCAACGACATGGGCATGGACGTCATCGCCCTGCAGGACCTGCCGCAGCACACGGTGTAGGTTGAGCTGTCCGGCCGGGGCGGGAGGCGGACACTTTCTCTCGGAAACTGGGCTTCGCGAAGTTTTCCGAGAGAAAGGTCCGCCTCCCGCCCCGGCCTGCGGTGACTCGGTTGCACCGTGTGCTGCCGAAGGGGCTTTGCGCGATGACTAGGGCTGAATTATTAGTGTGGGCCCTGCCGTTCGTTCGAACGGCAGGGCCCACACTAATAATTCAGCCAACGTACGTCATGGCAGTCCCCGGTAGGTCGCAGGGCGCTTCGCGGGCGGGCCAGGCTTTATCTGAACGACTTTGCGAAGCAACCGGAGTGAAGATAAAGCCTGGCCCGCCCGCGAAGCGCCACAAAGACCGCAGGGACGGGAGCAGCTATACTACTCTCAGTAGTTAAGGGTCGCGGATTCGCCGCGTCACCGCTCTCAACAGGAGGTCTTTGTTTATGGCAGATCAAAAGCCGGTTGTCGGGATCATCATGGGTTCCAAGTCCGATCTGGGCGTTATGGAAGGCTGCACCGCCGAGCTCGAGGCGCTTGGTGTGCCCTATGAGCTTGTCATTGCGAGCGCACACCGCACGCCGGCGAAGGTCCACGAGTGGGCCTCGACTGCCGCCGATCGCGGTATCAAAGTGATTATCGCCGCCGCCGGCAAGGCCGCTCACCTGGGTGGTGTCGTGGCTGCCTTTACGCCGCTGCCGGTTATCGGTGTGCCTATGAAGACGAGTGACTTGGGCGGCATGGATTCGCTGCTGTCGATGGTGCAGATGCCTTCGGGCGTGCCCGTGGCCTGCGTTGCCATCAACGGCGCCAAGAACGCCGCCATCTACGCCACGCAGATTCTAGGCGCTTGCGACCCCGAGTACCGCAAGGTTATCGAGAAGATGAAGCAGGAGATGGCCGACGCCTAGGCGTTCCGCCGTTTCGCCGCAGATAAGGAGAGCCATGTCCGACTATCAGGGAAAACGATTCAAGGCTTCTCAGATTCCCGATCCGTCGAAGCCGGGTGCTGCCCGTGCGGCACAGCAGGGTCGGACATCCTCTCCTCAGCAGCCGCGCGCGCCGCGCCCCGTGACGCCGGCGACGCATCGTCGACAGGACGCGCCAGCCGCATATCGACCTTCATCTTATAGCAACGCTAAGAAGCCGCCCCGGTCTTCATCGCATGCCGCGCCGTCGGATTACACCGAGCCGCCGCGCAAAAAGCGCCGCTCCATTATTCCCATTCTGCTCATCATCATCGGCATCGGCCTGATTGTTGCCGCCGCTGCCATCTTTATCAATGCTCAGATTGGCTATAAGCAGGCAAGCGATTCGTACCAGAAAATCGAGAAGCAATATGTAAGCGATAAGGACGCCAGCGGCGTGCCGATTATCGACTTCGATGCACTTGCCCAGACAAATCCCGAGGTTGTGGGTTGGATTTACGCGCCCGGCACCAACATCAACTATCCCGTCGTGCAGACCAACAACAACTCCAAATACCTCAACACGCTGTTTGACGGTACGGCTAACGCGTCCGGTGCCATCTTCTTGGATAGCGACGACACCGCGCCGGGAATGGTTGACCAGCAGACCACGATCTACGGCCACCATATGAACGATGGGTCGATGTTCAACGTGATTTCGGACACCACCGACCAAGCGACGTTCGATAGCATCGAGTACGTGTATTACATCACGCGCGATGCAACGTATAAGCTGCGTCCGCTGGCGACCAAGGTCGTTGAGGATACGTACTCCAAGGCGCGAACGCCCAATTTTGAGGGCGACGACGGGCTCAAGAACTACCTGTCCGAGATGCTCGACGGTGCCTCTGCCGTGGCGAGCGATGCCACCGATCGTGCCGCTTCGGCAACCAAGGTCGTAACGCTTGTGACCTGTCGTTCGTTATCGCTGAGCAACACGCGTGCCGTCATGGTGCTCACGCCGGTCGAGGAATAGATAATGGGCTACTCAATGACGGTGAAAGGGGAAATGATGCTCGAGAATGGCAAAACGATGCCTTCGGTTGATGCTTGGCTGCGCGAGGCCAAGGCCGATTCGTCGGCGGCAGGCTGTGGGATGTATCTGACGCATAACGGCGTGGTGCGCGCGACGCCCAAGTCCGAGGTCCGCGGGATCGAAACCGATGGCGTAGCTCCCGGACGCAGGGTGGGCGGCATGGTATTCGGCTTCGATGCTCAGAAGGTGCAGGCTGCTATCGAGGCCACGCGCGCGATGCCGGGTATCGGCTATGTGCGCGTGTGGCTGGCAAGCGGCGAACTCGCCGTGGGTGACGACATCATGCTCGTGCTCATCGGCGGGGACATTCGCCCGCACGTGGTCGATGCGCTGCAGGCGCTTGTTGGCACCATCAAGAACGAATGCGTAAGTGAGGTCGAGCGCGAGGCGTAGAGGCTTGCGTCGATAGAAGACTCGTTTATAAAAATGCCCGCCGGTACGCGTGATACCGGCGGGCATTTTGCGTTTTGGGCGCGGTGGACGCTACACGCGCGTCGCATCCTTGGGGCTCATGGTCATGCTCTGGAAGCGATTCTCCATAAAGTCATTATCGAAGTACTTGCCGTAGAACTGCGCAACGGGAATATCCGGTTCCGTGCCGTTGACGCGCTGATACCAATAATCGAGCGACTGCAGCGTCATAACGCCATCGACCAGCATAATGATGGTGAAGATGACAGTAGCCGAGTAGCGACTCTTCCACGGAATCATGTTGATGAGCTTGAGCAGCCTCGGCAGCAGCAGCTTGATCCAGATGAGTCCGCCCAGGCCCCACAGGCAGGCAAAGCCCGTGCAGGTGCGTCCGCCCGTAAGGACGGCGAGCGGGTCGGGCATGCCGAACAGCTTCATGTGCGAGTAGCTCCACGAGACCACTCCAAACGAGGTCTGCATAAACCAGCCCACGAACACCTCAAAGCTCGCGCCGAGCAGCGCGCTCACCAAAAAGATAATGATGGGGTTCTTTTTGTAGAAGCGGTTGAGCACCATGGTCATGAGTACGGCGCCAAATCCATAGATGGGGCTGAAGGGGCCAAACAGCATGCCGGCGCGGTTCTGGTAGACGCCGGGGTCGTCGACCGTCATGTGCCAGATGTCCTCGGCGATCAGGCCGAGTATGCAGCAGACAAAGAATACCCAGAACAGGTTGAAGTAGTTGAGCTTGATGTAGCCTTCGCCGGTTTCATCGCGCCCGAGCATGCCCTCGGCGGCGGCGTCGCGATCGAGCATTTCCTGCAGGCGGCGTTGCAGCTCGCGCTCCTGGCGCAGCGTGGGGTCGACGGTGGTCGAAAGCGCGACGAGGATGCCGAGCTGGATGGCGGGGCGCAGCAAGAAAGGCCCGATGCCCTGGAGCATCACGTCGACCAAAAGCTCGACGACGGTGAATGCAATAAGGATGTAGGACAGGCGAGCGGCGTTGCGGCGCTGGTTCTTGATGAGGTCCAGGCCAAAGATGATCAAGATGACGGCACTGGCAGCCGAGAGCATGATGCCGGCGACAATCAGTCCGACCGCGACGAGCGTGTTGTCGCCGAGCTTGGCGGCGGCGTTGCCGTTGATGAGTGCGGTGATGACCTGCCACATAAAGGCGCCGACCGACGGGAGCGTACCCACGCCGGACAGGATGCACAGGACGGCGTACACCTTAATGATGAGGGGGATCTTCTTGACCTCCGTGGCGCTGGGGACGCTGGGGTCGAGTTCGTTTCGATCCATACATAACCTTTCTCGTTTTGCTGTAGGTACAAGGATACGCCGCCGACCTGCCAAAAGACAGGACGAACGTCCCAATTGCAACAATGCAAGCCCCAACGGCGGGCGAGACGCGTCGCAACGGAAGTATGCGGGATCGTCGGCCCCGAGGCGGTTGCCCAATAAAATGTTTGGCTGCAAAACGGATTATAAGCTCGGTGGGCTTTTAAAAAGCGCTGTTCATGCGCGGGAGTGCTTGTCTTGCCGTGCGTATAATAGGGCAGGTAACGCCAAATAACGAGGCTCTGAGGGGATGCCATGTCTCAAGAAACCATCCGCGCGGCCGAGCGTGCCGCGGGACAGGTGAAGACCATGTCGACGTATGATCCGGACTCCGACCAGCTGCATGAGGAATGCGGCATTTTTGGTGTGTGGGCACCCGATCGCGATGTGGCTCGACTGACGTACTTTGGTCTGCGCGCGCTGCAGCATCGCGGCCAGGAATCGGCGGGAATCGCCGTGGGTGATGGCGGCACGGTTATGGTCCGCAAGGATCTGGGCCTGCTCGATCGCGTGTTCTCCAACGCCGACCTGTCGACGCTCTCCGGCCAGCTGGCCGTGGGCCACGTGCGCTATGGCACCGCCGGCGCCAAGAGCTGGGAAGCCTCGCAGCCGCACCTCTCTACCATCAACAGCGTCATTATCGCGCTTGCTCACAACGGCACTCTGGTCAACACCGACGAGCTGCGCCGCCAGCTGATCGAGCTGGGCGTGCCGTTCCTCTCCAATTCGGATTCCGAGGTCGCGACCAAGCTCATCGGCTACTTTACTCAGCGTACAGGCCATCTGCGCGAGGGCATTCGCAAGACCATGGAGCTCGTGCGCGGCGGCTACGCCATGACGCTCATCAACGAACAGGCGCTCTACGCATTCCGCGATCCGCACGGCATTCGCCCGCTCGTGCTGGGCAAGCTGGTGGACGAGGGTTTGGACCAGGCCGATGCCGCATCCGTTTCGCAGCTGCCCTCGCAAGACGGCGCCACGACGGTCGACTCCGCCGTCCATGTCACGCGCGCCGGCGGCTGGGTCGTTGCTTCCGAGACCTGCGCACTCGACATCGTGGGCGCCGAGTACGTCCGTGACGTCCGTCCCGGCGAGATCTTGCGCATCAGCGCCGAGGGTCTGGTATCCGAGCAGGGCGTGCCTGCCGCCGAAGAGCCCGCAAACTGCATCTTTGAGCAGGTCTACTTTGCCCGCCCCGACTCCATTATGAACGGCAAGAGCGTCTATGCCTGCCGTTACGACATGGGCCGTCAGCTGGCACATGAGGAGCCCGTCGAGGCCGACCTGGTCATCGGCGTGCCCGATTCCGGCCTGCCGCCCGCGGAGGGGTATTCGCACGAGAGCGGTATTCCCTTTGGCGAGGGCCTTATCAAGAACCGCTACGTGGGCCGTACGTTTATCGAGCCTACGCAGGAGTTGCGCGCCATGGGCGTGCGTATGAAACTCAACCCGCTGCGCGACAACATCGAGGGCAAGCGCCTGGTCGTCATCGACGACTCCATCGTGCGCGGCACCACCATGGTGCAGCTCGTCAAGATGCTGCGCAACGCCGGTGCCAAGGAGATTCATATCCGCATCAACTCGCCCGAGGTCATCTGGCCGTGCTTCTACGGTATCGATACCGACGTGCAGTCGCAGCTTATCAGCGCCAACAAGACAGTCGACGAGATTTGCGAGTACATCGGCGCCGATTCGCTGGCCTTCCTTTCGGTCGAGGGCCTGCTTAAGGTCATGCCCAAGGGCGGTTACTGCGATGCCTGCTTTACCGGCCGCTACCCCGTGGCCATTCCCGAGAGCTTTGGCCGCGACAAGTTTATGGAGGGCTTTAAGCCCCGTAACCTGGACAAGCCGCTGCACGTTGACGATGACGCCGTGGTCGAGAAATACGACGATCGCAGCTGGGAAGAGGAGCACGGCGAGGCTTAAAACCTGCCATGTAGGGACAGGTTTATTTTGGTAGGTTTTACCTGCTGTTTTGTTGATTGAGCGGCGTGCGTTGTTATGGCGCGCGCTGAAATGAACGCAACTATGAGCACCGTTTGGCGCCCGCGCGGCGCCACGGTAGTGGGAGAGGAAGGCTCAGATGAGCGACAGCAAGCATGTGACGTACGAGGACGCCGGCGTCGATACCGCCGAGGGCGGCCGCGCCGTTGACGCTATTAAGCAGATGGTCAAGGACACTAACCGCCCCGAGGTTATCGGCGGCATCGGTGGCTTTGGCGGCCTGTTCTCGGCCGCTGCGCTTAAGGATATGGAAGACCCGATCCTGATCAGCGGCACTGACGGCGTGGGCACCAAGCTCGTGCTCGCCCAGATCATGGACCGTCACGAGACGGTGGGCCAGGACCTGGTCGCCATGTGCGTCAATGACATTTTGGCTTCGGGCGCCGAGCCGCTGTTCTTCTTGGATTACGTTGCCATCGGTCACATTGAGGCCGAGCACATGGCAAAGATCATCAAGGGTGTGGCCGACGGCTGCAAGCTCGCGGGCTGCGCGCTCGTGGGCGGCGAGATGGCCGAGCACCCGGGCGTCATGGCTCCTGCCGACTACGACCTTGCCGGATTTACCGTGGGCGTCGTCGACCGTCCCAAGATGCTCGACCCCGCAAACGTCCGCCCCGGCGATGTGATCCTGGGCCTGCCTTCCACCGGTGTGCACTCCAACGGCTACTCGCTCGTGCGCAAGGTCATCGGCGTCGACGGCATTAAGCCGGGCACGCCCGAGGCCGCCGCTAAGGCCGAGGAGCTGAGCCGCCCGCTCGAGGAGCTCGGCGGCGCATCGCTGGCAGACGCTCTGCTGGCCCCCACGCGCATCTACGTCAAGCCGATTCTGGAGCTGCTGCGCGGTGGCGCCAACGTTCATGCCATTGCCCACATCACTGGCGGCGGTATTACCGAGAACCTCAACCGCGCGCTCGCCGACGACGTCGACGCTGTGGTCACCCGCAACGGTGCCGAGATGGGCTGGGACGTTCCGCCCGTCATCACCTATGTGTCGCGCCAGGCCGAGCTTGCGCCCAACGAGGCGTGCAAGACCTTCAACATGGGCGTTGGCCTGTGCCTGATCGTCGCCCCCGAGGACGAGGCCGCGGTGACCGAGGCTCTGGTCGCGCTGGGCGAGAAGCCGTTCCGCGTGGGCGAGTGCGTCGAGGGTTCCGGTAAGGTCGTGTACTCCGATGAGCGCTAACGAGCAGATGGCTGCTGCCGAGAGCCTGGGCTTTGTGCCCTACACCCGTCCGACCGGCACCGATACGGCCGAGCCGCTCAAGATCGGTGTGCTCATCAGCGGTTCGGGTACCAACCTGCAGGCGCTGATCGATCTGATCGCTGCCGGCAAGCTCAACGCTTCGATTGAGCTTGTGGTGTCGAGCCGTCCTTCGGCTAAGGGTTTGCAGCGCGCTGAGCGCGCGGGCATCCAGACGCTCACACTGTCCAAGGATGTCTATGCCGACCCCATCGCCGCCGACGAGATCATCGCGCACGAGCTTCTCGGGCGCGGCTGCGAGTATGTGGTCATGGCCGGTTATATGCGCATGGTGCACACGCCGCTGCTGGCGGCGTTTCCCAATCGCGTGGTCAACCTACACCCGGCGCTGCTGCCGAGCTTTACCGGTGCCCATGCGATCGACGATGCCTTTGCGCGCGGCGTCAAGGTAACTGGCGTGACCGTGCATTTTGCCAACGAGATCTACGACAACGGTCCCATCATCGCCCAGCGTGCGCTGGCTGTTGAGGAGGGCTGGGATGTCGATACGCTCGAGGAACACATCCATGCGATTGAGCACGTGCTGTATCCCGAGGTCGTGCAGATGCTCGCCGACGGCCGTGTTCACGTGCTGGAGGGCGGCAAGGTCGCAATTGACGCGCCTCGCGGCTAGCGGCGCACAGTACAATTTAGCCGAGTAGTCAGGGTGGTCATTGGCGCCAAGGCGCGCGTGGCCACCCTTTGTTTTGGGTAGTCACCTGCGACGTTCTTTAACGACTGGTCATTCAAGAACGTCGCAGGTGACTAGATGAGAGAGGTGAGCGCATGGCGGATAACGAAGCGCTGTTTACGCCTGAGCTGGTGTTTTTTGATTGGGAGTGTGCGACGCCGGATGAGGTGTTTGCGCGGCTCGAGGGCGAGCTTGCACCACGTGGCTACATTGCCGACGGTTGGCTCGACGCCGTTCGCACGCGCGAGGATGCCTATCCCACGGGTCTTGCCATGCCGGCGGCAAACATTGCCATTCCGCATACCGATCCGGGGTTTGTGGCCAAGCCCTATATCGCGGTGGTGAAGCCCGTCGCGCCCGTGACATTTAACGCTATGGCTGGCATGGGCGCTCCGGTGCCGGCGCAGATCGTCATCAATTTGGGTATTGCCGAGCCGGGTGGCCAGGTCGAGGCCCTGCAGGCACTCATGAACATCTTTATGGGCGCCGATGCCGCAGCCGACGTGCTCGGCCAGACCACGCCCCAGGGCATGGTCGACGCCATCCGCCGCCACTTCTAAGGTGGGGCTGAGTCGGCACTTGGGGACGTTCCTTTTCTGCCGGCACTTGGGGACTGTCCCTAACTGCCGGCAGAAAAGGAACGTCCCTAACTGCCGGCTGCCAGAGCTGTCCCCTTTGCACCAAAATGGTGCAGATTAATCTGTCCCCAATGCACCAAGCGTGCCGCGGGGGCTGCGTTGTGACACAATGGCGTTTGTTCGATTCGTTATGCGAAAGGCCAACTATGGCAAATAAGAAAAAGAACTCCGAGGCCGCGCCGACGCCCGAGCAGCAGGCCCGCGCTGCCTCCAGCTCTCGCAAGAAGCAGCGCAAGACGTACGTGTCTAAGACCGTCAAGATCGTTCTGGTGGTCATCGGCGTGCTGGCGATGCTGCTTTCCGTCTCGGCGATGGCGTGCTCCGGCCTTATGTCGCAGGCTGAGGACACCTCGGGCTACAAGCTGACCGGCGGTGTTGCTGCCACTATCAACGGCACCAACCTTACCGAGGACACCGTGACCAAGCAGATCATGAGCATGCGCACGTCCTACGGCTACACCAAGGATGAGGATTGGGCGCAGTATCTGGTTGACAACGACCTCACGCCCAAGAAGTACCGCAAGCAGCTCATCGACTCCTACACGCAGCAGATTCTGCTTCAGCAGGCACAGAAGGAGAACGGCGTGACGGTGTCGGACGAGGAGGTCGAGAAGGCTTGGAAGGACGCGTGCAAGAGCGCGGGCGGTGCCAAGGCCTTTAAGAAGACCCTCAAGACCTACGGCTATACCGAGGACACCTACAAGGATTCGCTCAAGGAGAGCCTGGCGCAGCAGAAACTCAAGGATGCCGTGGCGCCCACCAGCAAGCCCAAGGACAGCGAGATCGTCGATTACATCAACGAGAACTTGTCTAACTACAACGATGCTCGCCGCTCGTCGAACATCCTGATCAAGGTTGATTCCGACGCTTCCGACGAGGACAAGGCTGCCGCCAAGGCCAAGGCACAGGAGTGCCTGGACAAGATCAACTCCGGTGAGCTGAGCTTTGAGGACGCCGTTGAGCAGTACTCCGAGGACACCGGTTCCAAGGAGAAGAAGGGCGATGTGGGCTGGGATAAGCTCACCACTTTCGTCGACAGCTACCAGACGGCGCTCGAGGGGCTCAACAAGGGCGACGTGAGCGAAGTCGTCGAGTCGACCTATGGTTACCACATCATCAAGTGCACCGACTACTTCCATGTCGATAATCAGGTCGATGACATCAACCAGGTGCCCAAGGCCATCAAGAAGTACGTTTCCAATGTGGTGAAGACGCAAGCGGCCAGCACCGCGTACAGCGAGTGGCTGGAGCAGTACAAGAAGGATGCCGACATCACCGTTAACCCCATGCCCAAGGACGTGCCGTACAACGTCAGCCTGAAGGGCGTCACCAAGAGTTCGACCGACGATTCGTCGACGACTGAGTAATCATGGGGCGGCGCTCGTATGAGTTCCGCCCACGCCATTAGAGAGGATTTGCAGATGACCAACGAAGAACTGCAGAAGGAAATGATCGCGGCCATGAAGGCCAAGGACAAGGTTCGCCTGTCCATCATTCGCCAGGTTAAGGCCGAGGTGAAGAATATCGAGGTCAACGAGCGCCGCGATGTGACCGAGGAAGACGTCAACAGCATGATCAAGCGTCTGATCAAGCAGACGAGCGAGACGCTGGAGATGTCCATCAAGGCCGGCACCGACCAAGAGCGTACCGACAACCTGACCGAGCAGGTCAAGATTCTGGAGAGCCTGCTGCCCGCGCAGGTTTCGGGCGAGGAGCTCGAGGCCCTGATTGAGCAGGTCATCGCCGAGCTGGGCGCCACGTCCAAGAAGCAGATGGGCCAGGTCATGGGAGCACTCGGCAAGGCCACCGGCGGCAACTTCGATAAGCCTGCGGCTGCCAAGATTGTTGGCGCAAAGCTTGCGTAAGGGCCGAGCGGTACATAGTTGATGTTGAGGGGGGGGCGTGGCCGTCATGGTCGCGCCCCTTTTTGCTGGGCTAGGCGCTCATTGGGGACAGGCTTTAATGAGTGCCCAATGAGCAGGTACTCATTTAAGTCTGTCCCCAATGAGTGGGCGGAAGGTTGCGGGTTCTTTACGGGAATGTAGTGTGGGCTGCGGAAACGCGGTTCTTTCCGTACAATAGTTCAACTCGTGTAAACGCAGGGAAGGGACATTCATGGCAGGCATGATCGAGATCAAGCATCTCAACAAGTACTTTGGCGACCTGCATGTGCTCAAAGATATCAACCTCACCGTCAAGCGCGGCGAGAAGCTCGTAATGATCGGGCCTTCCGGTTCGGGTAAGTCGACGCTCATCCGTTGCGTCGATTATCTGGAGGAGCCCACGTCGGGCGAGGTCGTCATCGACGGTACGCCGCTCACCAAAAAGAATCACCTGGAGATGGCTCGCAAGTACAGCTCCATGGTGTTTCAGCAATTCAACCTGTATCCCAACATGACGGTGCTGGGCAACCTGACGCTCGCGCCCATCAAGCTGCAAAAGAAGAGCAAGGAGGAGGCGAACGAGATCGCCATCGCCGCGCTCAAGCGTGTCGGCATGGCGCATAAGGCCGGCGAGTATCCGCAGAACCTCTCGGGCGGTCAGCAGCAGCGCATTGCCATCGCCCGTGCCCTGTGCACCAAGCAGCCCATCATCCTGTTTGACGAGCCGACCTCGGCGCTCGACCCCGAGATGGTCCAGGAGGTTCTGGACGTTATGATTGAGCTCGCGCAGGAGGACATCACCATGATCTGCGTGACGCACGAGATGGGCTTTGCGCGCCAGGTGGCCGACCGCGTCATCTTTATGGAGGACGGCCGCATCCTGGAGGAGGGCACGCCCGAGCATTTCTTCGATAACCCCGAGAACCCGCGCTGCCGCGAGTTCCTGTCCAAGATTCTGCACTAGGCGCGGTGATGGACATGACGGATATGACGAGGGCGGCCATGTCGCGCCGTCGCTTTTTGCAGCTGGCTGGCGCCGGCATGCTCGCGCTGACGGGGACCGCGCTTACCGGTTGCGGCAACTCCACCAGCGGCGAGGGCTCCGACAAGGGGTCCAAGCTTGCGGCCATCAAGTCGCGTGGCCATCTGAATGCCGGCGTTAAGAAGGACGTTCCCGGCTATGGCTATTACGACACCGCCAAGGGCCGCTTTGAGGGCATGGAAGTCGATTTGTGCTACCAGATCGCCGCTGCCGTCTTTGGCGTGAGCTACAAGGAGGCCCGCGCCCAGGAGCTTGTCGAGTTTACCGACGTGACGCCCAAGACGCGCGGCCCGCTGATCGATAACGGCCAACTTGACGTGGTCGCGGCGACCTACACCATCACCGACGAGCGCAAGAAGAGCTGGGATTTCTCGACGCCGTACCGCACCGACTACGTGGGACTCATGGTCAAGAAGCGTTCGGGCTTTACCTCGATTGAGGACCTGGACGGCAAGGTCATTGGCGTGAGCCAAGGTGCTACCACGCAGAGTCTGATTGAGCAGATGATCAAGGACAATGGCTTTAGCTGCAAGCCCGAGTTTAGGGCCTTTAGCGGCTATCCCATCATCAAGAGTTCGCTCGATGCCGGCAATATCGACGTCTTTGCCATGGACCGCTCCACGCTGGCCGGTTACATGAACGAGACCGTTGAGCTGCTGCAGCCCGAGGTCAAGTTTGGCGAGCAGGGCTACGGCGTGGCGACCAAGAAGGGCTGCGACCTTTCTGCCGTGGTCGATCAGGTGATTTGCGATCGCCTGGCCGATGGCTGGCTCGACCAAGAGGTCAAGACCTGGGGTCTTGTATAGGCGCATCGTCCAAGGAAGGAATCAAATGCTCGAAGGATTATTTGACGCCGACCGTTGGTCGACGACATTTCAAAACATGGGGCCCTTCTGGGAGGGCTTTAGCGTGACGCTGCAAGTGGTCGTTGCCGGCCTGCTGCTGTCGCTGGTGCTGGGCACGCTGCTGGGCGTTTTCTCTACCACTCGCTCGCGCGTGCTGCGCGCCATAAGCCGCGTGTACGTGGAGTTTTACCAGAACACCCCGTTGCCCGTGCAAGTGCTCTTTATGTACATGGCCGGTCCGCAGTTTTTGCAGGCCATAACCGGTGCCGACCAGCCGGTGCGCATCGCGCCGTTCGTGCTGGGCTTCTTGGGTGTGGGCCTGTATCACGCGGCCTACATTTCGGAGGTCATCCGCACTGGTATCGAGGCGGTTCCGCGCGGTCAGATGGAGGCGGCCCAGAGCCAGGGCTTCACCCGTGCGCAGGCGTACTGGTACATCGTGCTGCCCCAGACGTTTAAGATCATTCTGCCGCCGCTGTGTAACCAGGCGCTCAACCTGGTCAAAAACACGTCGGTGCTGGCGCTTGTGGCCAGCGGCGACCTTATGTATCGTTCCGACAACTTTGTGAGTCTGTACGGTTACCTGCAGGGGTACATCGTCTGCTGCCTTATGTACTTCATCATCTGCTTTCCGCTCGCCATGCTGGTGCAGTGGCTCGAGCGCCGCTCCAAGGAGCGTCCGCGCGGCGTGAGCCTGGCCGAGCTGGGGCTCGACAACGCAGAGGAGGCCTAGCGCATGGAAATCTTCAACGCGACCAACCTGCTCTACATTTGGGGCGGCTTTGTTAAGACCATAGAGATCTCGGCGCTGTCGATCTTTTTCTCGCTCATCTTTGGCACGGTGCTGGCGCTCGTTAAGAGCTATGCGCCCCGCCCGTTCCGTATTTTGGTGAGCGCCTATATCGAGCTGTTCCGTTGCACGCCAAACCTGCTGTGGATCCTGTTTATCTACTTTACGGTGCAGGGTTTGGACATTGTGATTTCGACCATTGCCTTTACGCTGTTTACCAGCGCTGTTATGGCCGAGATTGTGCGCGGAGGCCTCAACTCGATTCCGCGTGGCCAGTTTGAGGCGGCGCAGAGCCAGGGCTTCGGCTTCTTTGCCACCATGCGCTACATCATTCTGCCGCAGACGTTTAAGACGATCATTCCGGCGCTGTTTAGCCAGTGCACGACCGTCATCAAGGACAGCTCGTATCTTTCGGGCATTAACGTGGCCGAGCTCATGTACACGGCAAACGTCGTGATGGCCCACGCGATCGACCTGTCGCAGGTGCTTATGCTCTACGGCCTGGTGTTTGCGATGTACTTTGTGCTCAACTTTGGTATCTCGCTGCTGGTGAGGGCATATCAACGCCGTATTGTGGCAGCGTAGAATGCGACAAAGGGACTGTCCCTTTGCCACATAGAGAAAGGAATCGCGATGAGCGATCTGGAGAATAAGAAGAATCCTGTGGTCATTACCATCGCGCGCGACTTTGGCGCCGAGGGCCACGAGATTGGCCGCATGCTTGCCGACGAGTTGGGGATTCCGCTGTACGATAACGAGCTGCTGGTACGTGCGTCGCTGCGCGCGGGCGAGTCGCTCGACAAGATGGCCGCCTACGACGAGCGCCTGGCCGTGGAGAACATGGCGTTTCTGCCCGACCGCTACGATGCGCGTTCGTACTCGGATAAGTTGTTCCAAAAGATGAGCCAGGTGATTTTGGACCTGGGCGAGACCGAGAGCTGCATTATCGAAGGCCGTCTGTCCGATTATCTGCTTCGCAACAACCCCAACCACATTGCCGTGCTGGTGACCGCTCCCTTTGAGGACCGCGTCGAGATCGTGCGCAAGAAGCGTGGCCTCAACAAAAAGAAGGGCGCCAAGCTGGTCAAGCAGCAACAGAAGGCGCGCGAGGCGTTCTACAAGCGCTACAGCGCCGGCAAGTGGAAGATGACGAGCGGCAAAGACATCGTCGTCAACCGCGCCAAGCTGGGCCGCGAGGGCTGCAAAGACGTTATTGCCGCAGCCTACCGCTACAAAGTAGCGCAGCTCGAAGGCTAACCGACCAAAACCACCACAAAGGGGACAGGCACCTTTGCGGTGGTAGGGCGATCGGCATAGAAAAAGTCCCCGCCGGGCGTGTGCTCGACGGGGGCTTTGCCGTTTGATGGCTAACGCTGTAGGTGATTACTCGCCCAGCAGGCTCTTGGTGATGGAAGCGGCGGCCTTCTTGCCGGCGCCCATCGCCAGAATGACCGTAGCGGCACCGGTGACGATGTCGCCGCCGGCCCAGATGCGGGGATCGGTGGTCTGGCCGGTCTCCTCGTCGGCGACGATGTAGCCCCACTTGTTGAGCTCCATCTTGCCGCCGATCTTCTTTGCGAAGGGGTTGGCGTTGGTACCGATAGCCGAGATTGCGACGTCGCAGGGAATCTCATCGATGGCGCCCTCGATGGGCACCGGGCGACGACGGCCGGACTCATCGGGCTCGCCGAGCTCCATCTTCTGGACCTTGACGGCGCACACGGAGCCGTCCTCGCCAGCGACAAACTCGAGCGGGGAAACGAGCGGCAGAACCTCGACGCCCTCGGCCTTGGCGTGGTGCAGCTCGGCACGACGGCAGGGCATCTCGTCCTCGGTACGACGGTAGGCGATGATGGCGTGCTCAGCGCCCAGGCGCTTGGCGGTACGGACGGCGTCCATAGCCACGTTGCCGCCACCAAAGACAACGACGTTCTTGCCGTGCTTGGTGGGGGTGTCGTACTCGGGGAACTTGTTGGCCTTCATCAGGTTCACGCGGGTGAGGTACTCGTTCGCGAAGAAGACGTTGGGCAGGTTCTCGCCGGGGACGTTGAGGAACTTGGGCAGGCCAGCGCCGGTCGCCACGTAGATGGCGTCGAAGCCCTGCTCGAACAGCTCCTCGGCCGTGGCCATGTTGCCCACGACGGAGTTGTACTCAAACTTGACGCCCATGTCCTCCAGGCCGTCAATCTCGCGCTTGACGACCGCCTTGGGCAGACGGAACTCGGGGATGCCGTAGACCAGCACGCCGCCGCCGGTAAAGAAGGCCTCAAAGACGGTGACGTCAAAGCCGTTGCGGGCGAGCTCGCCGGCGCAGGTGATGCCGGACGGGCCGGAACCGACGACGGCGACCTTCTTGCCGTTCTTGGGGGCCATCTTGGGCGTGGAGGCGAGCTCGGGGCGGTCGCCCAGGAAGCGCTCGAGCTGGCCGATGGCCACGGGCTCGGACTTCTTACCACGGATGCACTTGCCCTCGCACTGGTTCTCCTGCGGGCAGACGCGGCCACAGATAGCGGGAAGCATGGAGTCCTCGCGGATGGTATCGAGAGCGCCGCCGAAGTCCTTCTCGCGGATCTGCTCGATAAAGCGGGGGATGTTGATGTTGACGGGGCAGCCCTCAACACAGAACGGCTTCTTGCAGTTGAGGCAGCGCTCGGCCTCGGCCAGCGCCATCTCCTCGGTGAAGCCCTTGTCGACGGGGCGGAAGTCGCAGGCGCGCTCGGCAGCCGGCTCCTCGTTATCGGGGGTGCGGGGCGACTTCATATCGGCAACGAAACGACCGTTAACTAGTGGCATGCGCAGCTCTTTTCCTCATAGGCCTTGAGGGACTCGCCCTCTTCGGAACGGTAAGCGGCCTGGCGGGCACGAAGGTCATCCCAGTCGACCAGGGTGGCATCGAAGTCGGGGCCGTCGACGCAAGCGAACTTGGTCACGCCGCCCACCTCGACGCGGCAGCAGCCGCACATGCCGGTGCCGTCAACCATGATGGGGTTGAGGGACGCGGTGATGGGGGTGTCGTACTTCTGGGCGGTGAGGGTCGAGAACTTCATCATCGGAACGGGGCCGACGCAGAAGACCTGGCTCACGGCCTTGTCCTGCAGCAGGCGCTCCAGCGGAGCGGTGACAACGCCCTGCTCGCCGTAGGAACCGTCGTCAGTGGTGATGTGGATGTGATCCTCGTCGAGGAGCTCGCGGAACTGGTCCTCCATGAGCAGGAGGTCCTTGGTGCGGGCGCCCATGATGGCGTGGACCTCATGACCGGTCTCGACCAGGTGCTTGGCGACCGGGAAGGCAATTGCCAGGCCGACGCCGCCGCCAATGACGGCGCAGGGGCCCTCGGCCATCTCGGTGGGAACGCCCAGCGGGCCCACGACGTCGCGCAGCGACTCGCCGGCCTCGTAGGTGGACAGCATCTCGGTGGTCTTGCCGATCACCATGAAGATGAACTCGACCCAGCCCTCGTCACCGTTCCAGCCGGCCAGGGTAAACGGGACGCGCTCGCCCGTCTCGTTGGCGCGAACCATGAGGAACTGTCCAGCGTGCGCATGCTTGGCGATTGCGGGCGCCTCGATGCGGAACTTGAACACCTTCTCCGAGAACTGCGTCTTCTCCAGGATCTTATACATAGAACCCCTCTCTTGTTAGGGCCGCCGAACCGTGCCTCCACGGAAATGGACGGTAGCCCGAATAAAACCGTACGCGCACAGGCGTTGTGCAGACATACGGTGCAAATTATACCCTCATGGACATGTCACTTACGTGTGTCTTCGGCGGTTGGGAGCAGGGTTTGTCCACTTTGGCCTACCAAATAGGGACAGGTTTATTTTGGTCGGTTTTATCAGGCAAAACGGCAAAGGGGGCCGGCCTTGCACATCGGTGAGACCGGCCCCCATTGGAGCGCTGCATATGTATGGCGGCACAGGGTTTATTGCGGTGCGGCCGCTGCGGTGTTTCCGCATACAGAACCTGCCAAAATAAACCTGTCCCTAAATAGTAGGTTCTAGTGCTTGCCGTTGGCGGAAGCGGCGCCGTTTACGTGATCGCGGGCGTAGATTACGCCGTGGACGATGGCCAGACCGGCGGCATCTGCGGCGCGGGCGCAGGTGTCCTGGAAATCCTCGGCCTCGCGGGCGCGCAGCTGCTTAAGAACGTAGTCGGCGACGGCCATCTTGCCGGGAGGGTTGCCGATGCCGGTGCGGATGCGGCTGAAGTCGCGGCTGCCCATCTTGTCGATGATGGAGCGCAGGCCGTTGTGACCGGCATGGCCTCCGCCCACCTTGACGCGTACGTCACCGGCGGGAATGTCGAGCTCGTCGTGGATGACGAGCAGCTCCTCGGTCTTGATCTTGTACTCGTGGCAGAGCTTGGAGATGGGCCCGCCCGAGGTGTTCATGTACGACTGCGGCTTGACCAGCACAATCTGGCGCTTACCGCCCTCTTCCTCGGGATCGTTGATGTTGATGAGCGCGACCTCGGCGCCGGCCTGGTTTTTCCAGTACGTGACGCCGGCCTGACGGGCTAGCTCGTCGATCGCCTTAAAGCCGGCGTTGTGGCGGGTCTCGGCATATTCCTCGCCAGGGTTGCCAAGCCCGGCAACCATGCGAATCTTAAGCGGCTGTGCAGCTGCCATATTTGTCCTTCCGTTACATAAAAAGTTTAATCAACGACAAAGGCTACCACGCCCGCCGAAGGCGAGACTTCGTTTCAGCGAAATCCCACCAGACAAAAGCGCGGCCGCGGCAGGGCGAGCCGTCGGAACAGAAGAAACCCCCGCGCGACCTTTGCGAAGCAAGGGGGAGCGCGGGGGTTTCTTCTGTTCCGACGGCGATGCGCCGGGTTACAAGGACGATGCGATTACAGTGCGAAGTCGCCGCCGACGAGCGTGGAGACGGGCTCCTCGTGGTAAACGGCGGAGATGGCCTGAGCGAACTCCTCGGCGACCGAGATGGTCTTGATCTTGCCGCCGACCTCGACGGGAATGGCGTCGGTGACGAGGCACTCGACGATCGGGGCGTCGTTCAGACGCTCGATGGCCGGACCGGAGAAGATGCCGTGGGTGGCGCAGACGTAGATGTCGCCAGCGCCCATAGCCTTGAGCTCCTTGACGTTGGCGCACAGGGTGCCAGCGGTGTCGATCATGTCGTCGTTGATGATGCAGGTCTTGCCCTTGATGTCACCGATGATGCCCATGACCTCGGCGGCGTTGTGGCGCGGACGGCCCTTGTGGGCGATGGCCAGGTCGCAGCCGAGCATATCGGACAGCTTCTTGGCGGCCTTGGCACGACCCACATCGGGGGAGACGACGACCAGGTTGTCGGTGTCGAAGTGCATGTCGTTGTAGTACTGGCCAAACAGCGGCAGCGCGGACAGGTGGTTAACCGGGATATCAAAGAAGCCCTGGATCTGACCCTGGTGCAGGTCGAGGGTGATGATGCGGTTGACGCCGGCGCGCTCGAGCAGGTTGGCGACGAGGCGGGCGGTGATGGGCTCGCGCGGGCCGGCCTTGCGGTCCTGGCGGGCATAGCCGTAGTGGGTGATAACGGCGGTGATGGAGCGGGCGGATGCGCGCTTGGCAGCGTCGGTGGCGATGAGCAGCTCCATGAGCATGTCGTTGACGTTGCCGCCGGCCACGGACTGAATCAGGAAGACGTCGGCGCCGCGGACGGTCTCGTCGTAGCGGGCGTAAATCTCACCGTTGGCGAACTGCTTTAGCGTAAGGCCCGAAAGCTCGACCCCAAGGTACTCAGCGATCTTCTGAGCGAGGGGACGGTTGGAGGAACCGGAATACACGCGGATGGACTTGCGCATATTCTCCGACTTCTCGGGATCATTAATCGGCATTACCCTTCTCCTTTATACATCGAATGCCATATAGATGCCTTTTTGCATTGTAACCGCGCGGCGGGGTTTATCGAGTCTTGATAACGTCTTTACCGTCAACGGACACGAACCGACCACTCATCCGGTTGCGCAGGTCACGATAGAAAAAGGAGCCGCCCCCCCATGGGAACAGCTCCTTAGATGCTTGGTAAAACGTTATACCTCGTCGTCCTCGTGCAGACGGCGGCGGTAATCGGCGGCCCAGCCCTCAATGTTTACCTGACGGGCACGACCCAGGCCAAGTGCGTCGGCCGGGACCGGCTCGGTGATGACGGAGCCGGCGGCCACGAGCGCGCCGTCGCCGATCTGGGCGGGCGCGACCATCATGGTGTCGGAACCGATGAAGGCATCCTTGCCGATGACGGTCTTGTGCTTGTGCACGCCATCGTAGTTGCAGGTGATGGAGCCCGCGCCCACGTTGACACCGGAGCCCATGGTGGTGTCGCCGATGTAGGACAGGTGCGGCACCTTGGAGCCCTCGCCGATCGTGGACTTCTTGATTTCCACGTGCGTGCCGGCCTTGGAGCCGTCGAGCATGTGGGTGCCCGGGCGCAGGTAGGCGCGCGGGCCGCAGTCGACGCCGTTCTCGATGACGGCCTCGATGGCGATGGTCTCATCGATGGTGCAGCCGCTGCCGACGGTGGTGTCGGTGAGGCGACTGTTGGGGCCGAGCTGGCATTCCTCGCCCACGGTGACGTGGCCGATCAGATGCGTCTGCGGCCACACGACGGTGTCGCGGCCGATAACGGCGTCGGGGCCGATCCAGGCCTGCGTGGGATCGATGAACGTGACGCCCTCGGCCATCCAGTGCTCGTTGATGCGGTCGCGCGCAATGGCGGTGAGCTGCGCGAGCTGGATGCGGCTGTTGACGCCCAGGCCGTCGCGGTAGTCATCGCAGTGGAAGATGGAGACCGCCTGGCCGTGACCCTTGAGGATTTCGAGCATGTCGGGCAGGTAGTACTCGGACTGCGCGTTGTCGTTGCCGATCTCGTTAATGTGGGCGGCGAGCTGCGCGCCGTCAAAGGCGTAGCAGCCGGCGTTGCACTCCAGCAGCGTGGCGGCCTGCTCGGGCGTGCAGTCCTTCTGCTCGATGATGCGCTCGATCTGGCCGTCGGCGCCCAGCTTGATGCGGCCGTAGCCGAAGGGGTCGGGCGGGGTCATGGTCATGACGGTGCAGGCGAGCTCGCCGGTAGCGACGGTCTGTGCGAACTTGGCGACGGTGTCGGCGGTGATGAGCGGCAAGTCGCCGTTGAGCACGACGACGGGGCCTTGCGTGATGCCGCAGGCCTCGAGCGCGACCTTCACGGCGTGACCGGTGCCCAGGCGCTCGGTCTGCTCGACGCACTCGACCTTGGTGGCGCTGCTGGCGTAGGCGCCGTCGATGAGGGCGCGCATCTCGTCGGCGTGGCTGCCGATGACGACCACGACGCGGCTGCAGCCGGCCTTGATGGTGGCGTCGACGATCCACTGGACCATGGGCTTGCCCAGGATCTTGTGCGAAACCTTGCAGTGGTTCGACTTCATGCGGGTGCCCTCGCCGGCGGCGAGGATAATTGCGGTTGCGTCCATGTGATCTCCTGTTACGTTATAGAGACGTGTGTTTGGAAACGATACACGGCGCAATATGATACCGCAGGCATATGATGAGCGCGTAGCGATTGGCTCATGGCGGCCGATGTCGGTGCCGCCGGCGTGGCGTTTGCGCTGCTTGCGTGCGGCGTTGGCGGTGCTGCGAAGCTGTCGTTTGAGCGAGGGGACGGGGGTGCCCGTGGACAACATACAAGAGGAGTTTGGCGGCGAGCCCGTCGCGGCGTTCTCGATGTCGCATCCGGCTGTGCCGGCACTCTATATAGTGCTGACGCTGGGGCTCACCATGTTCTCGATGCAGCCGGTGCTGATTGCGCTGTCACTTGCGGGCGGGCTGGCGTATGGATTTGCGACGCGTGGGGCTGCCCGCACGCTGGGCGCACTCCGCTGGCAGCTGCCGGTGATTTTGATTATCGCGCTGGTCAATCCGCTGTTTAGCGCCTCGGGCTCGACGGAGCTGTTCCGTATTGGCATGCGCGCGGTGTATCTGGAAAGCATGGTATACGGCCTGTGCATGGGCGGGCTGTTTGTGGCGAGCGTGCTGTGGTTTGAGGCCGCGGCGTCGATGCTCGAATACGACAAGGTGCTCGCGCTGCTGGGCAATGCCGCACCGGTGATCGCGCTCATGATCTCGATGTGCATGAGGCTTATCCCGCAGTTTTTGCGCCGCGGTCGTACGGTGCTGGCGGTGCAAGATGCGATTGATGTGCCGGGCCGCGCGCCGGTCGACCCCGTGCGCTCGCACCTGCGGGCGTCGAGCGTATTGATGGGCTGGGGCATGGAAGATTCGCTGGAGCGCGCGGACGCGATGCGCTCGCGCGGGTGGGGTGCCGCGACGCGTCGTACGACGTATGCGCGGTATCGGCTGGGGCGCAGTGACGTTGCCGCGCTGGCCGGGCTCGTACTGTTTGGCGCTGCCGCGGTGGCGGTGGCGTGGACCGCGACGACGCAGTATTCGTTTTATCCGCAGCTCTCGGTGCCGGCGCCGTGGCCGGGCTATGTCGTGTACGCTGCCTGGATGGTGCTGCCTTGTGCGTTGCACGCGATTGATGAGAAGAGGTTTGGCTGATGGCTCGGTTTGATAGGAGCTCGGCGGCGGGTGTGGCATATGGCTCGGCCGCGCCAGCGATTGAGGTGCGAGGCCTTAGTTTTGCCTATCCCGGGGTCAAGGCACCGGTGCTCGAGGGGCTTGATTGGCGTGTTTCCCAAGGTGCGTTTGCACTGCTTGTTGGCGGTACCGGTTCGGGCAAGTCGACGCTGCTGTCGCTGCTCAAGCCCGAGATCGCTCCAGCGGGCGAGCGCACTGGCGATGCGCGCGTGCTGGGCGAGAACGTTGCCGATATGGACGTGCGGGCATCGGCAGAGCGCGTGGGTTATGTGTTTCAGGATCCCGAGAACCAGATCGTGTGCGAAACCGTGTGGCACGAGATGGCGTTTGGCCTGGAAAACTTGGGGCTAGCACGTGATGAGATGCGCCGTCGCGTAGCTGAGACCAGCTATTTCTTTGGGCTGGAAGATTGGCTTCACCGCGATACTGACACGCTTTCGGGTGGTCGCAAACAGTTGCTGTCGTTGGCGGCCGTTCTGGCGCTGCGTCCGCGCGTGCTGCTGCTCGACGAGCCCACGTCTCAGCTCGATCCCGTTGCCGAGAAGAATTTCCTGCACGCGCTGTTTCGTGTGAATCGCGAGCTGGGCTGCACGGTTGTTGTGGCGACGCATCAGCCGCGCCCAATGCTCGAATACGCGACGTGTGCGTACCGGATTGAGGATGGCCGCGTGCACGAGGCGGCGGATATGGCTTCTTTGGTACGCCGAGAATCGCTGTTTTCCGATGACACGTTGGGGTGGGGTGCCATCCGATGTGCAAAAAACGGAGTATTCAGCAGGCGTGAGGACAATTTGGGCTCTCTGGAGCCGCCCGGGGGCGTATCGAGCGCGAAAAAAAGTTTGGAATTGGACAAATCGTCCGAATTTGTGGCGCAAACGTCGCTCGAGAACGGCTTGGAAGCCTTCTCGCGCACGGATGGAAGCAGAATACTCCAAAAAATGCACGCTGGGTCGGCTACCACCCTGTCGGAAGGTTGGTTTCGCTACGATCGAGCGTCCGGCTGGGTGTTGCGTGGGCTCGATGCGTCGTTTTCGGCCGGTGCGGTGCATGCGATCGTGGGCGGCAACGGATGCGGTAAGTCGACGATGCTCTCGGTGCTGGCGAAGACCGCCAAGCTGCAGCGCGGCCGCATGGTGCGCGGAGCGGCCTCGGCGGCGTTGCTGCCTCAGAATCCCAAAGCATTGCTGGTTGCCGAGACGGTTCGCGATGAGCTGATGGAATGGGCCTCGACCTGCGGATATGACGAGAACTTGGCGCGGGAGCGTGCGGCGAGCTTGGGGTTGTCGGGTCTGGATGGACGCCATCCGTACGATCTTTCGGGCGGGCAGCGTCAACTGCTTGCATTGGCAAAACTGCTGCTAATCGGCCCCGAACTGCTATTGCTCGATGAGCCCACCAAGGGTCTAGACCTGTTCAGCCGCCGCATCATCGCCCGCGCCCTGCGTGACCATGCAAAGGCTGGCGGCACCGTCATCATGGCTACGCACGATTTGGACTTTGCCGAGCAGGTAGCCGACGACGTCGCCATGATGTTTGACGGCGAGATTGCCTGCATGGAGCCGCCGGCCGACTTCTTTGCCGACAACGTGTTCTATAGGGCGTGATGGGATGACGGACTGTCGTTTCTCGCGTTTGCTTGCAAAACTGGAGATCCCGCTGTTGTTGGCGGTGCCGGCGGTGATGGCTGCCGCGTTGCTGGCGGGTGTTGAGCAGGCAGCGTTGGCCATGCTGGTTGTGGTGGCGTTGGTGCTTGCGCTGTTCTTTGCGGGCTATGAGGCATCGCGTCCAGGCCTGCGCCAGATTATGCCCACGCTGGTGCTGGCGGCGCTGGCGGCGGCGGGGCGCATCCTGTTTGGGCCCATTCCCGACTTTAAACCGGTGAGCGCCATCGCCATTATCGCGGGGGCGACGCTTGGCCGCCGCAATGGTTTTATGGTTGGCGCGCTGGCGGCGCTGACCAGCAATTTCTTTTTTGGACAGGGCATGTGGACGCCGTGGCAGATGTATGCCTGGGGTCTGGTTGGCTATGTTGGCGGTGCGCTGGCGTATGCGGGTGCGTTCGACCGCGCCGACGGCACCGTGCGCATGCCAGCGCTGCTGGCGTACGGCTTTGCGTCGGGCCTGCTCTATGGCGTCGTGATCAACGCGTATGACATCATTGGATTTGTACAGCCGCTTACTTGGGCGGGTGCCGTGGCGCGTCTTGCCACGGCAGTGCCGTTCGATATCACGCACGGCCTTGCGACCTGCGTGTTTTTGGCCGCCTTGTACAAGCCTTGGTGCCGTCGCATCAACCGTGTCGTCGTGAAATACGGACTGTAGGGCATTTCGCGTTCCCACACGAACTTGCGGTGGAATAGTTCTCGTTTTTGGCTATTTGCTGCCCAAACAGGAACTATTCCACCGCAACTTATAGGGGGAGAGGGGTCACATGATCTGTTTTCCTCTGTCCCCTAGAGGAATTACTTGGGGCTAGAGCTCTAGCGTGAGGGTAACGGGGCAGTGGTCGCTGCCAAAGATGTCGCCGCGGATGCCGGTGTCGCGAACGTTGGCGGCGATCGAATCGCTTACCAGAAAGTAATCGATGCGCCAGCCTGCGTTGTTCTTACGGGCATTAAAGCGGTAGCTCCACCAGCTGTAGACGCCCTCGACGTCGGGGTTTGCCGCGCGCCAGGTATCGGTAAAGCCGGCGTTGAGCAGTTCGGTAAACTTGCCGCGCTCCTCGTCCGAAAAGCCTGCGTTGCCGCGGTTGGACTTGGGGTTCTTAAGGTCGATCTCCTCATGTGCCACGTTAAAGTCGCCGCAGGTTACGACGGGCTTACCGGTCTCGCGTTCAAGCGCGCTCAAAAAGTCGCGGTAGGCATCGTCCCAGGCCATGCGCACGTCGATGCGGGCGAGTTCGTTTTGCGCGTTGGGAGTGTAGACATCCACAAACCAGAACTTGTTGAACTCCAGCGCGCAGACGCGGCCCTCGGTCGCGGCTTGGGCGACGAGTTCGGCCGCCTCGTTCTCGCCGGCGTAGGGTAGCAGTGCGTCGGCGTGCAGCACGCGCAGCGGTTCCTGGCGGCTAAAGACCGCAGTGCCCGAATAGCCTTTACGCTCGGCGTAGCTCCAGGTTTGGTGATAGCCGGGCAGGTCAATATCGACCTGGCCCTCCTGCAGCTTGGTCTCTTGCAGCGCCAAGATATCGACGTCGAGTTCTTGCGCGATCTGGATAAAGCTCGGGTCCTTTTTGAGCACGGCGCGCAGGCCGTTAACGTTCCACGAGGCAAAGGTGTAAGTCTGAGGCATGGTGTCCTTTCGACGGGGTTGGCAGGCTTAAGATTAACGCAACAAGAGCGGGGCGGAGTCCGCGAGTGATAGTGCGAACGCCGCCGTCCCGGAGACACGGACGGAGGACATATATGACGCAGGCAATATCAAACCCCAAACAGGCGTCCGCCGCGCTGGCGGAGCTGTTCGAAACCCATAGTCACGTGGTCTTCTTTGGCGGCGCGGGTGTTTCCACGGCGAGTGGCATCCCCGATTTCCGCAGCGTGGACGGCCTGTATCACCAGCAGTTTGCCTATCCGCCCGAGACCATGCTCTCGCACAGCTTTTACGAGGCGCATCCTGCGGAGTTCTTCGACTTTTACCGCACCAAGATGATCGCGCTTAACGCTAAACCCAACCGCTGCCACACCAAGCTCGCCGAGCTGGAGCGCGCCGGCAAGCTGAATGCCGTGGTGACGCAAAATATCGACGGCCTGCATCAGATGGCCGGCTCACAGCACGTGTTCGAGCTGCACGGATCGGTCCATCGCAACATTTGCCAGTCGTGCGGCGCGGTCTATAGCGCCGAGTGGATTTGCTCGCGCGAGCACGAGGATGCCGCGGGCGTGCCTGCGTGCCCCGCGTGCGGCGGCCGCATCAAGCCCGATGTAGTGCTCTACGAAGAGCCGCTCGATGAGCATGTGCTGACCGGTGCCGTTGCCGCCATCGCCGCGGCCGATGCCCTCATTGTGGGCGGGACCTCGCTCGTGGTGTATCCGGCGGCAGGCCTTACGCGTTACTTTACCGGCGATACGCTGGCCATATGCAACCTTGCTCCCACCGATCAGGATGCAAATGCCGACCTGCTGATTTCTTGCGACATCGCGGCCGCGTTTGCGTTCTAGCCCGCGCGCGCGGATACAATAGAAAGACTGAGTGCAAAGCGACCCCGCCGCCAGCTCCCCAAGCTCGGCGGCGTGGGCATTTTAGGAGGATGTTCATGGCGAACGACAGCAAGACATGGCGGTGCGGAAAGTACGAGCTCAGCTTTGACCGTCCGCGCATCATGGGCGTCCTCAACGTGACGCCCGATTCGTTTAGCGATGGCGGGGAGCACTTCGACCCGGATGCCGCCATCGAGTACGGCTTGGCGATGCTCGACGCCGGCGCCGACATCATCGACGTGGGCGGCGAGTCCACGCGCCCCGGCTTTACCCCGGTCAACCCCGACGAGGAAGCGCGTCGCGTGCTGCCCGTCGTGCGCGCGCTTGCCAAAGAGGGCGCCATCGTCTCGATTGATACGCGTCATGTGGCGGTTGCCAAGGCGGCTGTGCGCTGCGGTGCTTCGATCGTCAACGACGTGACGGGCTTCACCGATCCCAAGATGGTTGAGTTCGTTAAGACGAGCACCTGCGGCGTCATCGTAATGCACGCCGGCGAGGTCGCCGCACCCGCCCGCACGCACGCGACGGTGCAGCTCGATACCTCGGCTGCGGCGTTTGTTGCCGAGAAGGCACGCGAAGCGGCTGCCGAGGCCGCGCGCGAGGCCGAGAAGCCGGCCCGTCGCCGTCGCGGCAAGTTGCTGGGTGAGCCCAAGGTTGAGGCCAAGCTTCCGGGCGGTGTGGTACAGCCCTCGCTGCCGTTTGGCGAATCGGAGCCCGCGTCCGAGTCCGAGCCAGAGACGCCGGCTGCTGAGCAGGCTGCCCCTGCCGCTGCTGCGCCCGAGACCGTGCCCGCAGCTACCGAAGCCGCACCAGAGCCCAGCGACCACCTGGCCGCCATGATGCGCCGCAGTGCCCGCCGTGAGGAAGCCTATGTGCCCACCTCGCAGCTCCGCCGCTTTACCCTGCCCGATTCTGCGCCCATCATGCGCCGCGTCATGGGCTTTCTGTCCGACCAGGCCCGTACGCTCATCCATGCCGGCGTGTCGCGCGACCGTATCTGCATCGATCCCGGCCCGGGCTTTGGCAAGACGGCCAACGAAGACATCGTCATCCAGCGCGAGACCGCCAAGATGGCGTCGCTGGGCTATCCGCTCATGTGCGCCGTGTCGCGCAAGCGCTTTGTGGGCGCCGTCTCGGGCGTGACCGATGCCGCCGCGCGCGATGCCGCCACGTTTGGTGTGTGCCTGGGCGCCATCCAGGCCGGCGCCAACATCGTGCGCGTGCACGACGTTGCGGGCTTTGCGCAGTTCCTGAACGGTTACTGGGCGGTCGCCAAGCCGCAGCCGCGCCGCGCGTTTGTGGCCGTGGGCTCCAACCTGGGGCATCGCTGCGACAACATCCGCGCTGCGCGCGACATGATTGCCGAGATTCCGCTGACCTGCGTGTCCAACTGCTCGCGCATCTACGAGAGTGAGCCGGCCTACGAGACGCGCCAGGATGCGTTTGCCAACGCCGTCATCGAGATCAAGACCGAGCTGGCGCCGCTGGTGCTGCTCGACGAGCTCATGAAGATCGAGGCCGAGCTGGGACGCGACCGCTCCAAGAAGGCCAAGGCCAACGGCCCGCGCACCATCGATCTGGACCTGCTGTGGATGGACGGCGAGACCCACGGCGGCAAGAAGCTGCGCCTGCCGCATCCGCTCATTGGCGAGCGCGACTTTGTGCTGGTGCCGCTCGAAGACCTGATGCACGACCCGGCGCGGTTCTTCCGCTACAACGGCGTCGAGGTCAAGGAGCCCGAGGACCGCGTGGGCCATATCGTGGGCGAATTGGGGCGTATGTAGATGATCGAGATGAATGCTGTTGCCGCCGGTACCGAGCTCGACGCGGCGCGTGACGCGGGCCGCGAGGGCATGTCCGCGGGCTGGTGCGCGTGGAGTGCGGGCGATGCATCGCTGACGTTTTCGCTGGTCGTGCGCCCCGATGTGAACATGCACGCCTTCCACGGCCTGCCGTTTGTGGCCGCAATGGGCATGATGGACGCGCTCGCGGGCACAGCCGCAACGCCGGGTCTGGGGCTTGCCGGCAAAGTGGGCATCCAGTGGCCGAGCGACATCGTGTGCGGCGCGCCTGCGTTTGAGACGTCGCTCGCGCGCGTCGCCGTCAACGGCGGTGCCGGTGCCGCGGGCATGTTCGGTGCCGTGACGGTGGATATTGAGCGCGCGGCGCTGGGCGAGCTTGGTGTGGATGTGGCTGACGAAGCGCTGGTCGAGGTATTGGCCACCGCTGTGCTGACCCGTGTGGACGCCTGGGCGGTTGCCGCCAACGCGCCACAGGGCGCTGCCGGCCCGCTGGCCCCGGTGCTGGGCGAGTACTTCGACATGGTGCCGCTGCTGGGCCGCCAAGTTGCGGCGGTGTCGCCCAACGGCTTGCCGCTTGCGGTCGGTGTGTTTGCGGGCCTGGACATCTGGGGCCGCGCGACCATCAAGACCGATGCCGGCGAGCAAGAGTTTCCGCCCGAGGCCGTGCGCATTCGCGGGCTGTAACGCAGGGCGCCCACGCTCAAAGATAACGATGACAACAAAGCCCTCCTCGGCTGAACTGCCTCCCATTTCTTGGACATGAGAAATGGGAGGCTTTTTATGCGTGTCGACTTGAGGGTGAAGCACGACATCGAG
>CABSNR010000004.1:0-78367 GCA_902479145.1 uncultured Collinsella sp.
AAAGGGAAGAGGCGGGGTATGCCCCGCCTCTTACACCACATCTCTGCGCGCTACCCTTGGACGTTCTTATATGAGTAGCCATTGAAGGACACCTAACGACTACTCCCATTCGCGACACACTGTGTCGCGAATTAAGCTGGTCTCACCACCGAAGACCAGTGAAAGCTCCTGGCCAGAATCTCGATAGTTTGTTAAAGTGCCCCCCTCTGCAAGTTCAATGAGCGCTCATGTTCCAAACTGAAAAATGAAGAAATATCGAAGCCGTCAATGCTCATTTTCTATCGAACAGGCAGGTCAAAGCAAGCTAATTAGCCCGATAAACTGCTTGTATGTTTGTCTACAAAATTGTATACAAAAAGAGAATCCGAGAAGTGACGCTCGACATTATGTCGATCGATAGGAGGCGCCATGGATGCTAAGCAGCTCGAAAAGATAATGGGGTTTGCCCCCGGAGAGTTGAAGAACGCCGCGGAAGCCTACGAAAAAGATGAGTGGCCGAAGGGTCGCACCATCAAGCTGGGAAGGCCGTCGATCTCCGATGAGCCGAGCGTCGTTATATCAGCACGTGTGGGCGAATCGATTCTTGAGGCGTTTGACGAAAAAGCCAAACGCCATGGGCAAACGCGCACGGAACGGCTCAGGGAACTCGTAACACTTGATGCAATGATTGCCTAGGCACCGCTCCCCCACCGACCCAAACATGTACGTCAGCATCCAAAGTCGACATTTTTCGACATCTTTGGATGCTGGTGTACAGCTTTTTGCTACATAGTCGTTGGGGACGTCCTTAAATGACCAGTCGTTAAAGAACGCCCCCGATGACTAACTAGCCGCGGAAGCGAGCTATGGGTGCGAGTGGCTGCTCGCGAAAGACCCGCTCGACGGCGGCGCGGTATTCGTCGACCTTTTTGGTCTTACGTACGAGCTTGTGAACGGTAGCGGGGTCGGCGAAAGCGCACTTGGCGTAGAACCACCACTCCTTCATACGAAAGACCGCGTTGCCGCCAATCTCTTCTGCATAGACCGCAAACAGCGTGTCGTGGAAACGCTGCAGTTCGGTTGCCGTGGCAGCAGGACCGCCCTTAACCATGCGAGCCAGCGCGGGGTTCGCGAGCAGGCCACGCCCTAGCATTACATGGCGCGTGTCGGGATAGGCCTCCGCCAGCGCGTCCATATCCTCAAGATCGAAAATGTCGCCGTTATAGGCCACCGGAAACGGCGCACGCTCCAGCGTCTCGCCGTAAAACTCCTTGCGCGGCGAGCCCGTATAACGGTCCTTCTGTACGCGCGGGTGCACAATCAGCTCTGCCAACGGCATGCGGCAATACAGATCGAGCACACGTTCATACTCGTCATCGCGTTCCAACCCCAGCCTGGTCTTTACCGATACCGGCAACGGCGACCGCTCGCACACATCGCTTAAGAACGCCTCGAGCTCGTCGAGATTGCGCAAGAAACCCGAGCCCTTGCCCTTGGCGACAACCGTTCCCGAAGGGCAACCCAGGTTGAGATTGACCTCGCGGTAGCCCATGTCGGCGAGCACCTGTGCCGCCCACACAAACTCGTCCGCGTTCTTGGACATCAGCTGAGGCACCACGTTGAGCCCCTGGTTATTGGCAGGATCGATCTCCTTAAACGCCTTGCCGCCAAAGCGGTTTCCCACCCGCGGCGGCGGCAAAAACGGCGTGTAATAGCAATCGAGTGCACCGAAGCACTCCGCATGCACGCGACGGAACACATGCCCGGTAATCCCCTCCATAGGGGCCAACGATAGAATCATCTACTCTTCTCTCATATCAACGAACGTGGCAAAGGGACTGCCCCTTTGTCACATTATTCGGAGCGCAGGGCTTCCACGGGATCCTTTTTGGATGCGCTACGGGCCGGCAGCAGGCCAGCGACAACCGTCAGCAGCACCGAAATCGCGATGAGCACCAGCGCATCCTGCACGGGCAGGCTCATCAGATTGGGTACCTGTTTGGCAGTAAGCGCCCAGGCATTAACCGGAAAGCTCACGGCCACCACGACGACAACAGCAAAGACGCCGGCAATGAGGCCCTCGATAAAGGTCTCGGCATTGAATACGTTGGCCACGTTACGCTTCGACGCGCCGATCGCACGCAGGATGCCAATCTCCTTTTTGCGTTCCAGCACGCTGATGTAGGTGATGATGCCGATCATGATGGAGCTCACCACCAGGCTGATACTCACGAATGCGATGAGCACCAAGCTGATGGTGTTCACGATGTCGGTCACTGAGCCCATGATGATGCCCATGTAGTCGGTGTATGAGATTGCCTGTTCATCGTGGCCAGAGGCTTTGACCTGCTTGTTGTACGCGTCGATGTGATCGAGCACGCGCTCCTTGGCCTCAAAGTCGCGCGGGAAAATCTTGACCGAGATGGGGTCTGCCTCGTCCGCATAGCCCAACGTGGTCAGATTGTTGTCGTAGGTGAGCTTCGACGCCTTGGCATAGCTCATCATGAGCGAACTCAGGTCCTCAGCGTCCATGTTGAAGTGGATGGCACGAGCAAAGGCGCTCGCATCCACACGCATAGCGCTCGCCAAGTTGGCAAAACTCGATGACATCTGCGTCGCCATCTGGTCCATAAGCCCCGCTGCGCCCGCCTTGAGCTGGGACGATACCGTCGACGCTATCTGCTCGCTGATTGCCTTCATCACCTGATCCATAGCCTGCTGCAGATACGGAGCCAGCTGCTTTTGGACATAGTCGGTCATCGCCTGCTGGAGACGCTCTGCTGGGGCATCGCCGCCGAGGGCCTTGAGCTGAGCTAGGCATTGCTGGGCTGCGGCATCATTCTCAAGATACGTCGAGAATGCGGCAGAGAGCTTTGACGCGTCCTTAAGATCTTCGGGCGACAGCGCCTTAAACTGATCAGACTGCAAAAAGCCCTCAAACAGCTGGTTGGCTAGTGTTCCCACCTGCTGCATTTGCTCGGGCGTGAGTTCCAGACCGTCAAAGATACCCGAGAAATCTGGGGTTGGCGCTTTTGCCATGATGTCGCTGAAGTCGATGTCCTTGCCAACGCCCGAAAGGTCAATGTCCAGCCCCGACAGATCGATGCCAGAAAGGTCCATACCGCCGGCCGCACCCGAGAGCACAGACGTATCGAACGAGAACGCGCTCTTGAGCGCCGCCTCGTCCACACTGAACATGCTGCCCAGATCCACGCCTTGCTTGGCCTCGCCTTGCAGTTCGTCGAAGGTTTTGCCCGTAAAGACATCCGTCTCGGGGTGGTCGAGTTGCTCCTGCACAATCTGCGAATCGGCGGCGCGCTCCATAAGCTGGCGAGTCAGCGCATGCGTATAGGCAATGCCCGGAGACAACGCACTCGCATTGGCCGTCTCGTTAGGTCGCACCACGCCCACAATGTGTACGTCAATACCGTCGGCAACCTTGGCAGCCATAAAGTCGGCGTCGTCAGACATGTCGGTCCACATGCCGGTCTCTTCGTTTTTGCGATAGGCATCGGCCGGCGACAGCACCTTAAACGTCGTGGACAGAGCATCATCGTAGGTAAAGTCGGTACCGGTCTCGGGTGCTTTGACCCCACCGTCGGCCGTCATAGCACTGTTAACCAGGTCGTTGAGCTCATCGATATCCAGCGCACCGATGCTGTAGAGCGTATAGTCGCCCACCGTACCGCGGCTCGAAAGCACCATCACGGCTTCGTTAGCAGACGTAGGCCAATGCCCCGCCACGACATCGTACTGGCTGTCGAGCAGGCTCTGGTCATCGATCATCTCGTTAAAGACCGAGGTTCCCATGGATTCCATGCTCACCGTTGCCGCCGAACTTGCGCCTCCGCTCATGGCCTCGGTCATAGCGTTGGGAACAAGCCGGACGGGCTTCTCGTCGCCCTTGCCCGCACGATAGACAACCGGCGTCACGCCGTAGCCGTACTGGATAGCGTTGACTTCTTTATCGATGCCGTCGCCGCCGCCGTCAAGCCATGCCTTAAAGCTCGTCATATCGTTAGATTTAACACTTGCGAACATATCCTTTACGGCTGTGACCACGGGAATCTTATCGGCCCCCTTAGCCTTGCCACCGATGGCGTCATCGGACGAGCCCTCGCCCTTGGATGCCTCCTCATCGGTAGCCCCCTGCCCACCCATCATGGACGACAGGTCGTAGTCCTGCTTGGAGATCGTAAGCGGGTAACTCGAGAGCGTATCCTCCTCGACCTTTTTGATGTAGTTGTTCACGCCATTGGAGAGCGCCAAGATCGCCGCGATACCGATAATGCCAATCGACCCCGCAAAGGCCGTCATGGCCGTACGGCCTTTTTTGGTCATAAGGTTTCGGGCAGAAAGCCCCAGCGCCGTCACGAAGCTCATCGAGGTTTTGCGCGTAGGCTTGGCCTCGCGGCGCGTGGCGTCAGCGACATCGAAAGGATCGGAATCGTCGGTGATCTTGCCATCCGCCAGGTTAACGATGCGCGTGGCGTATTGGTATGCCAACTCGGGATTGTGCGTGACCATGATGACCAGGCGGTCGCGTGCAACATCCTTGAGCAAGTCCATGACCTGCACGGACGTTGTAGAATCCAAGGCGCCGGTCGGCTCGTCTGCCAGCACGATCTCGGGGTCGTTGATCAGGGCACGGGCAATCGCCACGCGCTGCATCTGTCCACCCGAAAGCTGGCTCGGGCGCTTGTTAACATGCTCGCCCAGGCCGACTTTCTCCAACGCCTCGCGCGCACGCTGGCGGCGTTCGGCATGTCCCACGCCCGTGAGCGTGAGCGCCAGCTCCACGTTTTCCAAAATGGTCTGATGCGGAATGAGGTTATAGCTCTGGAACACAAAGCCGATGCGGTTGTTGCGATAGGCATCCCAATCGCGATTGTGAAAGTCCTTGGTCGAGATGCCGTCGATCAGCAGGTCGCCGGAATCGAAATGATCGAGCCCACCGATAACGTTGAGCATCGTGGTTTTACCCGAGCCCGAGGGACCCAGAATGGCCACGAACTCGTTATCGCGAAAAGACAGGCTCACGCTGTCGAGCGCCACCTGCGTAAACGACTGCGTGACGTACCTTTTGCAAATACCTTTGAGCTCCAGCATGGACGGCAACCTCTCCTGCGCAGGCACCCTGCCCGCTCTCCTCCGCCGTTCGTATTCGACGCGTTTGTCCTACTCTATCCCCATTTTTTGCCGACGCCAGTGAGGAATGTAACAAACCGCGCCAAAAAACGAACGGGACGGCGCCCAAAAGAAGAGGTCCCGAGCGGGACCTCTATATGGTGGAGCTTATCTTGGAAGGTAGCGGACTACTTCGCACAGCGGTGCACGATCATCGCCATGCTTTACGCGTTTTCTACTGCTCGCTATTCGCAATCGCCTGGTCGATAAGCTTGTCGAGCGCTGCGCGCTGCTCAGCGGAGCTGATGGCGCCCACGATGGGCTCCCCTACGATGTTGCCATTCTGATCGATGACATACGTTGTCGGGAACGAGAACAAATTTGACGTAAACTTACCGGCCTCGCTATCCGACTTGAACCAGATGTTCTTATATGTCACGCCCTTCTTGCTCAGTACGTCCTTGGCATCTGCAATCTCGCCCTTGTTGCCATCGAGCGTAAAGGAATTGACGCCCACGACCTGACCGCCCTTCTCGGCAAGCATTTTGTTCAGCTGCTCCAGATCGCCCAGCTCGCCCACGCACGGCTTGCAAGTGGTGAACCAGAAGTTCATGACGGTGACCTTGTTCTTAGAGAACAGCTCGTCGCTGCTCACGTCGTTGCCATCCAGGTCTTTGCCCGTAAAGCTGGGGAACTTCGTCGCCTCGCTCGAAGCATTGGCACCAGCCGTCATGCCAGCGGTCGAAGCGTCGACGCTCTCGCCTGCGCTCGGCGTGCTTCCACAGCCGGGGAACTCCTTCTCCAAGCTCTCGAGCTTGTCCTCGATCTCCTTGATCTGCTGTGCACCGGCCTTGAGTGTCTTAAGCTCATCCGCCATGAACTCATCCTTGGCGCCGTCGATGGTCTTGAGCAGGAAATCGCCGTAATTGCTGCCGTCCTCAATCATTGCCGAGTCTTTATTTGCCGCATTGAATACCTTTTCCCACAGCGCGTTATCACTCGAAAAGATCTCGTTCTCCTTCTGCATGAGCTTCGCATACAGCTCGGCGGCCTCGTCGGCATTGGCCGGCTTCTGCGCAGTGAGTTCTGCAATCTTAGGATCGGAGCCCGCAGATTCGCTCGCATTGCCACCGGGCGCCGAACATGCCACAAGGCACAAGGCCAATACCGGCACCATAAACAGGGCCGCAATCTTAGAAAGCTTCATAGTCATTCCTCCGTTTTGTCGAAGCTTGTTTACTTTTTATCGGCGGTCAAGGGGAGCTTTTCCGCCGACACATCCAGGCCATAGCGATAGCTGATGGCATCGACGGGACAGGCCCCGATGCACTTTCCGCACCGGATGCATTCGGCATGATTGGGCGCGTGGACCACATCAACGTCCATCTGACAAACCTTTGAGCACTTGCCGCACGAGACGCATTTGCATGCATCGACCCGGATCCCCAATAGGGACACCTTATTCATGAGCGCATAGAATGCGCCGAGTGGACAAATCCATTTGCAAAAGGGGCGGTAGAACAAAACGCTCAGCACTACCACGGCAATGAGAACGGCAAGTTTCCAGGTAAAGAGCTGCCCCAGCGCAGATCGAATGCCGGCGTTGGCAATGGCCAGCGGAATGGCGCCCTCGAGCACACCCTGTGGACAGATGTACTTGCAAAAGAATGGGTCGCCCATGCCCACGTCGTTAACCATCAAGACGGGCAGCAGCACCACGGCAAACAGCAGCACGACGTACTTGATGTACGTGAGCGGCTTAAGCTTTTTCGTGGAGAACTTTTTTCCGGGAATCTTATGAAGCAGCTCCTGCAGCCAGCCAAACGGGCACAGAAAGCCGCATACAAAGCGTCCCAGCAGCACGCCGAGCAAAATGAGCGTACCGGTAACATAGTAAGAAAAGTTGAACTTGGATGAACCTACCACCGACTGGAACGACCCGATGGGGCACGCACCCGATGCCGCGGGGCACGAATAGCAGTTAAGTCCAGGTACGCAGACTGTTTTTCCCGCGCCCTGATAGATGCTTCCTTTGGCAAAGTTTGGCAGGTGAATATTGGTGACCAGCGTCGCCGCCGCCTGAATGAATCCGCGAAATCGGGCCAAAACATGCGACGCAGTGTTTTCTCTTTTATCCAATTCCGATACACTCCAAGCACAGCCTAATCGCTTTGGCCAGCACGGCATCCGCCTCGCCACGCATAACACCAAAGCACACCATGGCAATTCCGACGATCAACAAAGCGACCTGTACCATGGGTTTTACCGCTTTGAACAACTCGACCACTCCTTTCGTTACGCGACCATTGGACCATATCGACTATAAAATCCGTGTTAAGCGCGATTTGGAATGTGCAAGGAGACTGTTATGCGTATTTTGATCGTCGAAGACGAGCGAGCACTGTGCGATGCAATCGCGCGCAGTTTGCGAAACTTGGCGTACAGCGTCGACTGCTGTCACGATGGACAGGAGGCGCTCGACCTGCTGGGCATCGAAGCCTTTGACCTCGTGGTACTCGACCTCAATCTTCCCCATGTCGACGGCATGACCGTGCTCAGGGAACTTAGGAAAACCGATTGCGAGACCAAGGTACTGATTCTGTCCGCGCGTGGCGAAGTATCCGATAAAGTCGACGGACTCGATGCCGGCGCCAACGATTACCTCACCAAGCCGTTTCATCTGGACGAACTTGCAGCAAGGATCCGCAGCCTTACCCTCAGGCGCTTCGCACAAAGCGACATAGTATTAACCTGCGGAAAACTCAGCTTTGACACCAAGGCGCGCATCGCTTCCGTGGGCAGCGAGGCCTTATCTCTTACACGCAAGGAAACGGGAATCTTGGAATACCTGATGCTTAATCAGGGGCGACCGGTAAGCCAAGAGGAACTTATCGAGCACGTTTGGGATAGCACCGTGAACTGTTTTAGCAACGCAACCCGCGTTCACATCTCGTCGCTCCGCAAAAAGCTACGCAGCGCTTTGGGATACGACCCGATTCGCAATCGGATTGGAGAGGGCTACGTTATGGAGGATGGCGAATGAAAAGGCTTTCGCTGCAATGGCGCATAACGATCATGACGGCGCTGCTGACGTGTGCGGCGTGCGTGCTGACGAACTGCCTGGTCGGCTATACGGGCATGCGCTATATGGATGCCATCGGCAGTGACATCTCGGCCTTTAACGCTGCCGGCGCGGATTCGCCCCAGGTGTTCGACCCAACGAAAGCGGCCCCCGATGACAAGGTCACGATCGTCGTAAACGACGCACAGGAATCCTTTGGCACGACAGCTTGGTACATCACGGCTGGAGTCACACTCCTTGGCGGCGTGCTGGCATACTTTGTGAGCGGCCGTGCACTCAAACCGCTACGGGCTTTTGCAGCCCAGGTTGAGCGCGTGCAGCCTGACAACCTAAGCGAAATCAGACTCAGTGAAGATGTGCCCACCGAGCTACAACGATGCAGCGCCTCTTTCAACGACATGATCGCCCGTCTTGGCGAAGGGTTCTCTGCACAGCGTCAGTTTACCGGCAACGCCGCACACGAGCTGCGCACCCCGCTCGCCCTTATGCAAGCACAGATTGAACTATTCATCTCCGAGCACTCCGGTTTGCAACCCGAAACAGCCGAGCTGCTCGGCCTGCTACAAGAACAAACCGAGCGCATGTCTCGAATGGCCAAGGTATTGCTCGAGATGAGTGAGCTCCGCAGCGTCCCTTGCGAGGACGATGTGGAACTTGGTCCTTTATCCGAAGAGGTCCTCACCGACCTTGCGCCACTTGCCGAAAATAAGGGCATAGCCCTCAATTGTGCTGGAGACGCTTTAGTAATCGGGAGCGACACGCTCCTCTATCGGCTGGTGTTTAACCTGGCCGAAAACGCTATCCGCTATAGCCGCACCGACTCGAGCGTTACCGTCTCCATCTGCGACAACGACAGCCACGTGTTCCTGCGAGTCGAGGACCAGGGCCCGGGAATACCCAAGCAGTACCGTGAGAGCATCTTCCAACCGTTCTTTCGTCTAGACAAATCCCGCAGCAGGGCATACGGCGGCGCAGGACTCGGACTAGCGCTCGTTTGGGAGATTGCAGCTCTTCACGGTGGCACAGTAGAGGTCGAAACAAGTTCCGAGAACGGGACCACCATGCTCGTAAGCCTTCCAAAACGATCCGCAGCGTCAACCGAGCAGTAAAACGAAAGGGGTCCCGAGCAACAGGAGTACAATTGCTGCTATTGTTGCCAGCTGTTGGGAGATGGAAGATGGACTGCGATGGCTACCCATGCGTTCCCATGCCGTTGATGTGCACTGCCTTTGTGCCGGGGCAGATTGACGCTGCGGTTGCAGGCATTTCCGACCCCGATTCACGCACCATCGCCACGGCAGAAGCGCTGTACTTTCGCGGACAGGCCGCCCTCGCTGCCAAGACGGCGCGCCCCTATCTTGACGCCACCGATTCCGCACTGCGCTATTCCGCATGCTTTATCTGCGGATACGCCAGCCTGTCGCTCAACCGTATCGCCGACGCCCGCCGTTGTCTTGCGGGCATCCTCGATACGCCAACTGACGAGGAATCACCCGCCGTCCACGCCACGCATATCCTGTTCGCCTCGGCCGCAAGCGTCCTGCTGCACTTGTCTTCCCCGTATTCTGCCGAAGAGTTTTATCCGCTTGCGGCGCATCTGCCCGAAGGCCTGCGCCTGTTCGCCAGTTACGTGATGGCGCATGCCCTGTACCTGCGCGGCGAATATGGCCGCAGTCTGGGCATGGCGGAAAACGCCCTGATCATGAAACAGGGGAGCTATCCGATCTCGGAACTGTTCCTGCACCTGGCAGCTTCCATGGCATGCATGAGTCTCAAAGACGTCGACGCCGCAAAAACGCACTTCGGAGCCGCTTGGAACATTGCGCGCCCCGACGGCCTTATCGAGCTCATTGGCGAGCACCACGGCCTTTTGCAGGGGCTCATCGAGGCATGCCTAAAATCGCAATACCCTGACGATTTCGCACGTATCATCGAGATTACGTATCGATTCAGCTACGGCTGGCGGCGCATCCACAACCCCGATTCGGGCGAGGACGTTGCCGACGATTTAACGACCACGGAGTTCACCATGGCCATGCTCGCCTGCCGCGGATGGACCAACGCCGAAATCGCACGCCACATGGGCGTGTCGCCAGGTACCGTTAAAAATCGACTGTCCAACGTGTATGCAAAGCTTGGCATCGGCACGCGCACCGAACTGGTCGCGCATATGCTGCGTTAGCGGCCAGACTGCCTAGCGCGGCACGTGCGCCCCGGAGCCCCGGCGCTTCGCTCGCTCAAATTGGACATTTTGGCCCTCGGACGGCACTACCGTGACAGGATGCCTTCTCGCAAAATTGGATTATTTCCACCGATACCTGCGGGATGGGAGCCAAAGATGCTTGATCGCCGTTCGTTACTTGTTGCCGGAGCGTCCTCGCTGGCGAGCATTATGTTGCTGCGCGTGCCGGGAAGCGCAAACGCCTTCATATTGCCGTTCGCCCCCGCCGAGGCATACGCCGACGAAGATGATCTCTTCAAGGTCTTGGTGCTCTCGCGCACCATGTTTGGTGTGGTCGTGGTCGACGTCGCCAACAAGAATACGCCCATCACGGGTGCCCAGGTCACGCTCATATCGCGCTATGCCGCAGGCAAGCAGCTCACCGCCACGACCGATGACGAAGGCACGGCCATCTTTGAGGTCGCCCCTCTTTCAGAAGGCTACGTGGACGAGGCAACGCTTCTCGACGCGTACGACTTTAACGGCGGCATCTCCATTAGCATGGCAGGCTACCGCGATGTCGAGATTCCCCTTGCGCGTATCCAGGGCGGCACCGCTATTACCGCACCCACACGTCCGCTCTCCGATGGCGAGCCGTACTTTCGACAGCTCACGTTCGACGAATGGGACATCCAGTACGCCGACGCCACGTTTATGGCAATGCCAGCGGACGAAGCAGCAAACGACCAGCCCGACACGCACGCTTTTACCGTGCAGGCTCATCTGCCGCAGGGCGGGCAGGCAACGTTGCATATCAATAAAGTGATGCCCGCTGCGGGCAGCTCAACCGAAACCGTCACGCAGATCGGCCAGATCAAGGCCAGCGCATCGGGCGCGGATAATCTGGCGACGTTCACGCTTGAAGACACGTTCCTCGATGCAGCTTCGGGCCTTCTGGAGGAAGGGTGCAAGCTGCGCTTTATGCTCGACTACCAGGGCAAAACCTACACGCTCTCATCCCCTATGGCCGTTGTCACCGCGCCGGCCGCAAAGGCGGAATCGGGCTCGACCACCATCATTCCCACCACCATGGACCAAGAGATCACTCCGTTTGATTTCCCCGCGGCGTTTCCCGGTATCGGCGGCAATAAGTTCACGTGCTGGATGCCCACATTTCCCATTCTGTTCGATTTCTCGTTTGCTGGATACGTGCTGTTTGGCGGAGGGTACAAACCAGCTAGCTATATGAACGATTCGGGCAACCCTGATCCGGAATACTGGAAGAAATCGCCGCGCGAGTCGGGCGCCAAGCAGGCAAACCGCTACCTCGACGAGATGGAGGGGAAGTGGAATCAGTACAAGAGGATGAGTGCCGGTTCGGGCACCGATCCAAGAAACACCAAGCTCCTTCGCCACCATTGCACGCCGCTGTTCACGATGGATATCGCCACACAGCTGTACGGCTCGCTCGCCTACGATTGGGTGGGCAAAACCTGGGGTAACAACAACGACCCCGCATACGGCAATATTAAGGCCCTCTTCCAGGTAAGAACCGACCTCAATTGGACCGAGCAGTTTACGCTAGGACCGGTGCCATTTTTCCTAAACGTCAACCCCTGGGTGCTGGCAAAACTGGCGCTCGCCGTGGGTGCCCACACGCACGGCAGCGGCGCGGCGTTTTTTAAAAGGCTCTGTTAGACCAGGATTGACATACATGTGTCCCCACGGCGCCATATCGTTGACCCCGTAGACCGCGATGATGGGGGCAGCATGAACGCCGAAGACCTGGTCCTCAACTTCAAGAAGGGCATGGCGAACCTCAGCAAGACCGAGCGCCGCCGCGCTATCGAGTCCGTCAGGGACGTGATCCGCGCGGCGGCGTTCGACGACGCGGCCGGCTCCGCCTACGAAATCGAACGCTGCCCGCGCTGCGGGTCCGCCGCGGTCGTGAAGAAGGGCAAATCGAAGAACGGCGAGCAGCGCTACCTCTGCCGGGGCTGCGGCAGGACCTTCGGCATGGGCAGCGAGCGCATCCTGGGGACGAGCAAGCTCCCGAAGGAGACCTGGATGGCCTACGCCGAGTGCTTCGTGCTCATGCTGCCCCTGCGCGAATGCGCGAGGCGCTGCCGCGTCTGCCTCAAGACCGCCTACACCATGCGCCACAGGCTGATCGAGTGCCTCTCGGCCTACTCCCCCTCGTTCAGGGTCGAGCGGGGCTGCGGCTGCGAGCTCGACGAGACCTATTTCCCCGAGTCGTTCAAGGGCAACCACGCGAAGGGGTCGTTCACGATGCCGCGCCCCTCCCGGCACCGCGGCAAGCAGGTGCACAGACGCGGGCTGTCGCGCGAGCGGATCTGCGTCATGACCGGAGTGAACGACTCGAACGAGACGTTCCTCGAGGTCACGGGGCGGGGCGCCCTTTCGAGGGAGCGCGCCATGGACGCGCTGAGGGGCCGCATCGCGGCCGGCTCGGTCGTCGCGACCGACAGGGCGGCCGCCTACGTCGGCGTCCTCGCCGAGCTCGAGGTCGCCGCGCACGCGGCCTACGACCCCAAGGACCGCTCCGGGGGGACCATCAACCGGGTCAACACCGTCCACTCGCTCCTCGGCGCCTTCATGGAGCCGTTCAGGGGCGTGTCGACGAAGCACCTCGACGCCTACCTCGCCTGGTTCAGGTGGTGCCGGACCTTCATGGCGACCGATTCCGGCGCGGCCGGGCGCACGGTCGCGCGGCAGCTCGCGCACGGCGTCTGCAGGAGCCGCGTCCGCGACATGTTCAACGTGGAGCCGCCCTACATGGACTACTGGGCCGCGCCCGCCGCATAGAGGCGGTAGAATGGTCGCACCGCGATACACGAGGAGGGGTGAGGCCATGCCGTCGAACATACCGGCCACGACGATCCGCATCGACCCGGAGGTCAAGAGGGAGGCCACGGCCATCCTGGACGAGCTCGGCCTGTCCATGTCCACCGCCGTCAACGCGTTCCTCAGGGCGCTCGTCCGAGAGGGCGGGATGCCGTTCGAGATGAGGGTCAAGACGCCGGCGCCCGACGAGGAGACGGCGAGTTAGCCGGCAGGTCGGCATGAAACGGCAGGGCCAGGCGAGCAACTCGTCCGGTCTCGGGCGCATCGCCCCTTGCCGGATTCAGATTCGACAAGGGGCGACCATTGTGCAATCGCAAGAAGATGACGGGGCGGAATGTCAATCCTGGTCTAACAGAGCCTTTTAAAAACATTTCGCTCGACTATTCAAACACGTCGGGCTCGTTCACCATCCAGATCGGGCTTGCCGTCACCTTTGGCGCCGGCGTTGCAGGCGTCGCTTCGTCTGCCGTGCGCGGCGCCGCATCCCTCACGCTGTTCATTGGGTACGAGAAGGCAGATGGACACCAGCTTCCGCGACTGCGCGTAGGTGCAGACGTCGATGTCGATGTGATACTCCAATTCGTAATGTTCAAGTGGACCACCAAGGCTTGGTCGGGGTCGTGGCCCACGCTCATCGATTCGTGGAATATGTCGGTGAACAATGGCGACCAGTATGTGCTCCAGCGCTCTGAGCTCGCATTGGGTGGAGATACGCCTTATACGCTGGATGCCTGCTTCGGCTCGGCCGGCAACATTGAGGCGGGCGGCGTGCCGCAATTTATCGCATCGGCCACCATCGTCACCAACGCCGAACTGCTCGCACGCGCCGAGGTTAAGGCCACTGCCGTAAACGCCGCGCCTGTCGTGCGCGATTGGGAGCGGGCGGTCACGCGCATTGAGCTCGAGGCGGATGCAGAAAGCGACGACACGGGACAGATTGAGCATTTCGTCCACGTGCTGATGGAGAACGACGAAAACGCCGCGCCGATGTATGAGTACACCTACATCGGTCAGGCAACGAACACCGTTGCCGACCCGAACGCCAATTCTGCCGGCGTGTCGGAGGACGAGCGTGGCGGCGTAAAACCCTCGAGCGACAACGTGCTGTTTGCTGGCGTGCTCAGCGAAGCCCACATGAAGCTGGCAATGATTGCCGGCGTGGAATGCCTGTTCCGTATCGCCTCGGTGCGCTACGGCGACAATGGTCGCTCGCGCCTGGTGGTACACACAAAGGCAAACGGAACGTGGTCCGCTCCCACGCCTGTGGACTTTCCCCTTGGGTTTGGCGAGGAAGACGTGGAGCGCGACGGCATATACGATTACGACTTCGACGTAGTGGAATATACGGACGGAAGAGGAAACCAGGGCGCCTACGTGCTGTTGGTCTCGGGCGAGCGCCCCGACGGCGACAGCACCCTTTTCGATACGGCAAGCACAGCCGGCATACTGTCCGTTGTGCGCCTGCGCATAAGCAATAGCGAAGTTCGCGTGGTATCGCACACGTCGTGGCGCAGCATCTCGCGCGGCCGCCTGCAGGAGGACGGTTACCATTGTCTGCAGTGTCCACGCATCACGGTGGGCAAGACGCTTGTCGACGGGCGTCTGTCGGGCGCCTATCTCCACCGCCGCGGAACCACGGCAGAAAAGGCGTTGGGCACCGAGGCAGAGGTCGCGCTCGAGTGCTTTACCCTGTGGTCGGACGTTTCGGGCGACAGCCTCACGTTCCGTCAGGTCCTCCGCTTTCCGCAGGCACCGTCGAGCATCGAGCTGGGCGGGCCCGAGAATATCAACGGCAAAATGGTGGTGCCCGTTGCGTACGAGACCGCAGACGGTTGCGGCTGCGCATCGTACGCCGTGATCGGCCAGTCCATTGCGGGCTGGGGCGTTATGCCACCAGACGCCACGGTACCCCGTGCGGTACCGTGGCCACAACATTCGGGCTTTTTGGCAACCGTCAACGAGCAACTGCAGCATATTACTTGGACGCGAGGCGCATCGGCGTTTGCAACGCAGCCCGTGGGTGCCGCAGGCTGTGGCCCGGCATCGTTTAGCGTAAGCAACAACGGCAGGTGCGCGCTCTATGTAGAGAACACCGATGGCAAGGTGGGACAGACCTACGACGAAGAAGGCAACCCAGTTGCAGTGATGGGCAAGCACTTCCGCATCTTCGCCAGCACCTTGTCAGGCGATCTGTTTACGGAGCCGTTCGTGATGTGCGAGCTGGACCATCCCGTCGATCAGATAACGACATTTTTGACGTCGGGGAGCATGCTCTCCGCGCTCGCCACGCACATTGTGAGCGCGGAGAAGAGCGAGGCAGAACTACACGGCATCGAAGTGCCCTTGGTGGCGTGTGCCACTCCGACGGGCGCGGTCGCTACCTCGGGCGCGGTGGTGCCCGGAGCAGCAGGCGAATCCTTCATGGTCACGGTGCGAAACGACGGTAACACCTTGCTGACCGCCGGCACGATCGATCTGTACCGAGAGGGCTCCAGCCAGCCGTTCTCCAGCGCATCCATCGGGTTCGGAGCAAACGCACGCATGGCTTCGATCTACGATCCGGAGCTTGCCGAGGATGCTTCGGCCAACGACATGGCACACGTGAAGTACGCGCTCGAGACGCTGGGCGCACGTTTTGCAACGCACCCGCTGGTAGCCGACAGCGGCAACGCCGTGCTGGCACCGGGTTGCACGGCACAGTTCCGCATGAGCTTCGCCATCCCCGAGAGTTGGAGCGACGAGGTGGGCAAACGCGTAACGCTATATGCGAAGGCGCGTAATCTGGTGGCGCTCGATCCCGTAACGCTCGAGGAAATTCGACCGGGCGCAAACTCGGCGCTGGGTGCCGTACTGCACGAGCTTCATGTGCCCGACGCGGCATGCGAACGCTCAGAAGTTCAGGTCGGCGTATGCGACAACGCGGATACGACAGGACTTCACGACGCCCCGATGACGGTCGACGGCGATGGCGGCACGAGTGGAGGTGGCTCCGGCGGAAGCAGCTCCGGTAGCGGCAGTGGCTCTGGCAGCGGCAAGGATCACGGCAATAACAAGCGCCCCGGAAAAGCGGGCGCGCTTGCGGGCACGGGCGACAGCAACGTCCCCCTGACAGCAGCCGCAGCAGCACTCGCCGCAGCCGGCGCCGGCCTTGTCGCCTACAGCGCCCGCCGCACGGCGCTCGAAAACGACACCGCCGATGAGGTCAATTCTGATAAGCCTCACTAGCTCTCAGTTACCTTTGCGAGAGACGCCGACTCGGCTCATCGAACATCAAAAGGGGCTGGCCCCGATAACTCGGAGCCAGCCTTGAGTCGCCTGACGTGAGAATCACAGCGCTACTTGAGCTTCAGAGCCTCCATCATGGGCACGGCGGCATCCCAATCGATCTTCCAGCCGATCGACACGCGGACGGTTTCACCCGTTGCGGGAGCCGTCGCAAACAGTGTATGGCCGTTGTCGGGACCGGTAAAGCGCAGCCACGTTATGCCGTTGCACTCGACCTGGTCGGTTGTTGTCTCCTTGCCTTCGTAGACCTGCTCTAGGCTTGCAACCTCTTCCTCCGGCGAGCGCGGGAAGATGCTGATGTTCAGGCGTCCTCCAGTCTCGTCGTGGAAGAAGTCTGCCTTTTCGCGCTCTTCGTCGGACGAATCCAGCGTGTACCCATCGGCGGCCTCGATGCTGTACGATGCGCAGTCGATGCCCGTTAAATCTGCCTTCTCGCCAGAATCGGCCACGCCGCCGGCCGCCTTGAACTCCTTGGTCTCGCATCCCGTGGTGTCAAAGTGCATGGCCTCATGATTCTTGGCGGGGGCATAAGCGTCTACGAACTCGACAGTGATGGGCCCGTAGTACGCCGTCTTGGGCGCCCAGAAATACACGTACTCAACGGTCTCGCCCGGGCCGATATCTGGCCTCTCGGAAAGGTCGATGCCCTCGTGCAGCTCATCGGGAGCCTCGCTTGCAACGTAGTCGAGCACGGCCGCCTTGTCGGAAGTAAACAACGGGTCGCCTGCCTCAAGATCGCCCTGGGCAGCATGCACGTTAAAGGAACTGAACGTCCTGTTCTTTGTGTTGTTGTTGGTGATCTTGATGTGCAGGTAAAAGCCGTCCTGCAGCTTGGCATCGCCGCGATAGAACGTACCGTGAGCCACCGACTCATAGGTAATGCCTGCTACCTCGACCGTCTGCGAATCATAGGCCTTGGGCTTTTCCTGCACAGGCGCGCTGCCGCCCGAACTGCCAGCCGAGCCGCTCGGAGCACTACCGCCACAGCCGGCCACCGTACACGCCAGCACGGCCGAAAGCGTCACGGTGGGAATTCCTAACAGCAGCTTCTTCGTCATGGGTTTCATCATCCTCACCGCTCCTTTCGCTTGCACCTCATCCGTTGCCCAAGGCCTTCGTCGTCCCGTGGCATCGGCTTCCACTATGAGCGTATGACGAAACACGGCGCCGGCGAAGTGACCCGTGGCCCAAATAACGACCCACCAGCGTTCCTTATGGGCCAAAAGAACTCGCACATGCACGCCCCCGGCCCATAAAACGAGACGTCTGTCCCAATGTTCGATTCGATCCAACAATCCGCACGACACGTTTTCGACAACGTATCCAACCGCAAACGCAGCAAGACGCATTCGGCCGCCTTCAAACTTACTCGGACAGAACCGACTCGGTTTTGTCCGAGTAAACTCGAGCATAAACTGATTCATGCGATACAATTAACTCGGACAAAACCGAGTCGGAAGGAACCGAGTAAGTGGAATTCATTGGCAGGGAGCGTGAACTCGCCCGTATTAAGAAAACGCTCAAAGCACCCGAGCAACGCAATGTTCTCATTTACGGAAGGCGTCGCGTCGGAAAAAGTGAGCTCATCAAGCAGGCATTAACCGATTTGTCGGACGTCGCAACGGTCTATTACGAGTGCCGCCAAACCTCCGAGGCAGACAACCTCGAGAGTCTGTCCGTCCTTGTTGCTGAAGCGCTGAGCTTTCCTCCGCTCGCCTTCGCAGGCATCCGCGAGCTCATCGAATTTCTGTTTGCCCAAGCCAAAGACAAGAACATTACCCTCGTTCTCGACGAATACCCCTACTTGAGAGATGCGGTTAAAGGCTTAGACAGCATTCTTCAGACCTCAATCGACGCTCACAGGGAAAACTCACGTTTAAACATTGTCCTGTGCGGCTCCTACGTTGAGATTATGAAATCCCTCATCGAGCATGAAAGCCCCCTCTACGGGCGAATTGATCTCGCGCTTGAGCTTAAGCCAATGGATTACTTTGACGCTGCGAAGTTCTATCCCGCGTTCTCGCCCGAGGACAAGGTGCGGCTCTATAGCGTTTTTGGCGGCATCCCCTTTTACAATCGCCTCATCGATCAATCCCAAAGCGTACGCGACAACATCATCGGGCTCGTCACGGAACCTGGCGCCCGCTTAGAAAGCGAGGTGCCGTCCTATCTCAACGCCGAGATCTCGAAGATGACCAACGCCAACGAAGTTTTCGGGGCTCTCGCACAAGGTTACTCCCGTTGGGGGGACGTGCTGGCACAGTCGCACGTCTCGAGCGGTCCGGCCATGGCAGACGTGCTCGACAAGCTCATGTCACTCGAAATCGTCCAAAAGCGTGCACCCATCAACGACCCTACGAACAAGCGCAAGTCTGGTTACTTTGTAGTGGATCCGCTTTCGCTCTTTTACTATCGCTATGTTTTCCGCAATGCCTCAGCGCGTCAGCTGCTCGACCCGGAAGTCTTCTATGATCGTCACGTCTCCCAAGACTTCGAGGAAAACTACGTTCCTCATATGTTCGAGGAGATCTGCCGTCAATACCTCGTGCGGCAGAACAGGACCGGCAAGATCGAACCGGCTTTCGACGCCATAGGCAAGTACTGGTACGACGATCCCGCAAACAAAACGAGCGGCGAATTCGACGTGGTAACGCAAGACCCCGAGGGCTACGCATTCTACGAAGCAAAGTTCCGCAAATCCCCCATCACGCAAAAAATGGTCGACGAGGAAATCGCCCAAGTCGAGGCAACGGGGCTCAAGTGCCATCGCTATGGATTCTTCTCCCGTTCGGGCTTCGAAGCTGGCGAAAGCGATCGAACCGTCTTCATCGACCTGCCGCAGATGTTTGGATAGGACAGGACAGGTCCCTCCCGCATTCCAAGCATTCATTATCTAATCGAACGATTGTTCGATGGATTTCGTGTTGGTTGGAATCGTCTGTGGGCTGGGCTATGCTACCTTGACTATCTATATGACTAAAACGCAGCAAAGGAGCACCGAGAGAGCGAGTATGGCAAAAAACACCGCAAACTATGGTAACGACAGTATCCGCCAGCTCAAGGACGAGGAGCGCGTACGCCTGCGCCCTGCCGTCATCTTCGGCTCGGACGGACTCGATGGCTGCGCGCATGCCGCCTTCGAGATTCTGTCCAACGCCGTTGACGAGGCGCGCCAGGGCTACGGCAAGCTCATCACCCTTACCGCCTTTCGCGATGGCTCCATTCAGGTAGAGGACAACGGCCGTGGCTGCCCGCTCGACTGGAACCCCTCCGAGAAGCGCTTTAACTGGGAACTCGTCTTTTGCGAGCTCTACGCCGGCGGCAAATACAATAACAACCAGGGCGGCGACTACGACTTCTCGCTCGGTACCAACGGCCTGGGCTCGTGCGCGACCCAGTACGCCTCCGAGTACATGGACGTCACGGTTTGGCGCGATGGCAACAAGTACTCCCTGCACTTTAAGAAGGGCAAGGTTGTCGGCGCCAAGAAGAAGGCACTCGAGATTGAGCCCAGCGACGAGAACCGCACCGGCACCACCATCAAGTGGCGCCCCGATCTTGAGGTCTTTACCTCGATCAGCATTCCCCACGACTGGTATCGCGAGACCATGCGCCGCCAGGCCGTGGTCAACGCCAACGTGACCTTCCGCCTGCGCATCGAGGGCGACGATGGTGAGTTTTCCGAAGAGGATTTTTGCTATCCCAAGGGCATCGAGGACTATGTGCTCGAGAAGGTCGGTACCGACTACCTTACCGAGCCCTTCTTTATCGAGGCCGACCGTCGCGGTCGCGACCGCGAGGACCTGCCCGACTACAACGTGAAGATTACCGCGTGCATGTGCTTCTCGCGCACCTTCATGATGCAGGAGTACTACCACAACTCATCGTGGCTCGAGAACGGCGGTTCGCCCGAGAAGGCCGCCCGCAGCGCTCTGACCAGCGCCATCGATGCCTACATCAAGCAACAGGGCAAGTACAACAAAAACGAGAGCGGCATTAAGTGGCAAGACGTCCAGGACTGCCTGGTGCTGGTGACCAACTGCTTCTCCACCCAGACGTCCTATGAAAACCAGACTAAGAAGGCCATCAACAACCGCTTTATCCAGCAGGCTATGACGGCCTTCTTTAAGGAGCGCCTCTCGACCTACTTGATCGAGAACAAAGACGCTGCCAACAAGATCATGGAGCAGGTGCTCATCAACAAGCGCTCGCGCGAGAACGCCGAAAAGACGCGCCAGAGCATCAAGACCAACCTGCAGCAGAAGACCGACATGGCCAACCGCGTGCAGAAGTTCATCGACTGCCGCTCCAAAGATAAGAACCGTCGCGAGATCTACATCGTAGAGGGCGACTCGGCAGCAGGCGCCATTCGCACCTCGCGCGATGCCGAGTTCCAGGGCGTTATGCCCGTCCGCGGTAAGATCCTCAACTGCCTGAAAGAGGACTACCCGCGCATCTTTAAGTCCGACATCATCATGGACCTTATGCGCGTGCTGGGCTGCGGTGTGGAGATCAAGGACAAGCGCATCAAGAACCTTGGTGCCTTTGACCTGGACAACCTCAACTGGAACAAGGTCATCATCTGTACGGACGCCGACGTCGACGGTTATCACATCCGTACGCTCGTGCTCACCATGCTCTACCGCCTGGTGCCCACGCTTATCGACGAGGGTTACGTGTATATCGCCGAATCGCCGCTCTACGAGATCAACTGCAAAGAGAAGACCTACTTTGCCTACACCGAGCTCGAGAAGAACGGCATCATCAAGGAGATTGGCGACCAAAAGTGCTCCATCAACCGCTCCAAGGGTCTTGGTGAGAACGACCCGGACATGATGTGGCTCACCACCATGAATCCCGAGACGCGTCGTCTGATCAAGGTGGAGCCCGAGGACGTCACCAAGATGGAAACCATGTTCAACCTGTTGCTGGGCAACGACGAGGCAGGCCGCAAGCGCCATATCTCCGAGCACGGCAAGGAATATCTGGACCAGCTGGACCTGCAATAGCAGCAAATCGATAACGACGGCCCATAAGAAGTTCAAGAGGAAATCGTGGCAAAGAAGAAGACGAAGAACCAGCCAAAGAAAAAGCAGGTCAACGCCGAAAACGTCATCGGCCTGCACTCCGAGGTCACCGACCAGCCGATCACGCAGACGCTCGAGGTCAACTACATGCCCTACGCCATGAGCGTCAACGTCTCGCGTGCGTTCCCCGAGATCGACGGTTTTAAGCCCTCGCACCGCAAGCTGCTCTACACCATGTACAAGATGGGTCTGCTCAAGGGCGAGCGCCAGAAGAGCGCCAACATCGTGGGTCAGACCATGAAGCTCAACCCGCACGGCGACGCCGCGATCTACGAGACGATGGTGCGCCTGGCGACGGGCAACGAAGCGCTGCTTGCCCCCTTCGTAGAGTCGAAGGGCAACTTTGGCAAGTACTATTCGGGCGACCTGAGCTACGCCGCCTCGCGTTATACCGAGGCCAAGCTCTCCCCCATCAGCGCCGAGATCTTCAAGGACATCGACAAGGATCCGGTCGACTTCGTCGACAGCTACGACGGCGCCATGAAGGAGCCGCGCCTGCTGCCCACCACGTTTCCCAACATCCTTGTCTCGGCCAATAAGGGCATCGGCGTCGCCATGGCATCCGACATCTGCGGCTTCAACCTCAACGAGGTCTGTACTGCCACCATGCACTACCTGCAGGATCCCGACTGCGACCTGCTCGAGTACATGCCCATGCCCGACTTCTCGACCGGCGGCGAGATTATCTACCGTCGCGAGGAGATGGAGAAGATCATCGAGACCGGCCTTGGCAGCTTCCAGATTCGCTCCCGCTGGCGCTGGATTCCCGAAGAGCGCATCATCGAGGTGTACGAGATTCCCTACACCACCAAGACCGATGTCATCATCGAGCGCATCGTCAAGCTCTCCAAGGAGGGCAAGGTCAAGGAGATCGCCGACATCCGCGATGAGACCGACCTTTCGGGTCTGCGCATCGCCATCGACCTTAAGCGCGGCGTCGACCCCGACAAGCTCATGGCCAAGCTCTATCGCTCGACCACGCTGCAGGATTCGTTCTCGTGCAACTTCAACGTGCTGGTCGATGGTTACCCTCGCGTTATGGGCGTGCGCCAGATTCTGCACGAGTGGGTCAAGTGGCGTATTGAGTCCACGCGTCGCCGCATTAACTTTGACCTGGGCAAAAAGTCCGAGCGCCTGCACCTGCTGCACGGCCTCGAGGCGATCTTGCTCGACATCGACAAGGCCATCGCCATCATCCGCGGCACCAAGCTCGAAGCCGAGGTCGTGCCCAACCTTATGAAGGGTTTCGACATCGACGAGACCCAGGCCGAGTTTGTTGCCGAGCTTAAGCTCCGCAACATCAACGAGGAGTACATCCTCAACCGCACCAAGGACATTGCCAAGCTTGAGGGCGAGATTGCCGAGCTTGAGGAGATCCTCTCCAGCGAGGAGAACATCAAGAAGGTCATCAGCGACGAGCTGGCCGCGGTCAACAAGAAGTACGTGATGCCGCGCCGCACGGGCAGGATCGAGCCCCACGAGGTCATCGAGGTAAGCCTGGAGCCCGAGGTCGAGGAGTACCCGGTTACCATCATGCTCTCGCGCGATGGCTATCTTAAGAAGATGACGGACCGCGTGCTCAAGAAGGCGACCACGCTCAAGTACAAGGACGGCGACAAACCCTTTATCGAGTTCCCGTCCTCCAATACGCACGAGCTGCTCGTGTTTACCAACAAGAGCCAGGTGTATAAGTGCAAAGTCGCGGCGTTTGAGGATACCAAGTCGGCACAGCTGGGCTCGTACCTGCCGACCGATCTCGAGATGGAACCCGACGAGAGCGTCATCTGGGTCATCGACCCCGAGGACTACAAGGCCGACGTGCTGTTTGTCTTTGAGAACGGCCGCGTGGTGCGCGTCGCGCTTTCTGGATACGTCACCAAGACCAACCGCAAGCGCCTCAAGAACGCCATTTACGGTGGCAGCAAGCTGCTGTATGCCCAGGTACTCAAGGAAGATCGCGACATCGCGCTGGTCTCGAGCGACTATCGTTTGATGAACTTCAACACGTCGCTGCTCAAGACCAAGACGACCACCAACACGCAGGGCGTCCAGGCCTTTACCGCCAAGAAGGGCCGCTCGGTCACCACCGTCGGCACGACCGAGGAAATCCTTGGCGCCGGCGTCTCGGCCGAGAAGTTCACCGCGCAGAGCCTCCCCTCAGCCGGTGCCCTCATGAAGGAAAACGACATGCCGAGTCTGTTTGACTAAAACAGCGGCAGCCAAACCGTCATGGTTTTACAAAGCAGCGGGGCCCGAAGCGCAGCAACATCGCGCTCCGGGCCCCGCTCGCTGCAACGTAGTCGGAATAATAGGAATTCCCGTTTTTCACTCCCGCAATCCCGCGGCACAAGACATGTTAAACCGTTAGCAAAACTTGCAAAAATTAGCAAAAGTTGCAAAAACTAGCAAAACCTGCAAAGGGGCCACCATGGACCGCAGCAAATGTCTCCGCCATGCCAGGCATGCTCGAAGATATTATCGAGCGAACCAAAGAGGCGGCAGATAGCCGCCTCTCACAGCCTCGCGCGTGCATAAGCGGCGTTCAGATTGGGCCAGTCGGCATCGATTGGACATATGCTCAGGAGACTCAGGGTAACTGGCGCACGTACATGAATGGCGTCTTCAGGCAACTCGAGAAGCATGACATCGGGCTTCTCTCGAAACGACCTATCGGGAGCTTTCTGACAAAGACATCGAATTCTTGTTGGCGATGCTGCCCGATTCTGGCCCCAGCAGGGTCTCGGAGATAGCCAAACGCATGGGCGTCGCCAGCAACTACGCAAGCCAATACAAACGCCGCCTCCTGGAGGACGGCGTCATTGGAGAGCGCGGGCGTGGTCTCGTTGGCTTTGGCATTCCCGCGTTCAGGGAATTCTTGAACGAGAAGGCGTTTTAGCACGCCGGAATTGTCCGCGGAAGCATCAACACATGGCAATCAGCATTCCTCTTGGTAAGGATAGCAAGCATTTTCCGCCAACACCGATTGCCATGCGTTCTTCTTGTCCTTAGGCGAGCTTGCGAGCGAGCTCTCGCACCTCTTTCAACTTGGGCGACGATGCCATGCTGTCGCGCTCGGTCATACCGCTGATGGTGACAATGCCCTGGTCCTCCCACTTGCAGTATGCGCAAGTTGACTTGTACATAGCGATCGCCGCATCATAGACGCCCTCGCTGTGGCTATCGAGCAAAAGGGCCGTCTTGGTGAACGGGAAGCCCGTAGCACCGAAGGCGTACAGGCGGTCGATGGCGGCCTTCTCCTGCGCAGTGATATCAAACCAGTAGATAGGCGAAGCGAAGACAACCATATCGGCGCCTTTCAGCGACTCGATCACGTCGGCCATGTCGTCTTTCTGCACACAGGTGCCCTCATGGGCAAAGCAGTACTGGCATCCCAAGCAACCAGCAATCTTCTTGCTGGCAACGCGGACGACCTCGACCGTATGGCCGCCCTCGCGCGCGGTCTCGGCAAACGCCTCGACCATGGTGTCGGTATTGGCGCCCTTGCGCGGGCTACCACTCAATACAACGATATTCATAGGATTCCCTCTCCTTCATGCTGCAGGCGCGCAGCATGTTTTCTTGTAACCAAAACGAATGGAGTTAATCAATCGCCTCGTTTCAGCTACTCCCTCTCTTTAGAAGAATCGTTGCTGGAGACTTGGCATTGAATCGAGGCACACCTTATTTCAGATATTCCCCAAAGAATGCTTTCAGCTTTTCAAACGGAATGATGTCCATCTGATCGTAAAGGTCGGTGTGGCTGGCGCCAGGAATAATGAGCAATTCCTTGTTGTCCCCGGTAAGCTTGCTGTACGCGGCTTCGCTGAAATAGCGGGAGTGCGCCTTCTCGCCATGCACCAGCAGTACCGCAGAGCGGATTTCGCTGCTATATTGCAAAATCGGCATATTCAAAAAGGACAGCGAGGACGTCACATTCCAGCCACCGTTGGAGTTCAGGCTGCGGGGATGGTAGCCTCGCGGAGTCTTGTAGTAGGCGTAATAGTCCGCTACAAACTGCGGCGCATCCTCCGGTAGCGGATCGACCACGCCGCCCGCCAGCGCATAGCTGCCGTTTTTATAGTCCTCGGTGCGCTGCGCGTTCAACGCTTTCCGCTTTTCAAAGCGTACCTGCTCGGAATCCTCGGCGTCAAAATAGCCGTTTGCGGTCACGCGAGTCATATCGTACATGGTCATAGCCGCGGTAGCTTTGATACGGGTGTCGATGGCTGCTGCATTGACTGCCATGCCGCCCCAACCGCAGATACCGATGATGCCGATGCGCTCTGGATCGACGTTTTCCTGTACCGAGAGGAAGTCCACCGCTGCGCAGAAGTCCTCGGTGTTAATGTCCGGAGATGCTACATAGCGGGGCGTACCGCCGCTCTCACCGGTATAGGACGGGTCAAAGGCAATTGTGAAAAAGCCCAGCTCCGCCATTTTCTGCGCGTACAGACCGGAAGACTGCTCCTTCACCGCGCCAAACGGACCGCTGACGGCGATGGCGGGCAGCTTGCCTTCCGCGTTCTTAGGCACGTACATGTCGGCAGCCAGCGTGATGCCGTATCGGTTGCGGAAGGTCGCCTTGCTGTGCTCAACCTTGTCGCTTTTGGGGAATACCTTGTCCCACTCCTGCGTCAGCTTCAACTGCTCCATGCCTAAGCCTCCTTGTTAGTCACATTGAGGTATTCCTCGTCGTCCACGGGCTCCAGCCACTCGTTGGAGGCCTCCTCGCCCGGAACCTCCACCGCGAGATGGGAGAACCAGCTGTCGGGCGCCGCACCGTGCCAGTGCTTTACGCCCGCGGGAATATTTACTACATCGCCGGGGCACAGCTCCTGTGCCGGTTTGCCCCATTCCTGGTAAAACCCTCGACCAGCCACGCAGACAAGGATCTGTCCGCCACCGCTTTTGGCGTGATGGGTGTGCCAGTTGTTGCGGCAGCCGGGCTCAAACGTAACGTTGTAAATGCCGACCTGCTCGGTGGAAAGGGGCGCGAGGTAGCTTTGCCCGATAAAGTACTTCGCAAATGCGTCGTTGGGGGCACCGATGGGAAAGGCCATCTCGTTTTGATGCTTGGTTCTTGCATCGGCGGCATTGTCATCCGCCCAGACCTCCTTCGCCATGCGGAAGGCCGCCCATGCCTTGGGCCAGCCCGCGTAAAACGCCGCGTGCGTAAGGATTTCCGCTATCTCAGCCCTGGTCACGCCATTGTTCTTTGCGGACATCAGATGGTATTGGAACGAAGAATCCGTCAGCCCCTGTGCCATCAGGGCCACCACCGTCACCACGCTTCGGTCTCGAAGTGAGAGCTCGTCCTCCCGGCTCCATACCTCGCCAAACAGCACGTCATCGTTGAGCTGAGCGAATTTGGGGGCAAAGTCCCCCAGGGCATCTCTGCCTGCCGTCTGTTTAATTGCCATGATCGATTTCCTCCTGTCGATGGTTCTGGACACGAATCCGTCTCCGCGCGGCTAAGTAGCCCGCCTAGATTTCCATGCCCATTCGTCGCGCCTGTTCCAGAGCGGGATGCCCGGCGATATCGCCCACACCGCTCACGCCGCCGGCGAAAACCGTTTTGCCCATTACGGACCACCCCTTGCGCTACCGATTTATATTGACGAGAATGAAGGTAATACCTAAACCTGACTTTAGGTCAAGGAATGAATTCGAGATTTATTCGGAGGGGCCATGTACACAATCGGACAGGTGGCGGAAATGTTCGGCTTGCCCGCCTCAACGCTGCGGTATTACGACAAGCAGGGATTGTTCCCGGGGCTGGAGCGGACGTCCGGCATTCGTCGATTCGGCGACACGGAACTCGAGGCGCTTCGAGTCATCGAATGCCTGAAGAAAGCGGGGATGGAGATCAAGGACATCCGTCTGTTCATGGAATGGTGTGCGGAAGGCCCATCGACATATCCCAAGCGCAAGGCCATGTTCGAGGAGCGAAAGGCCCACATGGAGTCGGAGATTGCGAAGATGAACCGCGCGCTGGACATGTTGAAGTTCAAATGCTGGTACTACGAGCAGGCGATTCAGGATGGCAACGAGGATAGAGTGAAGGCGCTGATCCCCGACGATTTGCCGGAAGAGATCAAGGGCGCCTACGAAAACGCACACGCTCGATGATTCCGCCCGATGTTCAAGGGGCTTTGGCAAGGAATCGTTTAAGGCAGATATGCAAAAAGAAAGCCTCCGAACCAAAAGGTCCGGAGGCTGTTATTTCCGCTATTTCCACTCAGCAATAGGAGCCACTGGTCAAAAGCCTGTCAACATCAAAACAAGTTCTCAATCTACCGATTCTACGTGAGGCAATGGTCCTCATTTGATGCCCGCACTGTTTGCGCACTAGGGAGCAAAAGAATCTGGCCGCCGCTCAAATAAGATCACCGCCATCTTGCATAAACGACGCCATGTTAAGGTGCCTGACGCCATCCCTCTCCTGCAATAGAGGATCAAGCGTGAACAAGTAGCGCGGATACCCATCCCTGATGTGGCCGAACGGCCTGTACTCGCGCTCCTCGACGCCTCTGTCGGCAATCGACATAGAGACCTGGATGTAGGCGTAAGCATTGCGCCTACGAGCGATGAAGTCACACTCGAGCTTCCCAATACGACCCACAGAAAGCTCGTACCCGCGCGATGCAAGATAGAGGTAGAGCACGTTCTCCAACGCCGGCCCGTAGTTAATCCTCGCATCCGTGTTCATGGCGAAATAGAAGCCGGGATCAGCCAGGTAGTACTTCTCTTCGCGGATAAGCGATCGCCGAGACTTGAGATCGAACCTCGAGCAGCGATAAAGGATCTTCGCGTCAACAAGAATCTGGATATACCGATTGAGCGTTTCGCGCTTGATGGGAATCTTCTCGACATCATTGAAGTACGCAAGGAGGTTCTTCAGGTTCGTCGGCGCACCAAAGTTGTTGATGAGATACGTCTGGACGGCATCGAAAACCGAGACATTCTTAATCTTGTTCGAATGTTTGACGTCCTTTTCAAAGATCTCATGAATAACACTCTTGATATAGGTGCGCTTTTCATCCTCGCCCTCATACTCCAACGCTTTGGGAAATCCTCCAAGGGTCAGGTACTCGGTAAACTCTCCCACGAGAACGTCATTGACAGGCTTGCCGAGAAAACGCTTCATATCGATATATTCCGCAAAGTCGAGTGGGAACACCTCGAACTCGATATAGCGACCCGTCAGCTTTGTAACAAGCTGCCCAGAAAGCAGATATGAATTCGAACCGGTAATGAAGATGGACCAACCGCCATCTGTCCGGTAGCCGTTGATGAGCAGCTCGAATTCCTCTACGTTCTGAATCTCATCGATGAAGAGGTACTTCGTCCCCTCAGTGTCTGCTGGGGTCGACATGTCAATTAGATTTTCGAGCTCATCGGTCGTCTTGACCTTCCTGTTCTCCCGTGAGTCAAGGTCGATATAGATGATGTGGTCGCTCGCTACACCGGATTCCACAAGTTCGTCTGCGATTGATTGCATGAGGCAGGATTTACCGCACCTGCGAACACCGGTGATCACCTTGATCATCCCGTCATCGTGGTAGAAACCACGCATTCGCTTTAGATACTTTTCACGTCGGTATATACGCAAGATGCACCCCTTTTTTTCAGTGTCAATTTTATCAGTTATGGGGGTACTTTTTTACATTTTATAAAAAAGCGTACCGATAACTTATTCTCACTTAGTTTCGGAAGTCGAGCAGGCGGTCGCGGTAGTACTCGTATTGTTGATTCCGTGCCTCGATCTCGGCGGGGAGGCAGTCGGTCAGCGATGCCGTGCGGGAGTCGAAGCGGTCGAGGATGTCGACGACCTTCTGCTGGGTGTCGATGGATGGGGCGGGAATCTCGACCCTCGATAAGTCCACAGGCGCGGCTTCGATTACCTTTTTCGGTTTAGCGTATTGCTCTTCAGATCATCGTGGTGTGCTCGTAGCCGCGCTACACGAGGAGCCGCTCGGCAACGTCGAGAATCTTCTCGACCGCCTCCTCCGGGTACTTATTGCGTGCCACAGGCACCTCCGTCCTTATTATCGCGATAAACATACTATGAGTGGCGTACGGGTCGAGAAGGGCTGGCGCCAAAAGAGCCCAACGGCCGTTACAGCTTCGTTAGAAACGCGCCCCACCATGGATGGTGAACCCGAAAGGTAAGGCGCGCGGGCACGGCGACTCGGCCCGCGCGCCCGGAAGAGAAAGGACGAACCCATGGGTTACATGCTCGAGACGCGCGGGCTCACCAAGCGCTTCGGCCGCGGCGACCAGGCGCAGGATGCCGTGGCCGACGTGAGCCTTCATATCCGCGAGGGCGAGGTGTACGGGCTGCTCGGCCCCAACGGCGCCGGCAAGTCGACAACGCTCAAGATGATCTGCGGGATGCTGCGGCCGACGGCCGGGGAGATCCTCTTTGCCGGGCACGCCTGGCGCCGCGAGGACCTCTACGCAATCGGCAGCCTCATCGAGGAGGCGCCGCTCTACCCCAACCTCACCGCGCGCGAGAACCTGCGCGTGCGCACCACGCTGCTGGGCCTTCCCGAGAGCCGCATAGATGAGGTGCTCGCCGCCGTGGACCTCGCGGACACCGGGAAGAAGCGCGCCGGGCGCTTCTCGATGGGCATGCGGCAGCGCCTGGGGCTCGCGCTGGCGCTGATCGCCCGGCCACGCCTGCTCGTGCTCGACGAGCCCACCAACGGCCTCGACCCCATCGGCATCGAGGAGCTGCGCGACCAGATCCGCGGCTTCGCGGCGGCGGGTACGACGGTGATCGTCTCGAGCCACATCCTCTCCGAGGTGCAGCAGATGGCTGACACCATCGGCATCATCTACGGGGGGCGCCTCGCCTACGAAGATGCGCTTCGGTCCGGGCAGGACCTCGAGGAACTCTTCATGAGCGTCTGCCGGGAGGGGCGTCGAGCGCGCGGGGAGGTGGCGGCATGACGGGCGAGAAAGGCGGCCTGCTCGCGTGCCTGCGCGCCGAGGCCCTGAAGTCGCGCCACGCAGCACCGGTTCGCCTGGCCGTGCTCATGGCGCTGCCGATGCCGCTGCTCGGCGCGATGCCCTACCGGGGCGTGCAGATCTTCAGCGCGTGGAACTACTGGTACGCGCTCTTCCTGCCCGTGTCTCTCTCGCTCGTGGTGGCGTGCGTCGCGCGGGCGGACGCGCGCACGCGGATGCGGGGGCTTCTGGGCCTGGGCTTCCCGCTTAGGCGCGCCTGGTGGGCCAAGGCGCTCTGGTGCCTCGCGCTCTGCGCGCTCTCGAACCTCGTGGTCTTCGGCATCTACCTCGCGGGATCGGCGTTCTCCTCGCAGGGCCTCACGGCCGCGGGCACGCTCACGATGCTCCTCTGCGCGCTCACCAACACGGTGACCGCGGCGTGGATGATCCCCGCAGGGCTCTTCCTCACGGCGCGGCTCGGCATGCTCGCGGGCATCTTCTGCCCGCTCGCCGCACAGCTCGTGGGTGGGTTCGCCTGGTCGCTGATGCCGCTGCCGCAGCTCTTTCCGCCGTCGGCGAGCATGGTCATCCCCACGAGCTTCATCCCCGTGCTGCCGAGCGGCGAGCCACTCGCGGCGGACATGGCGCTCGGCGGGGCGCTCACGGCGGACGGCATGCTCACACTGGCGGGCCTTGCGGTCTGCGCGCTCGCGTTCGCCGCGCTCACGGCGGCGGGCGCGGCCTGGTTCGCACGCTCCGAGGAGAGGTGATGGCCATGACACGACTCTCCGACCCGACGCCGCGCATGACTCTCCCGCGGGCCCTGCTCTCCGAGGCCCTGCGCCTGGCGCGCTCCCCGCTCACGGCAGTGCACCTCGTCTGCGGCCTGGCAGCCGGTCTTGCCTGCGGCGAGTACTTCTCCATAGCCCGATGGGACCCGGCGCTGGGCGCAGACGCCTACGCCCAGTTCCTCGGCGCCCTCATGCCGCTCATGTCCGCCATCGTCTGCGGGCTCGCCGTGGACGAGGAGCGCGCTGCCGGGCGCCTCGCCAACCTCACGGCAGTCCCCTCGCGCGGGCGCGCCGTCGCGGCGAAGCTGCTCGCCCTTGCGGCGCTCGGCGCGGGCGCGCTGGCCGTGGCGCTCGGCGTGTTCGGGGCCGTGCTCGCCGTTGCCGGGCGCCTGCCGCTCGGGCCCGCTCCACTTGCGGCCACTTGGGCGGGCATCGTGCTGGGCAGCCTGCCCCTCTACGCGCTGGGGCTCGGCGTGGCTCTGCGCTTCGGCCGCAACGCCACCATCGGCGCCGGCGCGGCGGGGGTGCTCCTCGCGTTCTTCTCAGTGGGCGGACTTGCACACGGCCTCATGACCGGCGAGCTCACCGGTGCCCTGGCGACGCCCCTGAGCTGGGTGCCGCTCGCCTGGCCCGCGCGCCTGGGGTCGCTCGGGGTAGAGGCCTTCATCGACGCCGCACGCGCGGCGGGCCCTCTCCTCACGACTGCGCTCGCTGGCCTCGTGCTCACCCTGGCAACCGCCGCCGTCCTTATCGCCTGGTTCTGCCGCTTCGAGGACGGGAGGGCAGATGCGTAGGAAGCCGCTCGCCGCCGTGCTCGCCCTCCTCTCCGCAGCGCTCGTCCTGGGCGGGAATGCCCTGCTCGTCGCCGGCTGGGGGTTGGGCAGCGCTCGATCGCCGACCGCGTGCTGCCCAACCCCGAGATCGCCATGTGGGCGCCCGCGCCCGAGCCCGGCAGCCACGCGAGCTCCTACGCCGACGCCACCGGGGCGGGGGCGAACTACGTCTACCTGGTGGACGCGGCGGACGACAGGGGCAATATCCGAGAGCTCCAGCTCATCTTCTTCGGGCGGGAGTCGGACGGCGAGGGCTGGCTCGAGATCGAGGCGCGCGGCGGCTCGGGCGTGCGCTACCGCGCGTGCGATGCGGCCGAGGCGCCCGCGGCTGCGCGCGGGGCTCTAGACCGCTGAGCGCGGCGCAAGTACAATGCAACGGGAGTTTCAGGAGGTCGAACATGGCGAGGATACTGGCAGTGGATGACGAGCGGGCGATCCTCGATGCGCTCGCGCGCGTCCTCGGCCGCGACGGCCATGAGGTCGTCAAGGCAGCGGACCCGACGACGGTCCCGGGGATGGACCTCTCGCGCTTCGACCTCGTGCTCTGCGACGTCATGATGCCGGGGCTCGACGGCTTCGAGCTCGTGCGGCAGATACGCCCGGACTTCGACGGGCCCATCATCTTCCTGACCGCGCGCGTGGCCGAGGAGGACGCCGTGGCCGGCTACGGCCTGGGCGCCGACGACTACGTCCGCAAGCCCTTCGGGGCCGCGGAGCTGCGCGCCAAGGTCGCGGCCCATCTACGCCGTGAGCGCCGGCCGCGCTCGCACGCCCTCTCCTTCGGGGAGGTGCGGATCGACCTCGGGGCGCGCGGCCTCGCCGTGGGCGGAGAGGCCGTGCCGCTCACGCCCACCGAGTACGCCATCTGCGAGTACCTCGCCCGTCACCCCGGGCAGGTCATGAGCCGCGCGCAGATACGCGAGGCGGTGCTCGGCTGGGGGAGCGACGCCGACGACGCGGCCATATCCATGCAGGTCAGCCGCGCCCGGAGGAAACTCTCCGTGGCCGGCGCCGATCCGATCGCGACCGTCTGGGGGATGGGGTACAAGTGGCAGCTCTGAGGACCGGGGCGCGAGGTCGCGGGGGCATGCCGCTCTCCTTCGTCATCGCGCGCTACTTCGCCTACGCGTTCGCGGCGGTCGCCACGGCGTGGCTCGCCTCGTTCATGGCGCTCTCCGCGGCGATCGACGCGGGCTTCGTCTACGAGGCAAGCTGGGGGCCGGCCAATGCGCGCGAGGTCGCGGAGGGCCTGGCACGCGACGGCGTCTGCGGGCAGCAGGACGTGCCGACGGCGTACCGCTACCTCATCCTGAACAAGGACGGACACGTGCTGATGACGGACCTCGAGGGCACGCGGCTCGAGGACGCGACGGAAATGGCCCGTACGGCACTCGCCGCTGATCCGGGCACAGTGGAGATCGAGGGCGGGGGCTCGGGCCTCACCTACGCCGCGTTCCCGCTCAAGGGCGGCGGGGCCTGCGCACTCGTCAGCGAGTACCTGCCGCAGTGGGTCTCGCGCGACCTCGCCGGCCTGCTTCCCAACCCGCAGAGCCTCATGCTCGTCGGCGCCGCGGTGGGAAGCGCGCTCGCGCTCGCGCTCGTGGCGCGCCGCGCGAGCCGCGTGATCTCGCGCAAGATGGCGCCGCTCGCGGAGGCGGCGGGGCGCGTCGGCGCGGGGGAGCTCGACTTCGCGGTCGGCAGCACCAACGTGCGCGAGGTGAACGACGTCCTCGCCGCGATGGACGCCATGCGGGCCTCCCTCGCCGAGTCGCTCGAGGCCCGCTGGGCCGCGGAGCGGGGGCAGCGCGAGCAGGTGGCGTCGCTCGCCCACGACCTCAAGACGCCGCTCACCGTGCTTCGCGCCAACGCCGACTTCGTGGCGGAGGAGCTGGAAGACGAGAAAGACGCCGACCTCGCGGCCGCCGCGCGCGACATAGCCGGCGGTGTCGAAAGGCTCGACGGCTACGTGCGCCTGCTCATCGAGGCCTCGCGCGGGTCCGACGGGGCGGAGAGGGCCCCCATGCGGCCGGCCGAGCTCTGCGAACAGGTCCTCGCCGAGGCCGCCCAGATCGCCCGGGCGCGAGGCGTGACGCTCGACGTGGCCACGGACCCCGCTGTCGCGGGCGCGCCCGAGGCCCCGCTCGACCGAACCGCCCTGGCGCGAGCCGCCGCGAACCTCGTGGCCAACGCCGCCGAGCACGCGCGCTCGCGCGTGGCGGTCTCCTGCGACGTCGAGAGCGGCCACCTCGTCATCGAGGTGTCCGACGACGGACCGGGCTTCTCTCCCGCCGCCCTCGAACGCGGCTGCGAGCGCCTCTTCACAGACGACTCCTCCCGCTCCTCGCGCGACGGAGGCCGCCACTACGGGCTCGGCCTCCACGCCGCCTCCGAGGCCGCGAGCGCCCACGGGGGCTCCGTCTCGCTCGCCAACAGCCCCTCGGGCGGCGCGGTGGCCACCATCGCGGTCCCCCTGTGAGGGCCTAACGACTCAGGCCCTCACACCGGAGTGCCTCGCAATCAAACGCTTCCATCTTGAGACACGGGGAGTAAAACGGCAAAGAAAAAGCCTCCGTCCCAACCTGGGAACGGAGGCTCGGTTACCGTATTTACTCACCAATGTCGCTGGCGGCTTTGCCGTGACTCTCGTACGAAACAAAACTCAGCGTCACAGTGCGGCACCCAAAAGTGCAGGTCAGAACCCTGTCAGCCTACTCCCACTCGATGGTCGCGGGCGGCTTAGACGTGATGTCGTAGCACACGCGGTTGGCGCCGGGAACCTCGGCCACGATGCGGCCGGAGATGCGGGCCAGTACGTCGTAGGGCAGCTTGGCCCAGTCGGCGGTCATGGCATCGCTGGACTCGACGGCACGCAGGATGATCGGGCGCTGATAGGTACGCTCGTCGCCCATAACGCCCACAGACTTAATGTCGGGCAGGACCGCGAAATACTGCCAGCAGCTGTGCTCGGAGTTGCGCTCGCCGGTCTGCTCAAACAGACGCTGGTTGTAGGCGTCGAGCTCCTCGCGCACGATAGCATCGGCGTTCTTGAGGATCTCGAGCTTCTCCTTGTCAACCGCGCCGATGATGCGGATGGCCAGACCCGGACCCGGGAAAGGCTGGCGGAACACGATGTGACCCGGCAGGCCCAGTGCCAGACCAAGTGCACGGACCTCGTCCTTAAAGAAATGATCGAGCGGCTCGATGAGGTCGAAGTGCACGCCCTCGGGGAACGGGATCAGGTTGTGGTGGCTCTTGATGGTGGCCGTCTTGCCGCCCGTCTTGCGAGCGCCGGACTCGATGATGTCGGGGTAGATGGTGCCCTGAGCCAGGTACTTGACCGGCTTGCCATCGGTCTCGAGCTGCTGCGCCACGGCGAAGAACTCTTTCCAGAACTGCGTACCGATGATGCGGCGCTTCTCCTCGGGCTCGGTCACGCCAGCCAGAAGCTCGGCATAGCGGTCCTCGGCGTGAACGTGGATAAAGTCGACGTCAAACTGCTTGGTGAAGACCTCCTCCACCTGCTCGGGCTCGCCCTTGCGCAGCAGGCCGTGGTTGATGAACACGCATGTCATCTGCTTGCCCACGGCACGGGCGCCCAGGGCGGCCACGACGGAGGAGTCGACGCCGCCGGACAGGGCCAGAATCACGCGGTCGTCGCCGACCTTCTCGCGGAACTCGGCCGTCATGGTCTCGACCAGGTTGTCCATGCTCCAGTTGGGCTCCAGGCCGCAGATCTCAAACAGGAAGTTGCTCAGCAGCTGCTGACCGTACTCGGAGTGCTTGACCTCGGGGTGGAACTGCGTGGTGAAAATCTTGCGCTCGACGCACTCCATGGCGGCAACCGGGCACACGTCGGTGCTGGCGGTAACGGTAAAGCCCTCGGGCACCTCGGACACGGCGTCGCGGTGGCTCATCCACACGGTCTGCTCCATGGGCGTGGAGTTAAAGAGCTTGGCGCCGGCCGTGCGCGTGATGGTGGCGCGGCCGTACTCGCCCACCTCGGAGTGGCCGACCTTGCCGCCAAGCGTCACGGCCGTGATCTGATGGCCGTAGCAGAAGCCCAGGACGGGAAGGCCCAGGTCAAAGATGGCGGGATCGATAGACGGAGCGTCCTCGGCATACACGGAAGCCGGACCGCCGGAAAGGATGAGCGCAGAGGCGTTCATCTCGCGAATCTCGTCGGCCGAGATGTCGCAGGGGACAATCTCGGAATACACGTTGAGGTCGCGGACGCGACGGGCAATGAGCTGACCGTACTGCGCACCAAAGTCGAGTACGAGGACCTTTGCGGAAGCCTTTTGATCCATGGTTCCCCCTCTTGTTGGCGGGGAGCCGGTGCCCACCCGCGTGAATGAACGAAAATAGCCTTCATAGTGTACACGTTATATGGGGTTTCTCGCCCCTCGCAGCCATCAGCGCACGGCAAACGCACGACCTAGGCCCCTATTTGACGGCAATTGAAGTGTTACCAAACGTTACAGATGATGTAATACGTTTGAACATTGGACGCCCTGTGCCACAATACTGCCGAACGACTCCGCCCTTGCGGCGGCAAATACGATAGGAATACCAGCATGAAGCGCATCCTTCTCATCGCCACGGGCGGCACCATCGCATCGACCGAGGACGGCAATGGCCTCTCCCCCGCCCTGACCGGTGAGGAGCTCGCCCAGAGCGTCCCCGAGATCTCGGGCCTCTGCGAGCTCGACGTGGTGCAGCCCATGAACATCGACAGCACCAATATGCGCCCCAGTGACTGGATGCGTATCCGCGACGTCATCGTCGAGGGCTATGCCGACCACGACGGCTTCGTGATTCTGCACGGCACCGACACCATGAGCTACACCGCGGCGGCGCTTTCCTATCTGATTCAGGACAGCCCCAAGCCCATCGTACTCACCGGTTCGCAAAAGCCCATGGGCAACCCCTTTACTGACGCCAAACTCAATCTGTACCAGAGCCTGCTCTATGCGCTCGATGAGCATTCGCACGATGTGTCGATTGTGTTTGGCGGCGTCGCCATTGCCGGCACGCGCGCCCGCAAGCAGCGCACCATGAGCTTTAACGCGTTCATCAGCGTCAACTATCCGCCCATCGCCTACATCCGCAACGACCGCATCGTGCGCAACGGGCTTCACGGCACGCATCAGGGCGAAAACCCGGTGCGTTTCTACGACAGCATCGACCCGCGCGTATTTGTACTCAAGCTTACGCCCGGCGTAAACCCGGGCATCCTCGACGCCCTTGCCGATAGCTACGATGCTGTAATCCTTGAGACCTTTGGCATTGGCGGTATTCCCGAGTTTGGCGAGTCCGGCGATTCGTTCCAAGAGGCAATTTTCCGCTGGGTCGATTCGGGTCGCACCGTCGTTATGACCACGCAGGTCCCCGAAGAGGGCCTCGATCTGGGCGTTTATGAGGTCGGCCGTGCTTACGCCGATCATCCGGGCATTCTGCGCGGCGACGACATGACCACCGAGACGCTCGTGGCCAAGACCATGTGGGCACTCGGCCAGTCACGTGATGCCACCGAAATCCAGCGCCTGTTCTACAGCCAAGTCAACCACGACCGCATCCCGATGGCGTAATTCAGTTGTCGACGGGTATCCCCTATTCGATACCCTCGAGAAGTTCTGACACCGTCATGCCGAGTGCGGGCGCGATCTTAAATAGAACCTTGAGCGTGAAATTTGCCGTCCCATCTTCGATTCGGTCGAGGTAGGGTCGGCTGATTCCTGTCGCCACACAAAAATCAACCTTGGAGATACCAAGGTCCCTGCGCGTCTCTTCGACCCGCCTGCCAAGAATCTGTTTCGCACGTTCGTCCATGCAGCCGAGTTTGAAATGGAGCAAAACAAAAACGTAAACTATAGTTTACGTTTTGACGAATACACAGGAGTTTTCTATGACGGGTTCTTCGGTCCGCATGTACCGAGCCACGCTTCGCACAAACAGCGCACCGCCCAAGCTCGTCGTCGTTGAAGCTGAATGCCTTTCGCCCGATGAGCGCACAGCATTTGCATTGCTATCAAGCCGCGTCGCCGCCGTTCTGGTCCCTTGCCCGGCGCAAGGTGAACTTGCCATCCAATGCCAAACGCACAGCTGCCCGCTCAATCAGGCTGCCGTAATCGCAACCAGCCAACGCGGCCTGCCGCTCCTTCTAGAAGCCGGCATCGCACTCGCCCTTCGTGGCGCCGGATACGAAAACGAGACCGCCGCCGACATAGTCTTTAAACCACGATCGAGCGGCGGCCTCGCAGCAGCCATTGAATATATGTGCAGGCTCGTTGCCTAAAAGGACAAGCTAGAAACCAAGGCCAAAGCCCGTTCCGGTAATCGCCGAGTACATAAAGTAAACGTTGACCACGTTGAGGAACACGCCCGTGATGCAACCGTTGCGCAGGTAGCGCTCGCATACGATGCGCGCCATGGCGGCGGAGTCGTCATTGTTTTTAGCCTGGCGTCCTGCCGTAAAGTACGTCGCCACGCTCAGCAGCAGGTTGAGCACCGGCAGTGCCAGCAACTCGTAGCTCTTGCCCCAGCGCGTCGCCTCGCCGGCGGCATTAAACTTTGTTGCCACCTCGGGACCAATGTTGGGGATAACACACACTGCGACCACCAGCGGAATCACCGCAAGCACGAGCAGAGCAATACCCATGTAGCCAGCTTTTTTGCCATATTTAAACATATTCGTCGTCCTTACACGTTAAAGCGGAAGTGCACGACGTCGCCATCGGCCATGACATAGTCCTTGCCCTCAATACGCAGCTTCCCGGCGGCCTTGGCGCCCTGCTCGCCGCCGAGCTCGATGTAGTCGTCGTAGCCAATGACCTCGGCCTTAATAAAGCCGCGCTCAAAGTCGGTGTGGATGACACCGGCGGCCTGCGGGGCGGTCGCGCCCTGACGCACCGTCCAGGCCTTGACCTCCATCTCGCCGGCCGTAAAGAACGACTGCAGACCAAGCAGCTTGTAGGCGGCCTGCGCGAGCACGTCCAGACCGGGCTGCTCCAGGCCCAGGCTCTCCAGGTAGTCGGCAGCGTCCTCGGGATCGAGCTCGGAAAGCTCGGCCTCGATCTTGGCGCAGATAGGCAGCGGCTTGACGCCATCGATGGGCGCCAGATCGTCGTTGAGCATATCCTCGTCCACGTTGGCCACATACAAGATGGGCTTCATAGTGAGCAGGAACAGGCCCTTGGCGGCAGCACGCTCCTCGTCGGTCATCTCCATGGATGCGGCGCGCTTGCCCTCGTTGAGCCAGGCAAGCAGGCGCTTAGCGACCTCGAACTTGGGCATGAGCTCCTTGTCGCGCTTGGCCTCCTTCTCGAGCTTGGGCAGCTGTTTCTCGAGCGTTCCCATATCGGCCAGGATGAGCTCGGTCATGATGGTGTCGGCATCGCCGGCAGGATCGACGAACTCGCCCGTGCGGCCCACCTCACGCATGACGTTGGGGTCCTTAAAGTAACGCACGACCTCGCAGATGGCATCGGTCTCGCGGATGTTTGCCAAGAACTGGTTGCCCAGGCCCTCGCCCTCGTTGGCACCCTTCACCAGGCCCGCGATGTCGACAAACTCGACCGTCGCCGGCACAATGCGACCCGGGTTGACGATGTCGGCGAGCTTTTGCAGGCGGCTATCGGGCACATCGACGATACCCACGTTGGGGTCGATCGTGGCAAACGGGTAGTTGGCGGCAAGGCCGGTCTTTTTGGTAAGCGCGGTGAACAGCGTCGACTTGCCCACGTTGGGCAGGCCCACGATACCGATGGAAAGGGACACGACAGCTCCTTTTGGTACAGGTACTTCAAACTTCATAAGTATAGCGCCGCCGCAGCATCCGGGCGAATCCGGACACCGCGGCGGCGCAAATGAAGCAGAGATAGAGCTCGCTGACTAGTCCGCGAGCTTCTCCACCTGATCGAGCATCTTGTCGAGCTTGGCCTTTGCTTCGGCCTTGACCTTCTCAGCTTCTTCGTGAGCCTTCGCCTTCTGGGCGGCCTTTTCCTCGGCTTCGGGATCGACGACGACCAGATTGGACGCGTCGTGCTCAACAAGCTTGAGCGCATGCTCGGGACAAACCTTGACACAGGCGCCGCAGCCTAAACAATACGTGGACTCCAACGCAAAGCGGCCGCTTCCCACCAAATCGCAGGCGAACGTGGGGCACACGTTGACGCACTCGCCGCACGACGTGCACTTGTCAAAATCGCACTCCGGCGTGCTCACCTGCATATTCTGGGCAAGCTCGGGATGGTTCTGCAGTGTCGAGAGCACCAGCTGCCGCCCATGGGTGAGCGAACGGCGACGCTTGGTCGTCGTGGTGCCGCACATGGTGTTGAGCGTACGCTCCAGCTGGGTAATCTGATGGCGATGGGCCTTGAGCTTTTGCGTCACCGAAGCCAGCGCCGCCGTCGCCGGATTGAGCTTGGTCACCGTCAGGCCCGTGGTGCGGGCAATTTTTTCCATGTACTCTTTGCGCTCGTACTCGCGGCGCTTATGGCATTTGAGGCTCTTGGGGTCGACCTCCAAGCCCATACCCGTGCCGGACCACTCCTCGGCCTTCGCAATCGCCTCGCCCAGAATGTCCTCGCCGCCGGTGTTGCGGCATTTATCGCACACGCCCAACGGCAGGTACACACTCACGTTGGGATAGTCGGCCAGTACCGAAAACCAAGTCTCTGCCGTAATATCGCCCACGCAGGCAACGACGACCTCGTTTTCACGCGGCATGCGTTTGAGGGCACGCGTGCAGGTGACGTAGGCGGTCTCGTGGCTCGTAGCAGCAGAGACGATATCGTCATACAGGTTTTTAGGCGCCAGGCGCGGCGAGATGATCGCCTCGGTTGGGCAGGCAGCGGCGCACAGACCGCACTTGCGGCAGGAGTCGAGAATCTCGATGGAGTCTTCCTCGACCTCGATAGCGTTGACCGGGCACACGTCCATGCACGCGGTGCAGCCGCTCTTTTCGTTTTTGCAGGTCAGGCACGGAATGGTGTTGCCGCGCGGACGCTCCTTGTAGTCAGCAGGATTCCACTGCGGCGCCGACGGATCGAGTGCATCGGTCACGCCGCCAAGCGGGTTTTTAAGAAAATCGAAACCTTTGCTGATCTCGATAATGTCATCAAACAGATCGTGTTCCTGCGCCATGCGCGGCCCCTCCCTGAGCAGTGCAAATAAGCAAGAGATAATGATACGCTATCGGCCCACGCCTCGGGCAAATTACACGCGGAGCATCTTTGCGGCAAATAGTCCATGGCCTATCGCCGCCTCGATTGCACAAGATCAATCAAGCGCCAAGCTATGCCTCGCACATGAGCTGCACGAGCTTTTGTTTGGTCACCTTGGCCTGTTCGTTAGCCATATTGCGCTCGTTTCTAAAGACCGCATTTGCAACACCCTGCAGATCGGCATCGGAAATCTCGCCAAGACCCAGCTCCTCGAGCGTCGTCGGCAGACCAACGCGCTGGCAAAACTCGAGCACCTGATCAAGCTCGGGCGCACGCTCTAGGCGCAGCTGGACCACCAGGCCAAATGCCACGGCCTCACCGTGCATAGCCCTGCACTCGGGCAGAATCGTCAGACCGTTGGCGATGGCATGTGCCAACGCCAAGCCACCGCTCTCAAAGCCGACGCCCGAGAGCAGAATATTGCACTCGATCAGGCGCTCAACCGCCGGCGATATACGCCCCTTCTTGAGATCGCGCTTGGCAGCGACGCCGCACTCCATGAGTGTGTCATAGCAGGCACGGGCCGCAACAAGGGCCAAGTGTCCCGGCGCGCCACCGTGCTCGTTGGCGCCATGCACCGCGGCGCACGAACGCGCCTCGAAGTACGTTGCCAGTGCGTCGCCCATGCCGGCGACCGTCATACGAAGCGGGGCTGCCGCGACCACATTGGTATCGACCACGACCAGATCTGGATTCTTCTCGAGCATTAGGTAGCGGTCGAACGACCCATCCTCGTGATACAGCACCGAAATCGCGCTGCACGGACCGTCCATCGAAGCCGCCGTGGGGCATACGCACAACGGCAGCTCAGCATAAAACGCAACGGCCTTGGCGATATCGAGCATCTTGCCGCCGCCAATACCCACCACCATGTCGCAATACTCGGCCTGGGCTTCCTTAGCCATTTCGACAACGGCCTCTTCCGTACACGGACCGTCATAAATCTTAAAGAAAGGCTCGCTTAGATCGTCGTCCAGAAATCCATCGACGATCTGCTTGCACAGCCGATCCTCAGTGCCCTGGTCAAACAAGACATAGGCAGCGCAGCCCAACCATGACAAATACTTGCCTTGACGCGACAGTTCGCCCGGCCCCTGAACATACCGGCCGGGACCGCCATAAACCATGGGAAGCGCCATACGAGAATCCGCCCTTCATCAAACAACGATTGGTGCAAAGTAACCTTGCCCCTTTGCACCATAGCAAAAAGGGGCAAAGCCATCTGCTGGCTTTGCCCCTTCCTTAGCTTGATTTACTCATCCATGAGATAGTAGTGGCCCAGTGCGTCTGCACCCAGAATGGCGTTTGCGACCATCTCGGGCGTCACCTCAAACGGCATGTTGCACATGGTGTCCTCGGGCGCGCACGCGGCCTCGGCAACAATCATGGCCTTCTCGCGCGTAAGCTCGGCGACGCCAAGTTCCTTCATCGTGACCGGCAGACCCAGCTCAATGCAGAAGCCCAAGACTTCCTCGAGCTTCTCAGTCGGGGCATCCTCGAGTACCAGCTGGACGATGGTGCCAAAGGCGACCTTCTCGCCGTGATACATGCCGTGGCACTCGGGCAGCATCGTCAGGCCATTGTGGATGGCATGAGCGGCAGCAAGGCCCGAGCTCTCAAAGCCAATGCCCGAAAGCAGCGTATTGGCCTCGATGATATGCTCGACAGCAGGCGTCAGCGCACCCTTCTCCAGCGCGACCTTGGCCTTGACGCCATCGGCCATAAGCGTCTCGTAGCAGAGCTTGGCAAGTGCCAGGCCGGCCATACCGCCCTTGCCGCCGGCGCAAGTGCCGCCGTCGGCATCGTGCGTCGCCTGGGCCTCAAAGTAGGTTGCGAGCGCATCGCCCATACCGGAAACCGTCAGGCGCACCGGGCTCGCCGCGATAACCGTCGTATCCATCAGGACAATGTTGGGGTTTGCCTTAAGGAAGAGATATTTATCGAACTGGCCGTCGTCGGTGTAGAGCACCGAAAGTGCCGAGCACGGTGCATCGGTCGAGGCGATGGTGGGGCAAATGATAACCGGAGACCCCAAGTAGTAGGCGACAGCCTTCGCGGTATCGAGGATCTTGCCGCCACCGACGCCGACGATGATGTCGCAGCCGTTGTCGCGAGCGAGCGCAACCAGGCGATCGACCTCGCCCTTGGAGCACTCGCCGTTAAAGTCCTCAAACAGCAGCTCGGCCTTGGCCTCGGCAAAGCCGCCCTCGATCTTGGCACCGACGCGCTTCTTGCCCGAAGGCGTCACGATGACGAGGGCCTTAGCGCCGAGCGGCTCGACATAGGAGCCGAGCTTGGCCAGCTCGTCCGGGCCCTGGATGTACTTGCTGGGACTATTGAAGATTGCAGCCATTTTTATCCCATTCTCTAATTAATTAAAAAGAAAGGGGCTCCGTACGGATACGTGCGGAGCCCCTCGTTACGATAACAAGAGTCGATTAGAAATCGATGTCGGTGTCGTAATAGCAGGCCTTGAGGATCTTCTCGAAGTCGGCAGCCTTGGTCTCACGCGGGTTCTCCGGCGTGCAGGCGTCGGTCTCGGCGTTCGCGGCGATCTCGGGCAGCTTGGCGAGGAACTCCTCCTCGGAAACCATCTGCGGGTTCTCGGCGTCGACCTTCACGCCACCATTCGCGTAATCCTTGATGGACTGCGGAATGTTGAGCTGGTCGTTGAGGTCGCGGATCTTCTGGACGAGCGCAGCGATGAGCTCCTCGTTGGTCTCGCCGGGAAGGTGCAGGATCTCCTTGGCCACGTAAGCGTAACGCTCGGCAGCACGCGGGTCCTTGGAGTTCCACTGGATGACCTTGCCCAGGTACATGGCGTTAGCAGCACCGTGGATGATGTGGCCGTTCTCGAAGGCAGCACCGGTCTTGTGAGCCATGGAGTGAACGATGCCGAGCAGGCCCGAAGAGAAGGCGATACCGGCGATGCACTGAGCCTCGTGCATGTGCTGACGGGCCTCATGGTCGCCAGCATAGGACTTGGGCAGCCACTCGACGATCTCGCGGATGCCGTGCAGGGCGTTGGCGTCGGTGAACATAGAGGCGCAGGTGGAAACGTAGGCCTCCATGCAGTGGGTCAGAGCATCCATGCCAGTGTGAGCGCACAGCTTGGCGGGCATGGTGTAGGTGAGCTCGGGGTCGACGATGGCGACATCAGGGGTGATGTTGAAGTCGGCCAGCGGGTACTTGATGCCCTTGGCGTAGTCGGTGATGACGGAGAAGGCAGTGACCTCGGTAGCGGTACCGGAGGTGGAGGAAATGGCGCAGAAGTGAGCCTTCTGACGCAGCTCAGGGAAGCTGAACGGCTGGATGATGTTATCGAAGGACTCCTCGGGATACTCGTAGAAGACCCACATGGCCTTAGCGGCATCGATGGGCGAGCCGCCGCCGATGGCGATAATCCAGTCGGGCTCGAACTCGCGCATGGCCTCGGCGCCCTTCATGACCGTCTCGATGGACGGGTCGGACTCGACGCCCTCGAACAGCTTGACCTCGAAGCCGCCCTCTTTGAGGTCGGCCTCAACGTCCTGCAGGAACCCGCCGCGGCGCATAGAGCTGCCGCCAGAAACGATGATGGCCTTCTTGCCCTTGAGGTTCTTCACCTCGTGGCGAGCGCCCTCACCAAAGTACAGATCGCGAGGATTGGTAAAACGTCCCATACTGTGCCTCCTAAACAAGCCCCTCTTAGACTTGCGTATATAACGGAGCACCCAATTGGCTCCGTTAGGACCGGTTTGCGCGTTGCCGGCGATGACAATACGCGATGTCTAAACGTCTCAACGCTCAGACAAACACTATTTTACCGTTCTGGTTGGTCAGTTATTCACCTAAAGCCAACAATGATGAAACGTTTTTTCTATCCCTGAAGACCCTTGTGCGGCATCCATACTCCCAAGCTGGGCAAACGTTTTATCAAGGTTGACCACATATCCCGGGCAGGACTGTGCCGCTCCAAAATGCGCTCCGTTCGCCGCCAAAAATCGACCGTTTGCGGCACCGTGATACCACTCAGTCGTCCAAGGTGCCGACATTTGTGCGACATCCGTCTTCGTGGTGCAAAGGTGCATGTCCAAGTGCGGTGCCCCCGGTGTGCCACATGCGGGTAAACTAGAACCTTATGTAGAGATATTTGAACCCTAACCGCAGCAAAGGAGGCCCCATGGCATTCGATCCCATTCAAGAGGATTGCCATCGCCTCGTTCTTGAGGCCTTGCGCCGCGACAATATCCCGCTCACCGACGCTGCCGCCGTAGAGCGTCTGATGGAACAATTCACCCGCAACCCCGCACCGCTCATCGTGCACGACCGCGACCGCGCCGGGCACCTCATTGCCAAGGTGGTCGAGGCTGTCGACTACCGCATTCCCTTTATCCCTGACGATACCCAGGCAGAGCAGGAAGAGGCAGCTGCCGAGAACATGCTCCTCGAGGCTGCCGCACTCGATCCGACCAACTGGGATGCCCAGCGCATGCTGACGGCGCTCACCGCCGAATCCAACGAGGAATACGTGCAGTATCTGGTGTCCAAGTGCGACGAGGTGGAGCACGATCTGGCGCTCAAGATCGCCTCGGCGCAGGACCCCTACGAGCGTGAGGCCGCAGGCGACCTTATGCGCCGTCCCTACCTGCGCTGGCTTGCCGCCTTGGCATCGCGCGCGCTCATTAGCGGACGCTACCGCATGTCGCTCGAAGCCGCAAATCGCAGCTTGGACTTTGCGCCCAACGACCCCGCTGGTGTCCGCCACACCGCGATGCTCGCCATGGCAAAGCTCGAATACCCCGCCGAGGAGCTCAAGCGCTTTCGCTCCGCTCACTCCGTGCCGTACCTCGCGAATACCCCGCTGCGCCGCCGCCCCAAAGATGCGGAGCGCGACTTGGACCCGTGGACGCTCATCGCACTGATGAGCGCAGCCTGGCGCGAACTGGACTACGAGGGCGCCGAGCACTATTTGCGCATCCTCGCACGCTCGTGCCCGCACGCGGCCGAGGCGCTCTACTTCCAAACCGAGTTTCCCGATGGCGTCTATGCCCGCGTCAACGTGGGTGTGGGCTCCACCGACGAGCTCGTCCTTGCGCTGTCCGAGGCGACGCCGGTACTGCAGGAGGGCCTGGGCGCCCCCGACAACGCCAGCTTTGCCGCCTGGGTCGCCACCAACGACATCGTGCGCTCCCAAATCGACGAGCGCATCCTGCGCGCAGCCGAGCAGGGTTTGCCGTTTAAGGGAGGAGACCTCTAATGGATCCGAGCGTCTACATCCCCGCCTACCTGGAGCGCACCTATCTGGCGTCGCACCCCGAGCTCACCGATGCAGCACGCGAGCTTGTCCATAACGACGTGAACGTCAACCCTCATAAGTATGCGCAGTCCGAGCATGCCCAGGCGCTGCTGTCCTACGCCGGTGTTCATCGCCACCTGCTCGACGAGCTCCATCGCATCGAGGACATGGGCAGCGACGAGGAGTTCGAGCAGACGCGCAATCGCCTGTTCGACGACATGCGCGATGAGCTGCTCAAGATCGTCCGCGTCGATGCGCTAGCCGTCGACGCACAGCTGCTCGCCATCATCCTGGCCGACACGCCCGTTGACGCCTGCCTGGGTGACCTGATGAAGCTCGAGGCGACCACGGCCGATTACCTGCAGCAAAGTGTGCCCGGGTTCGATATGGAGGCCCCGCACTACTGGGCCAACAAAGTTTTGACGGACGGCGTGACGGCGGCAGAGCTCACCGTGAGCGAGCCGGCTCTTATCGGGTGGCTCCACACGCTCGAGGCCATCTCGCAGCTGTGCATGGCGAGCGCCCGCTACCGTGCTGCCGCCAACTACGCCCGCCGTGTTCTTAAGGCAGAAGGCTATCCCACCCGAGCTGCAGGCACCGTGCTACTCGCCCTCGCTCGCTTGGAAGACGAGGACGGCTTTTTTGCCCTGGCCCACCAGCTCGAGGAGCAGATGGGGGCCGATACCCTCGAGAACTCCCCCTGGTACCTGCTCGCCCGCACGATCTTGCTGTTCAAAACAAACAAGATGCGCCCGGCGACACGCGCGCTGCGTGAGTTTGCCAACCGTTGCGAGGGCGGTGCATTCTTCTTACTGAACCCCATGTACCAGACACCGTACCTTCCCTGCCGGCCCGAGCCACGCGATCCCTGGGACCTTTCGCACCAAGCCGTTTGGGAAGCGGACGGTATTATCTCGGACACCCCCGACTTTGCCCCCTGGGCCAACGCCTGCGAAGATGTATCGCAGCTTGCCCAGGAATTTGCGCGCCGCTACGGATTTTAACGGCGCAAACGCCACGACCATGTCATCTATGTTAGGAACGGCTTCATGAACCTCCGCTCATCTCTCGCCTGCACCTCGAGCGATATCGCCCGCTGGGGGCTGCGCTCCGTCCTTAAACGCCAGGGCGGCGTACTCCCCGGCCGCATCGCCATGAAGATCGACCCCGAGTTGTTGAGCGACCTCGCTGGCCTTGTCGACCGCAGCGTGGTGATTACGGGTACTAATGGCAAGACCACCACTTCCAACCTCATCGCCGACGCCGTTGCTGCCAGCGGTGCTGCCGTGGTGTGCAACCGTGCCGGCAACAATATGGAGCCTGGTGTGGTGGGTGCTCTGCTCGAGGCCCGCGGCGGCCTTAAACACACCAGCAGCGGCAAGCGCGTGGGCGTTTTTGAGTGCGACGAGCTCTACACCGTACGCGTTCTGCCCAAGCTCAAGCCGACGTACTTCGTGCTGCTCAACCTGTTCCGCGACCAGCTAGATCGCTATGGCGAAATCGATCACACCCAGGAGGTCATCGCCCACGCGTTGGAGCTTTCGCCGGCAACGACGCTCATCTACAACGCCGACGACCCGCTGTGCGCCTCGATTGCCGCGCGCGTTCCCAATGCGAGTATTGCCTTTGGCATCGACGGCGCCACCGACACCGAGTCCGATCGCATTAGCGACTCGCGTTTTTGCTCGCAGTGCAACGCGCCGCTGGAGTACGACTATGTGCAGTACGGCCAGCTCGGCGCCTACCATTGCCCCTCGTGCGGCTGGGCCCGCCCTGCGCTTGTCCGTCGCGTGACGGGCGTGGAGCTCGGCTGCGACGGCTACGGCTTTGACCTGGTCTTTGGATCTGCGCCCGACGCGGCTGCCGTACACATCGCCACACGCTACAACGGCCTGTACATGGTCTACAACGTTGCCGCTGCATTCTTTGCCGCACATGAGTTAGGCGTGGATACGGCGCACCTGCAGCCCACGCTCGATGCCTATGTGCCCGCCGGTGGTCGTATGGGGCGCTGGGATATCGCCGGCCGCACTGTCGAGGCCAACCTGGCTAAGAATCCCGTGGGCTTCGATCGACAAATCCAGTCCATCAAGACGGCAGGCGGCAGACTCTGCGCTTTCTTCCTCAACGACAACGATGCCGACGGCCACGATGTATCGTGGATCTACGACGTCGACTTCGAGCGCATCGCCGACACGCCGGGTCTTGTCGCCTTTGCCGGAGGCACGCGCGCGCACGACATGCAGGTGCGCCTCAAGTACGCCGACATCGATGCCGCGATTATCTCGGACGTCGCGCAGGCAATTGGCGCCGTTGCGGATGAAGCTGCCGGCGACGCTTTCTATGCCGTCGCCAACTACACGGCCTTCCCGCCGCTGGTCAAAGAACTCGACGGACTGAAGGGCACCACCGCCGACGCTGTTGCCGGGCGCGCCGTAGCCCGTGCCGACGGCGGCGCTCTTCCCGTCGGCATCGCGCCAGTCGAGCTTTCGCGCCCGCTGCGCATCGTCTACCTGTATCCCGATGCCCTTAACCTCTACGGCGACGGCGGCAATGTTATCGCGCTCGAGCGCCGCTGCGCCTGGCGTGGCATTCCCGTGCGTGTGGACGAGGTCCGTATGGGCGAAACGCTTGATTTGACCGATGCCGATATCGTCATGATGGGCGGTGGCTCCGACCGCGACCAGCTGGCGGTCGCACATGAACTGCTCGCCCAAAAAGACAAGGTCGCATCCTATGTTGAGGATGGCGGCTCGCTGCTCGCCATCTGTGGCAGCTATCAGCTGCTCGGCCGTTCGTACTATATGGGCGAGGATCGCATTGAGGGTCTGGGGGTCATTGCCGCCGAAACCGTACGCGGCTCCGACCGCCTGATCGGCAACGTAGCCGTCAAAACCGATCTGGCACCCGAGCCCTTTGTGGGATTTGAGAACCATGGCGGCCGCACGCTTTTGGACGCCGATGCCACGCCGCTCGGAACGTCCGTCGTCACGGGTACCGGCAACAACGGCGACGATGGCTTTGAGGGCCTCATCTACAAGGGCGTCATCGGCACATACCTGCACGGACCGGCACTGCCCAAGAACCCCGAGCTCGCCGACTGGCTCATCACCCACGCCCTCGAGCGCCGTGGCGACGCACAGGCCAACGCTCTGCTGCCGCTCAAGCCCCTCGACGACACCTACGAGCACGCCGCCCACGACGCCGCGATGGAGCTCCTCCCCTAACGCCCCGCCACCACAAAGGGGACAGGCACCTTTGTGGTGGTTTTGACCTGCCACGGCAGTTTGTCTCAATCTGTAACATCTAGACCGTTAAAAGTCGTCTTACTGTTACAGAATGAGATGTTCGTCCCGACGCCTGCCTTTTGTCTCGATCTGTAACAGATAGAGCCGATTTGCCCGCCCAGATGTTACAGGTTGAGATGTTTGAAGATCGGGATAGAGAGCCAGCTCCTATGTGGTGGTTTTCCAGTTTGCCAACGATATACGCGCCGGCAAAAAAGTCTGCTATACTCTTTCCCGCTGTCCCCATCGTCTAGCGGCCAAGGACGCCACCCTTTCAAGGTGGATATCGCGGGTTCGAATCCCGCTGGGGGCACCATTCCAATTTTCCTCGAACCCGCTGGATGTCAAGTCTGGCGGGTTCGTTGCTTTCCGTGTCGTAGTTCAGTGTCACGAGCACGTCTTCGTCGGATACGCTCACCTGCCATACGAACGCCTTCAATAGCGTTGCGTCATCGAGCTTCGCGCCGCACTGCAGGAAGTCCGCGAAGCGCTCCGGGTCTATCTTCTGCTCCTGGATGGCCTGCAGGTCGTAGTTGGCGCGAGCCTTCTGCTGCTCAAGCTCGGCTATGCGCTCCTTCACGCCCGGCGCTATGATTCCCTGCTCGATGGCGTTCAGGATGTTCTTCAGCCCGCGCTCCGCAGCTGAAAGGGATTCCGCCGCCTGTTTTCGCCTTGTGGCAATCTCCGCCCCGTCTGCCCTGTCGGCGACCATGCGGGCTATCCTCAAGGCCTCCTCGCGGTCGGAAAGCAGCTCGCGTAGGGCACCGACGATAGAGCCCTCAAGCTCCTCTCGGCGAACGTTTCTCATGCAGCCGTCAACGCAGCTGTAGTACTCGTATTTGACGTTGTGCCGCCCGCGCCCGCTCACGCCCTGCAGGTTGCGCCCGCAGCCGGCGCATATGGCCTTACCCGCCAAGGCGAAATCGCCCCAGTCCTCCGAAGAGCGTTTCTTGGTTCCCTGCACCTGCTGAGCGTCCATGAAAGTCACCTCGTCTATGATCGCGGGCATTCCGCCCTCCTTGACTATGCCGCCCCACTCGTAGCGCCCCGTGTAGCGCCTGTTGTGGAGCATCTGGTAAACCATCGAGTAGCCGCACGGGTTGCCGTTGGAGGTCTTCACGCCTCGCTGGGCGAAGTCCCGAGCTATCGAGTTCACGGTCTCGCGGTTGATGCGCCGCTTGAAGGCCTCGCGCACGAATGCGGCGTCATGCTCGTCTATCTCGTACTCGTCGTCCTCCGACCTGCGGTAGCCGAACACGCGCACGCCGTTGGTCTTGCAACGGAGCGCGTTGCCCTCCATTCCGCGCTTGGTGCGTATGGCGGTCTTCTTCGACTCGCAGGCGGCAAGGCCTTCCAGCAGCTTCTCGTAGATGATGCCCTCGGGCGAGTCGGGTATGGCCTCAAGCGCCGACACGAGCTTCACGCCCTTCTTGGCAAGCTCGCGCTTGTATATGGGCGCGTCGTACTCCCCACGGGAGAAGCGATCCATCATGTACACAAGCACTATGTCGGATTCGCCCGCGTTGGCTATCATGCGCTGGAACTCGGGGCGGTCGTCGGTGCGGCCCGATATGGCGTAGTCGCAGTACTCGGCGGCGATGGCGTAGCCCTCGCGTTTGCACCAGTCGCGGCACACGCGCAGCTGGTCGTCTATCGAGGCCTCGCGCTGCTTGTTGCATGAAAAGCGGGCGTATATCACCGCTGTTTTTGGCATAATAAGAAACGGCCTCCTTTCAGAGGTTCTGTGGAAATCCCCACGGGTAGCGCTGCAACGCTGTGACCCCGTGGGGCTTCTTTTTTTCTTTACCTATATAAGACGGTAAACGAGTACAGCATCATGTCGCTGTCGCGCGTGTTGGCGCTGACGGCCATCTTGACATCGACGACCTGACAACCTTTGTCCTGGATGCGCGACAACGTTCCGTCGATGCGCTCGGTAACCTTGTCCTCAAGCTGCGTGGCGGTCGAATACATGGCCTTGCCCGCGACCTGGAACACGAGGGCGTGAACCTTCCCGTCGCTCACGATGAACTCGTCAGCATCGCTAGCCATCTTCTTAGCGGCGCTTTTGTTGAACATTCCCATGCGCTACTCCCTTTCATCCTCGTACGACTCCGCCCTATCGAGCAGAGCGTCAACCGATATGCCCATAGCGTGTGCAATTTTGTATACGATGCTCGCTTTTGGGTCTTTGATCTTGCCACTGAAAATCTGCGACACGTGAGCGTCTGACATACCGGACGCCCTGCACACATCCGCTTGCTTCATGCCAAGCTCGTCGAGGTAGTCGTTCAATGCGCGTGATAGCTGCATCTTTAGCCCCCTCTCACCTAAAGACTATTCGAGTAAATCCTAACAGAAATTAGGAAAAACTCAATATGCTATTGATTCCTAATGTCCATTAGGATATTGTTTTGCTCGTACCTAATGGGCATTAGGAAGAAGGGAGGATCAATGAACAGCCTGCAAGGTCTCGTTGCTGCTCGCATTGCCGAGCTGCACATCACGAAGCAGAGCGTAGCCGACGCAATCGGTTGTTCCCTCGTGACCTTCAACAAGAAGGTTAACGGCGAGAGCGACATGACGATTACGGAAGCACGAAAGCTCGCGAATGCAATCGAGGTGACGAGCGATGAAGTCTGCCGACTCGCGCCCTAGCGCCGAAGCAAAGCGCGAAACGCTTCGCGAAACCAGGTTGGATCAAATGGTAACGACGCTCACCAAGGCCTACAGAGATTGGGAGCGCGAGCAGAAAGGCGAGAAGCAGGCGTAATGAGGCAGTGGTCGACACATGAACTCATGTACCTCGAAGAGCACGCGGGCGAAGGCGCTAAGGCGATAGCCAAGGCGCTGGGACGTTCGGAAGACTCTGTTAAGTGGCAAGCGCAACGCTGCGGACTCTCGCTCCGCAAGCGCAGCCAGTGCCCCAACTGCGGCAGATGGACGTTCCGCCCCCTGAACCGAATCAACGGCTGGTGCATCGAGTGCACGAAGGAACTTCACATGTCCGACCTAGCCGAGCAGGCCAACGCCATGCGAGAGGAGGCGATCAGGGAGAAGAGGAACAACCAGGAGCGACAGCGCTACTACAGCGCAAAGAGCCGCGCCAAGAAAAAGCAGAAATAGGCACACCAAAAGCCACACGTGCTATGACCAGCGGAAACATCAGAAAGGAGCACGAAATGCAAAGCAAAAAGAAAGCGAGCGCCCCCAGCTACCACACTCCGAGCGCCCGCATGAACCGCATCGAGAACGATGCTTCGACCATCATACCATTCGAACGCAAGCAGCGCCCCACCGCGAAGGAGATGCAGGACGCCTCCCAGTTCAAGGCTGGCGTTTTGGTCGGCTTCCTAGCCGCCACGCTCATCTTCCTCATCGTCCTGTGGGCGTGGATCATCCCCACGATGGACGGCGCGGTGGCAACCGCCCAGCAGGCCTACGAGACCACGGCGGGTGTCGTCCATGCGTAACGACGAGCGCTACAGCCCCAAGCCGCAGAGCAACCAGCTTGAGATATTCGGCCTCGGCTTCGCAGGCGAGCAGGACTTCCAAGAGGCCCGCAAGTGGATCGAGAACAACCCCGGCGCCTGGAACTTCATGGTCGAGAACGCCGTGAGGCTCAACCGCAAGGGCTACGTGTCGGTCAACTACCTGGTGAACATGGTGCGCAACGAGCTGCACGTGGCCTGCAAGAACGGCATCGCCCCGAGCCTGGCCCGCATCATGGAGGCCCGCTACCCGCAGCTGAAGGGCGCTTTCAACAAGCACCGCAGCCAGTCGGACGGTTTCAGCGAATGAGCTGGGTTCAAACGCTGGCAGCGACGGCGCGGGTCGTGGTTCCGGTTCGCGAGGTCGTGGGCAAGCAGCGCCCCCGCACCGATTACCGAAACCGCCGCACCTACACCCCCACCAAGACCTTGAAGGCCGAGAAGGAGGTGCGCGACGCGTGGCGGGCCGAATACGGCGAGACCTTCGCCGGGCACGACGGCCCCGTGAGGATGCGCATATCCACCTACCGACCGCTCGCTAAGAGCAACCCCAAGTATTGGGAAGGGCGCTCTGACATGGGAAAACCCGACTGGGACAACGTGGGCAAGCTCGTCTGCGACTCGCTCAACGGCCTCGCATTCAAGGACGACCAGCAGGTGATCACCTGCACCGTGGACAAGCGCCCGAGGCCCTGCCACGGGACGCAACCGTTTATCAGCATCTACATCGAGTACTTCGTCGAGGAGTACGTGAAGGAGAAGAAATGAAGCACTTCGAGAACAACGTGAACGACGGCATGAGCCGCACCGACAGCATCGAGACGCTTATCGACCTCACCAGCTGCATCGCCGTGAACGCCCTCATGGTGGCGGGCGGCGAGGCCGAGGCCGACGAGAAGGACGCGGGCGCTTGGTGGGCCATGATCGCCCTGGCCGAGGCCGCGCTTGAAAGCTACCCCGAGGACGTGCACGCCAAGGGCTACCAGGTCGTCAACGAGAACACCAACAGGGAGCTTGTGGAGCAGGCGCGCCGCAAAGAGGCCGAGCAGGCCGCAAAGCACGTCATGAGCATCATCTTCGGCGTGAAGAAGGAGGACTAGCCATGGCGCTGATCACGACGCAGCCGGTAAGCGCACGCGCCCTGTTCAAGCAATCGACCATCAAGGGCGACGAGGCGGTCTTGCAGTTCACCGTCCGAATGGACAGCGAGAACGCCTTCCCCCTGATGAAGAAGACGGGCGGCTACGTGATTCTGACCGTAGAGAGCGAGCAGAAGACCATCGAATTCGACGACGAGACCGGGGAGGTCTGGGATGAGTAACGAAGCCGAGAACGTTGTGGCCGAGGTCATCGAGGAGCAGGACGCATCGAGCCTGACCGTGGCCTACAAGCCGTCCGTCATCGAGGCGAACTTCGACGCGCTCGAAGCCCACGTGCGCAAGACCGTCGAGGCCTACGATGGCGCGACCTACGACCTCACCAAGAAGGAGAACATCGCAGAGGCCAAGCACGACCGCAGCTACCTCAACGGCCTCAAGAAGGAGATCGACGAGCGCCGCAAGGCCGTGAAGCGCGAGTACAGCAAGCCGCTCGACGCCTTCGAGAAGCGCTGCAAGCAGATCACGGCCATCATCGACGAAGCCGCCGACAACATCAAGGCGCAGCTCGACCAGGCCGAGGAAGAGCGCAAGGCCCGCGCTTACGCCAAGTTGCAGGAGCACTACGAGGAGTTCGCCGGGCTTCTGGCCCCCGTCGTGCCCTACGAGCGCTTCCACGAGCCGCAGTGGCTCAACAAGACCTTCGGCGAGATCAAGGCTTACGAGGCACTTGAGGCGAAGGTCTCCAAGCTGGCGGGCGACTGGGAAACGCTCAAGTCGCAGTTCGAGGGCGAGCCTTTCTATGCCGAGGCCGAGCGCGAGCTGTTCGCGACCCTCGACCTGGGCGCAGCGCTCACAGCGGCCCGCAAGGCGACAGAAGAGGCCGCGCGCATTGCCGAGCTGAAAGCCGCCATGGAACCTGAACCAGAGCCGGAGGCCGCGCCCGAACCCGCCGGCAACTGGTATCCGGGCGGAAGCCCCATGCAGGAGATCGGCGACGAGCCTATCGGCCCCGCGCCCATTGCCGCACCGGCGCCCGTGCCCGCACCAGTTGCCTCGCCGGAGCCCGTGTCGAGTGGTCCCGCAACCCCATGCGTGATGCTCATCGACTCCGCCACGACCGACCAGATGCAGGCCATCGGGCGCTTCTGCGGGAGCATCGGCGTGAGCGGCGTGTTCAAGCGCGGCACCCTGCAGCAGGTCTATGAGCGCACGATCCGTTAGGAGCATCGAATGGCAGACGACAAGCACATGACAATCGACCAGGCGGTGGCGCAGGTTCAGCGCTCCGTGGTCGTGCCGAAGGCGCGGTACAACGCGCACGGCAACTACTACTACCGCTCGATGGAGGACATCGTTGCCGCGCTCAAGGAGCCTTGCCGTGACGCGGGCGTGTTCTTCACCCTCAACGACTCCATCGAGCAGGTGGGCGACCGCTTCTACGTGAAGGCCACCTGCCTCGTGAAGTTCGAGGACGGCACGCCCGGCGAGATCGTCATTTGCGCCTACGCCCGCGAGCCGCTCGCCCAGAAGGGCATGAGCGAGACGCAGCTCACCGGCTCGGCGTCGAGCTACGCGCGCAAGTACGCGCTCTGCGGCATGTTCGACATCGACGGCACGAGCGACCCGGACTCCCTGAACGGCGTGGAAAAGCCCGAGAAGGAGCCGCCCGTGCAAGGGCCGTTCGACGCCAAGTGCAAGGCCTGCGGCACCGCCTACCGCTTCAACAGCCGTGAGCAGTACGAGCAGTTCATCCAGAACCCCGGTTGCTGCGCGACCCCGACGTGGACGGTCTTGTAGGTCATGCAAGACCTATACGGAGAGCGCGAGCAGCTTTTCGGCCAGCTCATGCAGGAGCTTGAGGCCCTGCGCAGGACTGGCCAGCAGTACGCCGAGAACGAGGCCGAGTACCGCAAGGCGCTGCGCATAGCCATCTTGGAGGAGCGTTCCAAGGGCACGCCGGTCACCGTGATAAGCGACCTGTGCCGGGGACGCCCCGACATAGCCGAGAAGAAGCAGCTGCGCGACTGCGCCGAAGCGCTCTACAAGGCCTCGAGCGAGGCAATCATGGCAATCAAGTTGAGGATCAAGACCGTTGACGCTGACATCCAGAGGACGTGGACGAGCGGCGGCACCGGAGAAGGGAGCTTTTTGTGAGCATCAACCGAGTGAACATTACGGGCAACCTGACGCGAGACCCCGAGCTTCGCAGCACGGCGGGCGGCATGGCGGTTCTCGGTTTCGGCGTTGCGGTCAACGACCGCCGAAAGAACCAGCAGACGGGCCAGTGGGAGGATTACCCGAACTTCGTCGACTGCACGATGTTCGGCAACCGCGCCGAGGCCCTGAGCCGCATCCTGCGCAAGGGCATGAAGGTGGCCATCGAGGGCAAGCTGCGCTACAGCTCGTGGGAGGACAAGAACGGCGGCGGCAGGCGCTCGAAGCTCGAAGTCATCCCCGACGAGGTGGAGCTTCTGAGCCAGAACCCCAACGCCCAGCAGGGCCAGCCGCAGCAGTACGCGCCGCAGGGCTACCAACCGCAGGCCTACGCGCCCCAGCAGGCACCGCAGCAGGCGTACCAGCCGCAGCAAGCGCCGCAGCAGCAGGCACCCCAGTGGAACGCTCAGCAGGCCTACCAGAACCCGCCTGCCGCCCCGCAGCCGCGCCAGCAAGCACCAGCGCCCGCGCCGCAGTACGCGCCCCAGCAGACACCGCAGGCCCCGCAGCAAGCGCCCCAGCAGCCCGTGCAGCAGTCGATGGACGTGTACGACGACGACATTCCCTTTTAGGGGTGACGGCGGCGTGCAAGTCCTGGACTCGCTCATCGACGGGCCGCTTAGGCTTCGCAACCGCAGGGAGGGCGACGAGCTTATAGGCATGATCGTCCGGTACCTGCGCACGGGCGAGGAACCCGAGCCGCGCACCGACACCCAGGAAGCGGTGCTAACGGCCATACGGCCCGTCATGGAAACCTCCCGCTCGCGCATCGTGGCGGGAGGCAACGGCGGCAAATCGTCAAGCAACGACGCAAGCAAAGCCGAAAGCAAACGGCCAAGCAAAACGGGAAGCAAACCGCAAAGCAAAAGCGGAAGCAAAACTTCAAGCGAGCTGGCAAGCAAAGCCGAAAGCAAACGGCCAAGCGAAGAGGAAGAGGAAGTAGGAAGAGGAATTAAGGAAGAGGGAAAAGCGAGTGCGGCGCGTTTCCGCGCCCCCTCTCCCGAAGAAGTAGCCGAGTACGCAGCCGCCTATGCGGCGTCCAAGGGCATCGACCTCGCCTCGACCGACTTCGACCCAGAGCGGTTCGTCGACTTCTACGCCCAGAAGGGCTGGATGGTCGGCAAATCGCGAATGAAGGATTGGAAGGCCTCTGTGCGCAACTGGGTGCGCACCTCGAAGCCGATACGCGAGACGAAGCAGGAGGTGAGCGAAGGTGACGACTTTTCCCAGTACGACTGAGTGCCCGCATTGCGGGGCCGTGCTCAACGCGCGGTACGCCCAGCTGGGCCTCAAGCGCCTGTTCTGCGGCTACGAGTCGTGCGGCTGCGAAGGGGCCGTCGCAGAGCGCGCTGCCATAGCGGCGCAAGAGCAGGCTGAGGCCGAGAAGGCCGTCGCCGAGAAGCGCAGGCGCTCGCTTGTGCGCTGCGGCGTGCCCGAGCGCTACCTGGGGCTTGACCACCCAATGGCCGACGAGCTTGCGCTTGCCATGGAGGGCGGCCAATGGCTCTACCTGTGGGGCGACGTCGGCACCCGCAAGACGACCTGCGCCGCAGCCGTGGCCATGCGCTTGCACGACCGGGGCAAGTCGCCGCTCATGGTGCCGATGTACCGCGTGCTCGACGAAATTCAGCGCAGCTTCCACGACGGCGGTGACCCCTTGAAGCGCTATGCCGAAGCGGGCTACCTGCTCATCGACGACTTGGGCAAGCGTAGGCCCACGGGCTTCGTGCTCGACAGCCTGTTCCAGCTCATCGACCAGCGCTACTCGGCGATGCGCCCCACGCTGGTCACCACGCAGTACAGGCCCAGCGACCTCGTGCGCAGGCTCGCCGAGCAGGGCGACGCCGACACGGCCAAGGCCATCGTGTCGCGGCTGCGCCACGGGGCAAGGGTGGTCGAGTTCGACGGCCCGGACGGGAGGCTCGCATGATCCTGCAAGCAAGCCAGCTGCGCGGCTGGCCGAAGGAGCGCGCCGAGCTTTACGGAAAGCCACACCTCGGGGCGCGCTACACGGGCAAGCGGTCGTACGAGCTTCTGCAAGACCGCTGCTGCGTCTGCGGCAGGCGCGCACAGAGCTGCCACCACGTGGCGCACCGAAGCTGGGGGCTTGAGTTCGAGCTTGTCACGCCGAACGGCACGTGGAGCCTGCGAAGCCCGCTGTTCGCCCTGTGCGGCAGCGGCACGACCGGGTGCCACAACCAGTTCCACGGCGGCGCGGGCCTCAGGGCCGAGTGGCGCTGGCGCTCCAAGGTGTACGAGGAGGCCTGGTGGACGGGCCAACTGCCGGAAGTCTACGAGCCGCACCACCCGGGGCTGTACGAGTACGGCTATTGGGCGATAACCGACAAACACGGAAACGAAATGATCCGAGAAGGGAAATGACCATGGAGATCAAGACTTGCGAGCAGTACGTGCTCGCGCAGCTGTTCGACCAGCAGGACGAGAACGACATGCTCAACCGCGAGCTGAAGTACCGCGGCGAGCGCATCGACGAGCTGACCGGGCAGATTGATGCCATCGAGGCGGCGCACGGCTCCGCGATGCAGCAGGCCATCCGCAAGGCCGGGCGCGATGCGCTCATGAGCCACTGCACGGGATACGCGTGCGAGGTGACCGACGGCGAGACGTTCGAGGACTGGTGCCTTGAGAATGTGCGCAAGTACTACCTGCCCGAGGGCATCAGCGTGCTTGCGTTCATCAAGGAGTTCGAGCCTGAGCTTCGCGCGATGTACGACAAGCAGGCTGCCGAGGCGCGCGAATGATACGCATCTACGAGCGCTCGCTCTGCCAGAGCTACGCAAGCGCATACCGGCAGGGCATCGAAATCGCCACCACGGGCACCGAGGAAGAGGCGCTTTCCATCGTCGAGGCCCTGACCGACGACAGCTACCAGTGCTTCGCACTGCTGGGAGACGGAACCGTGCTCGACCTGCGGGGCCGGTTCCCCGGTTGCGTGGAGTTGGGCTGTGAGGAGGAACGCGATGGCAACCGAGATTGAGCCGCTGATTATGCCGTTCGACCCGCTTTGGGTCACCACCAGCAAGGGAGAGTACCGCGAGGCCGTGCGCAGGATGGGCGAAGAGCCGGGAGACACCAAGGGCAAGGACGGCCTCACCAGCTGCATCCCGGGCAAGGGGTGCGTGATCTGGATCAGCCGCAAGGTGAAGGCCCCGGACCTGTACGCGCTCGCCGCCCACGAGGCGACGCATGCGGCGTGCGACATGCTTGCCAGCATTGGGGAGGGCACGCCCGCCGCCGAGGAGCTGGCCTACATGGTGCAGTCCATCACGGCGGGAATCATCATCGCCTGCGAGGGCCGCAGCGATGGCTAACGCCAAGGTGTTGCGGAAAGCGCAACTGCTGCGCCTGATGGTTGACGAGTTGTGCGACAACATCGAGGCCCGAGAGGCTAGCGAGTCGTGCCTGCACACCTACGGCAGCCTCGGCTACGGCCTGGAAGACGGGCAGGGCAAGACCCAGATACAGAACGACATACGCAGGTGCAGGAGAACGCTCCTCGACCTGTGGAAGCTGATAGGAAAGGAAGTCTGATGACCGACGAGAAGAAAACCGAGACCGCCAAGGAAGCCGCAACCGTGAAGAAGGCCATGATCTCGCAGCCGATGGCCGGCAAGACAGACGAGGAGATCGTGGCCACGCGCGACCTCGCCGTGGCGAAGCTGCGCCAGATGGGCTACGAGGTCGTGAACACCCTATTCACCGACGAGTGGTACAGCGGCGAGGCCATGAAGGAGCGCGGCGTGGTGCAGGTTCCGCTGTGCTTCCTTGCGAAGTCGCTTGAGAACATGAGCCTGTGCCACGCGGCCTACTTCTGCAAGGGCTGGGAGGACGCCCGAGGCTGCAAGATCGAGCATGAAGCCGCCGAGGCCTACGGGTTGGAGGTGCTTTATGGAGACTAGTTTGACGCCCGACGAATTGTCCCGCGTAGCCTCGGCCTTAAAAGACGCAATCGCCTCTATCGCGGATGCTTTCACGAAATTCTTGCGCAAGGTCATCCGATGTTTCCGAAAGCTGGCGAAGCAGCTTGACCCGAAATGGCAGCGTCGAAATCGACGCGCCATTGCTCGGTCGCGCCGCAACAACCTGTATTTGAAGAGCGTTGGGAGGTGCCGGTAATGATTGACGACGCAACTCGTCACGACGTTGCTAAGCAGTTGGAGCACGACGCCGTTTACCGCGACGGTTCAACGCTTGGCGAATGGTGGGGGCGCCTTCAGTCGGTCGCATGCGACTGCGACGACTTCCCCGATCCGCGCTCCCTTTTCATGAGACTTGCCGGGCTTATTGAGCCAAACCCCATCGACGGCAGCACGTCTGACGGCTACCACACCTTCAACGAGCTTTACCATCACCGCGCCGTCCTCTTCTCCGTTATCGTTGCGGCCTTTCCCGGCAAGGCTTGGAAAGCGAAGGCGCACAGCGACGGCACCATGTATGGCGGCATGTTCATCGTCGGCATCGACACGCCAGACGGCCAGGCCACCTATCACTACGACATCGAGCCGTACTGGGGTATGTTCCGCTGCAAGGAGCTTGACCGAGCGCCAGAGTGGGACGGCCACACGCCAGAGCAAGCTATTGAGCGCATAGGCAAGCTGACCGGCCTTATCGACCGCGCGACCACGCACCTTGTCCTCGATGAAGACGGCCGCACGTGTTGCGCAAAATGCGGATGCGACTACCCATGCATGAGCAGCGCGACGTATTGCCCAGATCGCGGCGCGAAGGTCGCCAAGAATGGCTAGAGGCAGGACGAAGCGGTTTACCGAAAGCGAGCTGCGCGAGAGGCGAAACCGCCAATGGTGGGAATCCCGCGCCCGCTGCGGCTATGCGACCGTCTGCCCTCTGTGCGGCGGGTACACACTCTCGAAAACCGGCTATCACGCGGGCTGTGCCAAGAAGGCAGGGATCAAGATTCCAAGGCAGCGAATGAAGCGAGCTTTATTGACCGCCAAAGAGCGTCAGAAGATTCCCGTTGCCCGGATGGCTGGCCCGGTGGGCGCCGTTGTCCGTGACGATGGCGTGCGATTCGAGTCGGCTGGCGCGGCGGCGCTCGCGACATACGGGTATTGCGGCAGCTCGAACATCGTGAGGGCCGTCAGAACGGGATGCAAGGCCGGAGGTCATTACTGGAAACGAGCCGACGAGGAGGATAAATGACCGATCAATACGTATTCAACCCCGACATACACGACGAGTGGAAGCCGCCTGCGCACCGCTGCGAGAACTGCGCCCACCACGAGCACGACGTTGTGCCGATCGTTCATTTCGACGTGGACGGCAACGAGGCCGGCAGCACTACCGGCACGCGCTGCTACTGCAATCACGGCGGCAAACACTTCGTGACGGGCGACAACAACCACTGCGACTACTGGGAGGAGGCGCGATGAGCTACGACATACGCCTGTGCGACCCCGTGACGCACGAGGCGCTGCAAACCGACGTGCCTCACGACATGCGTGGCGGCACCTACGCCATGGGCGGCACTACCGGTCTCTGGCTGAACGTCACCTACAACTACGGCAAGCACTACTACCGCGTGCTCGGCGACAAGGGCATCCGCACCATCTACGGCATGACGGGCGCGGAGTCCATCCCCGTGCTCGAAGCGGCAGCGGCCAAGCTGTCCGACGAGGTTTCGGACGACTACTGGGAGGCCACCGAGGGCAACGCCAAGCGCCCGCTGCTTCAGCTGGCGGCGATGGCCCGCATGCGCCCAGACGGCGTTTGGGACGGTGACTGACGATGGCGAGGGTGATCGCGACGCAGGAGGTGCCGGAAAACTGCTCGACATGCCTTTACGGGAAGTTCTACGGCTGCAGCCATGCCGACCGCCAGAAGGATTGGACGTACTACCGCTTTTGGCAAGGCCTGAGGCACTGCCCGAGCTGGTGGCTTGACCAGAACCGGTTCGAGAGGGTGTGGTGAGATGGTTGGCTACGAGCCGCCTAGCGGCTGGAACCTGCCGCCGGGATGCTTCGAGTCCGACCCGCGCGCGCCGTGGAACCAGGAAGAGCCGAAGACCTGCGGGAACTGCTCGCACTGCCTGGAAGGCTGCTGCGATTTCGGGATATGCGGGCTTGAGTTCGAGGATGCGTTCGACGAGGCCGACCACGAGGTGAAGACCACGCCGTGGAAGGCTGCGCTCTGGGCGCGTGATTGGATCGTTGAGCACTACAAGGATGAGCAGGAGGACGTGTGCGACCGATGGGATGGCTAGCGACCGCCGCCATGGCTTTGCTGCTGGGAGTCCTCGCCATTGAGGCCTGGGCGATACGGATGCTGGCGGCGGGGCTGGTTCTCCTGGCCCTGCTCGCCTGCGGATAGGAGGCGCGTTGCGAAACGTGAACTGGGGCTGCCTGGCGTTCCTCGCCGTGGCCCTGATTATTGATGCTTTTGCCGTGTGGGCGGTTTCGTCGCTCGCGCGCTGGATGATTGGAGTATGACATGCAAGACTGCGTGATCTTGGGCAGCGTCGCCACGTTCGACGGCGTCACGCCCGACAAGGCCCAAGCCCTGAAGGTGCTTGAGGAGGCTTCCGAGGTGTACAACGCCTGGCAGGTGTGGGACGAGTGCCGCGACGACGAGGCCAAGGCCGAATGCCGCCAGCCCCTCATGGAGGAGTGCGCCGACGTCGTGCAGGCGACTGCCAACCTCGTAAAGGCATGCGGCTGCGACGACATGCGCCTGCACCTCATGGACTGCGAGGACAGAAACCGCAAGCGCGGGCGCATCACCGGCTCGAAGCCCTATCCTGGTGCCTGCGGGCGCGAGGGTTGCAAGCGCTTCGTGTTCGTGCCAATTCCTCGCCCCTATGGGGTGCTGAGCAAGATCAAGGCCAAGATTGGGGGCCTGAAGTGAACCGCGCGCAGAAGGTCATAGCCGCCGTGGTGTATGCCGGTAGCCTCGTGGCTGTGTCGCTCGCAATGATCGGGGTTTGTTCCCTGCTGGCTCGCTGGGTTGCCAGTATATGGGGGCTTGTGTAGCCCCTGAAGGCATGAAGAAGCCCCCTAGAATCGAATCTAGGGGGCTTTCTGCTGCCTGCTGCTATCTGCTCTGCCCTGTGGCCTTCTCGGCTGCTATAGCCTTCTCTAGGTCTCGTTTGGCCTCGCTGATGATCTGCAAAAGCTCGTGCCACTGCTTCGGCTCTCGGTCTTTCATGGCTTGCCTTTCTAGTTGTATGTGTCGCAGATGCTCGGGGTGCCGTCCCATAGGGTGAGCCGGTACCCGCATAATTCGAGTTCGGGGCTGTTCTTCGCCCTGCTGTAGTCCCTAATCTTGAGGCGCTTCCCGTTGTCGCTCGCCTCTCGGCCCATAATTGGGTCGTAGGTGAAGCAGTTCGGCAGGGGCATGTACTTGCGCTCCCACCCGTAGGCGTCGGCCAAACCCTCGAAGGTGCTTTCTATGGGCCTGATCGTGGCTGTTTTCGCTGTGACCTTGATGGCCTGGTAGAAACTGCCCTCGCATTCGAAAATGTCGCCTGCTTTTACCTGCATGGTGTGTCCCTTTCTAAAGATCGGGGCAAGGCCTGAAGCCCTGCCCCTATGTCGTTCTGCTATGCCGGGAGGAGGTTGCCCCTCCCGGTAGTTGTCCGTTACTTCTCCCATAGGTAGCCGAATGCCTCGGCTATCCTCGGGATCTCGATTGCCCTCTTCGGCGCGAAGTAGGTCTCGCGCTCGAAGAAGTTCATGCCGTACTTCCTGTTGATCTCCTCGAGCTCTGCCAGGTTGAAGTAGCCCATCTCGGGGACCGCCCCGAAGACGAACCCGAACATGTCGCCCGTCTCCTCGTCGTACTCGGTGGCGTATAGGTCCCAGCCGTTTATGCAGCTGAACCAGTGGCCGTACACGATCGTGTCGGCCTTCTTGCCGTCCTGTGAGTAAAGGGGCGGGAGCTTCTTCCGCAGCTCTTTCGTGAGTAGCTTCTGCATGTTATGATCTCCTGTGTGTTGTCGTGGGAGGCCCCTTCTCGGGGCCTCCTGCTTGCCCTAGGCCGCCTGCTCTGCCGGTCTGATGGGGTTGACCTCGCCAATGTTCCAATCAATGGCCTTGGCGCTCTGCCATTTGCCTTGATCGTCCATGTAGTAGAAGCCATGCTTCCCGAAGTACTTCCTGACCTTCAAGGCCCCCGACTCGATGCCATCGGCTATAACCTGCTTTCGCAGATCCTTCACCATGTAAATAATGGCCTCCTCGTCACTGTTGGTCTTGAATGCCTCGGTTACCTGTGCAAGGTAGTTATCGCAAGCCCTCATGATCTCCACTTGCTCGTAATCGGCTCGGGGGATCTCGTTAATTGGCCTGTGCTTCGTGGCCTCTACTGTGTACCTGCCAAGCTCTGGAAAAGCCATGTACTCGTTTACAAGCTTCAAGGCTGTTGCAAGCTCTAGGCCATCCTTTCGGCCCTGGGGGCCTTTTCTGAAGTAGCCTCGTGCTCGCATACCCTCAACTATGGCTAGGATCGTGTGGTTGCTCACCAGCTGACCACTTACCACCAGATCTAAACTCTGCTGCTCTGCCATCTCTGTAGCCTCCTTATTCGGTTCTAAAGCTGCTTGCTAGCTCTGTGGGCTTTGTGGCCCTCATTGCTGACAACTGAATTATTGCACAATAATTAGTGTGCTATAGGCACAATGCACAATATCTATTGTTCTACACAATACATGCACAATTGCTATTGTTGTATCCCTATTGCTATTGCTGTATCATCAGGGGATCAGATCAAGGCATGAAGGGAGGTTGCATGACACCGACTGAAGCGCTTAAAGAAATGCTCGACCGTTCCGGCATGAGCATGTACGCGCTTTCAAAGGCCATGGGCAAGAGCAGGAACTACGTTCAGAATACGATCAAACAAGGTTCCGACCTAGGCGCGGGAAACCTCGCGCTCATGGCTTCTCACATGGGCTTTAAGCTGACGCTGAACGGGATGGGTGAACCCATCGAGATAACGGAGAGGAGCGAAGATGCCGACAGTGATCAAGGGCCAGCCGACGAGCGCCGAGATTCGTAGGCGCCTGAAGGACGAGGGGCGGCCCGTCGTGCTGTCCTGCTCGCTCGGCAAGGACTCGCTTGCGGCGTGGGTAGCGCTCGAGGACGAGGGCGTCGAGGTCGTGCCGATCTACTACTGGTCTATCCCGGGCCTTCCGATGGTCGAGCAGAACGTGCGAACCATCGAGAAAGTGTTCGGCGTGAAGATACACCAGTACCCGCACCCCAGATGGTCGAGGACGCTCAACAACTGCGTGTTCCAAAGTCCGGCGCACTGCGACGTGATCGAGGCCGCGAACATGCCGGTCTACAGCTACGACGACATGCGCCCCTACATCCTCGAAGACCTCGGCCTGCCCGATGACACGTGGTTCTGCGACGGCGTGCGCGCCTGCGACAACCCGTACCGTCGAGCCAGCCTCACCAAGCACGGCCTCATGAAGCAGACCACGCACAAGGCCTCGGTGGTTGCGGACTGGACGAAGGCAGAGGTCATGGATGCGATCGCCCGCAGGGGCATCGGCCTGCCTCCGGACTACGAGCTGTTCGGGCGCAGCTTCGACGGCCTGGACATGCGCTTCATGAAGCCCCTGCGCGAGAAGCGCCCCGACGATTTCGCCGTGGTCAAGAAGTGGTACCCGTTCATCGAGGCAGACGAGAAGAGGTGGGAGCACTATGGGCTTTAAGTTTGAGAATCCGCAGAAGGCGCGTAAAGAGGCTAAGGCGGCCGAGGAAGCGCAGCTGACCGACCACCAGAAAAGCTACCGAGACCGCGAGAAGCGCGAGGAGAAGCGCTTTCAGATGGCCGTCGATTCCGGCTTCTGGATCTGCTTCTGCTTCCATGACGCCGAGGAGCGCGGGCGCTTCGCCGATCTGGTCAAGGCCGATGCCGAGGGCTGGACGTTCGGCGACGTAATCCGCCCCGTGTTCGAGGAGCGCATAGGCCTTCAGAACAAGCGGCAGTTCAAGCCGAAGGAGCAGAAGGGCACGCCGATGCCGAACCCGCTCGATTCGGTCGAGACCACCGACAGCCTCGAAGGCGACAGCTTCGCCGAGGCCGATGCCATACTCAAGGCGTTCGAGTCGCTTGAGGTTAAGCCCTACTACGACAACGTTTGGAGCAGCGCCTACTACGTCGTGTGCGTGTTCCGCGACTCCGACGACCTCGAAAGCTTCATCAGGGAGTATGCCCTGGCGAAGTACGGCGACCTGTACATGGACGGGTCGAAGATCCTTGAGGCCCTTGAGGCCTAAGGCCAATCTCACGCGCATAGGAAAATCAAGGCGTCCTTCGGGACGCCTTTTTTGTTCCCGAAAACGAGAGGAGGCAGGCATGTTCGGTCGTATTCGCCGCGCAGCGAGAAACATCGCCAACCGAGTGCGCTCCGCGTTCAATCGCGGTCGCGGCAGCTCTTCCGGCCGCTCCTCCTACTAAGGGGGAACCCAGGGCCAGCGCGATCATAAGGCGCTGGCCCTTTCCATCGTCAAAGCAAAACAGAGAGGAGTGAACGCATGGCAGCCAAGCGAGAGAAGCCCACACTTCCCACCGACACAGACTGGCCCGCCGAGACCGTCACATGGTTCAACGCGTGGCGCGACGACCGTTGCAGCGACCGCTGGGACGAGCGCCAGTGGCAGTACGTCATGGACACCGCCATCGTCCACGCCCTCGTGTACGGCTCCAACGACTTCGGCGCGCTCGCCGAGCTTGACAAGCGCCTGCGCTTCATGGGCCTCACGTTCGAGGACTAGCCATGAACGACCAGAACCTCATCAAGCCGAAGCGCGACCAGACGCCCGAGCAGCGCCGGGCCGCTGCCTCGAAGGCCGGCAAGGCCGCCGCCAAGAAGCGCCGCGAGAAGAAGCAGCTGCAGGAGATCGCCAAGACCGTGCTGCACATGCCGTTCGAGGGCACCGACGCCGAGCTGGACGAGCTGGAGGGGATGTCCTTCGAGGACTACCCCGACCGCAAGCTCACGGTCTCCGAGATAAGCGTGCTCAAGGTCGCCAGGAAGGCCATGAAGGGCGACATAGCCGCGCTTCAGTTCCTTCGCGACACCGCAGGCGAGAAGCCCGTCGAGAAGGTCGAGGTGGCAGCGGACGTGTCGCACGCGGCCGAGGAGATCGGCAAGCTGATAGAGGCGAAGCGCCATGCCGACAAGGGCTGACCTCATCGACCTGGTGTACGACTGCCCCGCCGACATAGCCGTGAAGCTGGGATACGACAAGCTCACCGACCTGCACAACAAGTGGATCAAGGACATGGTGTTCGGCACCGAGGACGAGACCATCCAGGCGCACCGAAGCTCGTTCAAGACCACGTGCCTGCACATCTCGTTCGCCTTCATCCTCGTGCTGTTCCCCGGCGAGCGCGTCATATTCCTGCGCAAGACCGACGACGACGTGGCGGAGGTCATGACGGCTACGGCCAACGTTCTTCAATCGGAGTGGTTCCAGGCCCTCGGGCGCATGCTCTACGGCACCGACCTCGTGATAACCAAGGCCACGCAGTCCTCGGTGTCGACGAACCTCAAACAGGGCGTGTCGGGCGCTCCCCAGTTGCTGGGGCTTGGCTGCGGCGGCTCTCTCACGGGCAAGCACGCCGACAAGGTGTTCACCGACGACATCGTGAACGTGAAGGACAGGGTGTCCGCAGCCGAGCGCGAGCGCATCAAGCTGCTGTACATGGAGCTTCAGAACATCCGCAACCGAGGCGGGCGCATCTTCAACACGGGCACGCCGTGGCACAAGGACGACGCCTTCCAGCTGATGCCCAACATCCGCCGATGGAGCTGCTTCGAGACGGGACTCATGAGCCGCGAGGACATAGAGCGCGTGCGCGCCAGCATGTCGCCTTCGCTTTTCGCTGCCAACTACGAGCTGAAGCACATCGCCGACGAGGACGCCATGTTCACCAACGCGCAGTTCTTCAAAGAGCCGCAGCTTTTGGCGGACGGCATAGGCCACATAGACGCGAGCTACGGCGGCGCTGACTATACGGCCTTCACCTGCGTTAGGGAGAGGAACGGCATCTGGTACGCGCACATCCGCATGTGGCATAGGCACGTAGACGACTGCCTCGACGAGATCCTGAAGGAGTGCAAGGCCCTGCGCATCGGCACCGTCTTCTGCGAGTCGAACGCCGACAAGGGCTATCTGCGCAAGTCCATCATCCGCAGGGGGCACCCGTGCTGCTCCTACCAGGAGGCGGAGAACAAGTACATCAAGATAAGCACGCACCTGCGCAGCCAGTGGGCCAACGTGAGGTTCCTCGACTGCGACCAGTACCCGCTCGACGCGGACGCATTGAACCAGGTGCTCGACTACAGCGAGAACGCAGCGCACGACGACATGCCGGATTCGCTCGCAAGCGCGATAAGGCAGTGGCAGAGCAAGCCGGGCGTGAAGTTCTTCAAGGGAGGCATATAAGTGGCGCACGAGTTCCATTCCTTCTACTACGACCAGATGCAGCGCGAGCCTGAGACCGAGGACTTCCGCGTGCCCGCCGGCACCGAGATGACGCCCGAGCTGCTTCAGAGGCTCATCGACGAGTTCGAGCAGGCCCACAAGCCGCGCTACGAGTACCTGGACGCGGCCTACAGAGGCCATTACGCCATCTTCGACCGCGCCTGGCGCAGGAAGCCCGACTACAAGCCCGACAACCGCATGGCGGCGGACTTCGCCTACACCATCACGCAGACGTTCGAGGGCTACTTCATCGGCGTTCCGATGACGCTTTCGGTCAAAAACGCCGAGGGGATGCCCGATTCGCGGAAAAGCTCCGTGGAGGCGTTCATCGCCGAGTTCACGGCGAGAAACCTTCAGGAGGACGTGGACGCAGAGCTTTCGAAGATGGCCTCCAAGTTCGGCCATGCCTACGAGATGCTTTACCAAGACGAGGACGGCATGCCGCGTTCCATCGCGGTCGCGCCGCTGACCGCCTTCATGGTGTACGACGACTCCGTGCTGAAGCGCCCGCTGTTCTTCGTGCGCTGGTTCTACGGCGACGACGGGGCCATCAAGGGCAGCTGGTCGGATGCCGCGCAGGTGGTCGATTTCGCCCGCACGAACGATGGCTTCGCCTTCGGCGAGCCTAGCGCGCATGCGTTCGGAAGCGTGCCCGCGGTCGATTTCCGCCAGAACACCGAGGGGCGCGGCCTCTACGAGGGCGTGCTGTCGCTCATCGAGCAGTACAACGCCGTGCTGTCCGAGAAGGCCAACGACGTCGAGTACTTCAGCGATTGCTACATGGTGGTCAAGGGCAAGGAGCTTGACGAGTCCGAGATAGAGAACATCCGCGAGAACAAGATCATCAACCTGTTCGGCGAATCGACTGAGGGCCTCGACGTGATGTTCCTCGTGAAGCCGAACGCCGACGGCGTGCAGGAAAACCTCATCAACCGCCTGGAAACGCTCATCTACAAGACCGCCATGGTGCCCGACATCACCGACGACAACTTCGCCACGGCCTCCGGCATAGCGCTCAAGATGCGCATGATGCCCATGAGCAACCTGGCGCGAAACAAGGAGCTGAAGTTCAGGCGCGGCGTGCAGGAGCGCATGCGCCTTCTGGCCGCCTACCCCAACGCCGATTTCGCGGGCGACGACTGGCAGGCCGTGGAAGTGACCATGCACCGCAACATGCCCGACGACCTGCAATCCGAGGCAAGCGTGGCCGGTCAGCTCTCTGGCATCGTGTCCGAAGAGACCCAGCTTTCCGTGCTCTCGTGCGTGAGCGACCCGAAGGCAGAGATGCAGCGCAAGCGCGACGAGCAGGAAGAGAAGGCTGACGCCATAAGCGGCGGCATGCCAACCAATAGGACGGCTCAGGCCGATGACACCGAAGAGGAAGGAACCAACGATGAAGGTAGCGATCTATAGCCGAGGCAAGCGCCTTGCCATCCGCGAGCAGCCGAGCGCAGAGGCGCCAATTATCGGAACGATGGGCAGCGGTTGCGCCGCGCACGTCGAGGATGCCGCACCCGGCTGGCTTGAGCTTACCATGGGCGGCTACATCCGCGAAGACCTCGTGACGGTCGGCTCCCTGGTGGATACGACAACGTACGCAATCAAGGAGCAGCCGAGCGGTGCGCCGCAGCCCGAGGCGGAACAGCAGCGGGAAGCGCCTGCGCAAGAGGCCGAACCCGAGCCTGCCGAAGAGCAGCCCGAGGCGGACGACAACGCCGGCCTGATGGCCATGAAGATCAACGAGCTGCGCGAGCTTGCCAAGGGAAGCGGCGTGACCCTTCCGAAGAACGCCACCAAGGCGCAGATCATCGAGCTTCTTATGGGCAGCGATGAGCAAGCCTAGCGACGAGTACTGGCGCGAGCGCCGAGACGAGTTCCTTGCGCAGCTTGAGAAGGACGAGGCCGCCTTGCGCAAGCGCCTTGAGAAGGTGTACGCGAGCGAAGCGGCCAAGCTCGACCGCCTCATAGCCGCCTACTACGCCCAGTACGGCGAGGACAAGGTGATAGAGTACCGCCGCCTGCTGCAATCCATCAGCGCGGAAGACCGCACCCTGCTCATGGAGCGCATGGACGACTTTGCCAAGAAGTACCCGCAGTACGCCGACCTCATGCCCGTCCGCGAGTCCATCTACCGGCTGAACGAGCTTGAGGCCATCCAGCTTCAGATACGCATCCAGCAGTACGAAATAGGGGCCATCGAGCAGGCAGAGCTTCAGCGCCACTTCTCCGAGCAGGCGCGCCGCGCGGCCAACATGGCCGCCGAGGAGCTGGGCTTCGGCAAGGACTTCTACCGCTACGACTCCGAGGTGGTCAAGGCCACCGTGGGGGCAGCATGGGCCGCCGGTGAAGACTTCTCGGTGCGCATCTGGACAAACCGCGAGAAGCTGGCGAGCTACCTCAACGACGACTTCTCGAAGCTCATAGCGCGGGGTGTCTCCTATGACGAGGTCTCGCGCGAGCTTCGGGCGAGACTGAACCACAGCGGCACCCGAACGGCTATGCGCCTCGTGTACACCGAGGGCACGTACCTCTTCAACGAGGCGCAGGCACGCGTCCACGAGTCAGAGTTCGAAAGCTACGCCATCAGCTGCATACACGACGGCAAGGCCTGCGAGGTGTGCCGCGAGCTTGAGGCCTACCAGAAGCAGCATCCGGCAAGGCTGTCGGAGCGCATGCCGGGAACGAACTTTCCGCCCATGCACCCGTGGTGCCGCTGCTCCTACACCCTTGAGGTGGCCGACTGGGACAAGTGGATAGACGAGTACGTGCAGAAGCGCGGCGGCGATTCGGGCACCCAAGCCACGCGCTTGCGCTCCGACGCCATGGTGCGCGAGCCTGGAACCACGTCGTTCCTGCAATCGCTTCAGCGCGTAGGCTCGACGCTCGCGGGGCTTGATTTCAGGCTCAAGGGCCAGCAGTCGCTCGCGCGCAAGATTCGCACCGACTCGCACGACAAGACCATGAGCGAGCAGGAAGCAGCCGACTCCATACACGACGTGCTGCGGTATACCTATCAGCTTCAAACGGCCAGCTTCGCCGACGAGTTCGCCCGCATCCGCTCCGAGCTTGAGAAGGCGGGCTATACTTTGGTCAAGGTCAAGAACACGCTGCAGAGCACGGGCGTAACGTACCGTGGCGTCAACTGCCAGTTCGAGACGCCCGACGGCTTCAAGTTCGAGCTTCAGTTCCACACGCCCGAGTCGCTTGCCCTGAAGGAGAACGAACTTCACAAGCTCTACGAGGAGCAGCGGCTTCCCGAGACCGACCCGAAACGGCGCGCCGAGCTTGTGCGCCGCATGATAGAGCTGTCCGACGGGCTTTCAACCCCGCCCAACATCGAGGAGGTGCGCAAATGATTTACTACACCGACGATTCCGTGAAGCGCGTGTCGCGCATCGACCTTGAGGCAGGAACCGCAGAGACCTACAACTTCACGCTCGGGAGATGGCGCGACGACAACGACCTGTGGGCCGTGCTGGTAGGCGAGCTTTGGCTTGACGAGATAAGCCAAGAGCAGGCCGAGGTTATCATCCGCAAGCGCAACAAGGAACTCCACCGCTAAAACCGAACACCCTTCTCACCTCCACGGTAGAACGAAGCCCCCGACATGGGGGCTTTTCTTTTGCCGATTGGAGGAGACGTGATCAGGGCCGAGTACATCACACGCCGGGGCTGCCCCGCGTGCGAAGCCTACAGGAAGGCGGTCATAGAGCCGCTGGCAGCCGAATACCCAGACCAGGTGCGCGAGCACTGGGCATGGGACGGCCTCATGGAGCGGCTGAACAACTCCGAGCGCATAACGCGCATCCCCATGGTGGTGATAACCGATGAAGGCGCGGAGATCATGCGCCTTGCCGATTTGCCGACGCTAGAACGCCTTGAAGACATCCTAGACCCCTCGTAGCGGGCGAATCTCACGCACGCGGGACACTGGCTTGGTCAAAGACCGACCGAGCGTTGAAGTCGCTAAAAGCCACGGCATCGGGCAGGCGTGGAACCCGCTAAAAGCTACGGCGAAACGTGCAGGCATGAGCCACGAGAAACCTTATGGAGGGTGCGAAACATGGCGAAAGACGGAAATCGACAGAAGTTCGCTGGCGTAGCGGGCGGAAACCTCACGCCGCCGCAGGGCGGCAGCGCCGACCCCGCAGGCGATGGCGCAGAAGGCGACGAGGGCAACGACCAAGCCCACGAGCCTACCGGCGACGAGGGCAACGGCACCGACCCGAAGCTCTCGGGCAAGACGTACACCGACGACGAGGTGAACGCTATCGTGCAGCAGAAGCTCGCGCGCGAGGGCAAGAAGCTCGAAAAGCGCATCCGCGAGGAGCTTGCGCAGCAGGCCGACGACAAGCGCTCCGAGGCCGAGAAGCTGGCGGGCATGAACGACCTGCAGCGCGCGCAGTACGAGCTGAAGAAGGCCCAGGGCGAGAAGGCCGAGCTTGAGCGCCGCATCAACCTCGCCGAGCAGATGGGCGTCGCGCGCTCCGAGCTGAAGGCCGCAGGCATCGACCTCGGCGACGAGCTGCTGTCCATGTTCGTCACGGAGAAGGCCGACGACACCAACGCCGCGATCTCCAAGATCAAGGAGCTGTTCCCCAAGGCGGTAAACGCCGCCGTGCAGGAGGCGCTGAAGCGCCAGCCCCCGAAAGACGGCGCGGGCACCAAGCCCAGCCAGTCGTTCGCGTCGAAGTTCGCATCCGATTACAGCAACCGAATGAACGGAGGAAAGAAAGATGGCGCTCAATAAGGCGTTCACCTACGGCGAGTCCCAAAGCATCCTCGATTCCGAGGTGGGCATCGTCGCGAAGACCCGCACCGCCACGCAGGCCATGGCCAAGGAGGTCGATGGCCGCAAGCTCATCAAGGCGGGCGCACTCTTCACGGGCACGTCCGAGTTCGGCGTGTTCCTTGAGGACTACGACATGACCGATACCGACAAGTGCCCGGCTGCGGTTATCTTCCAGGGCCGACTCAAGGCCGACAAGGTATCCACCGAGGCCAAGGCGAAGAAGGCAGACCTCGCCGCCACAGGCCTCTACCTGGTTTAACGAAAGGAGCAGCGCAACATGCGTCTCATCTCTGAACTCATCACCGAGCGCGACATGCTCGACTTCTCGCAGGGCTTCAACGTCCAGCGCAGCTACACAGGCTCCCGCCTGTTCCCCGACCGCAAGACGCAGTACATCGAGGCCGAGTACACGCGCCTGGCCGAGAACGGCAACCTGCCCACCGTTGCCATGATCCACGGCTTCGACACCGAGGCACACATCGGTTCCCGCGTGCCGTTCGAGCGCGTCACCACCGAGTCCCTGCTCATCAAGGAGAAGATCAACCTCTCCGAGCGCCTGCGCCGCATCACTCGCGGCCTCGACATGCAGATGGACTCCGTGCGCCGCTACGTCTTCGATGACGTCGCCCGCACCGCCGAGTCTGTCGTCACGCGCGCCGAGAAGGCCAAAATTGAGGCCCTGACCACGGGCAAGATGATCATCGCCGAGAACAACGTGTCCATGGAAATCGACTTCGGCGTGCCCGAAGACCAGAAGGTCACGGCCAAGTGGGCGGTTGCCGAAGCCGACATCCTGGGAGACATCGACGGCTGGATGACCATCGCGCAGGGCAAGGGCCAGACCCCGACCGTGGCCGTCACCTCCAAGAAGGTGTTCTCCCTCATCCAGCGCAACGCCGCCGTGCAGAAGGCCATCTTCGGCGTGAACGGCGCGGGCATCCTGCCCAGCCTGGCGCAGGTCAACAACCTGCTCGCGCAGCAGTTCAACGGCCTCACCATGTCCATCGACGAGGAGCGCTACGGCATCATCGGCGCGGAGGGCGGCAGCGTTTCGCAGGGCCGCTTCTTCCCCGAGAGCAAGTTCGTCATGTGCTCCGTCGGCTACGACGGCTCCGTTGGCACGGGCCTTTGGGGCGTCACCCCCGAGGAGCTTGAGCAGGGCGGCGCTTTCGACGAGAAGCGCCAGATGCAGTTCGTCACCTGCACCCGCTGGGACACCCCCGACCCCGTGGCCACGTGGACGAAGGCCTCCGGCGTGTTCATCCCCGTGCTGCCCAATGTCTACGGCCACATCATCGCGACCATCGACACGACATCCACGCAGGCCCTTGAGGCCTCCGACCACGTGGAGGGCTAGCCCATGGCCGCGCTCGTAGACCGCGTTAAGGCGCGATACCTCCCAGACGAGGCCATGCCCGACGACCCCGCCATCGAGGAGATGATCCAGACGGTCACCGACCGCTTGCTCATCCGCCTCAAGGTCGAGCGGCTTCCGCGCCTGGCCGAGTCAATCGCCGTCGATGCGGCGGTGAAGGCCCTGCGCCTGCGCGGCTACGAGGGCAGCACCTCCGAATCGGCGTCCGACGGCGGCAGCATGTCGAACTCGTTCATCGACGACGTACTGTCCGCCTATTCCGACGACATCGAGGCCCTGCGCGAGGCGTGTCGCCCCAAAGGCATCAAGTTCATGGGAGCGCGCCGATGAAGTGGTGTAGGGCAAAGGCCTATAGACGCGAGCAGACGGGCATCGACGAGCTGCACAACCCCATTTGCTCGACCGTCGAGGCGTTCGACTTCTTCGTGCGCTTCGGCCCGAGCCACAAGGTTCGCAGCGCCGAGGCGGGAAACGCCTTCGACAGCGTTTCCCGCGCCCTGCTCACCAAGCGCCCGGCAAGCGACTTCGCCGGCATCTGCGGCGTCGAGGTCAAAGGGGCTTCCTACGAGGTCGAGAACGTCATGGCCGACGGCGACGCAACCGTCGTGAGCGTCAAGAGGTGCAAGCCATGGGCCTCGTGATACGCGACGTGAACGGTCTTGCCGGAAAGCTCAACCGCCTTTCGCACGTAAGGTTCGAGGCCGTGATCATGAAGAACATGGCCCAAATCTACAACCGTGGCAAAGCGGACGGTGGAACGCCCGTATCTACCGAGAAGACCAGGCCTGGTGGGCCACACGGCGAGCTGCGCATGTCGTTGGGGCAGTCCGGCGACACCGTCGGATACGCGAAGGACTACGCGCCTCACGTCGAGTACGGCCACCGCACGGTGAACGGCGGATACGTGGAGGGGCAGCGATTCCTGCAACGCAACGTCAAGGCGCAAGAGCCGATATTCAGACAAGACCTAATCGACCAGCTACGGAAGCTCTAGGGAGGGCGCGATGATCCAACGATTAAGCCTCGCGGTGTTCCTCGGTTGCCTCATAGAGGCCATCGAGGCGGGTACCGGCACCAGCTGCTACGACAGCCCAGAGAATCGTGATTCGCCGCTTTACAGCGTCGAGCTGCAATCGACGCAGCCTGAGAACACCAAAACCATGTACATCGACGCCATCACCGTTTGGGTGCACTGCATCAGCGAGCCAGTGCGCCCATACAGCAACGCCAAGGTGCTCGGCATGGTGCAGCGGCTCGAACAGGCACTTGCTGACGGCTTCGAGCTTCCAGCGCCGTTCAGCCTCTACCGCACGACCTGCAACGGCGTGCAGACCGTAAAGAAAGACGAGACCGACGAGGGCCACGCCATCGCGGAGTTCACCTTCCGCGTTTGCTACGGCCTCCGCGTCAAGAACTAGAAAGGAACCAAGATGTCTACTGCTCAGCAGGACACCAACCTCATCGGCTGCGACTTCGACGCAGCAACCGCCAAGGCCCTCAGCGGCAACGACATCGTTGCCCTCGTTACCGACAAGACCGGCACCGAGCTGCTCGCCGTGAGCGGCCAGCAGGGACTCAAATTCAACATGAGCCAGGACAACACAGAGGCCGCGACCAAGGACGACGCCATCGGCGGCTGGACGCTCAAGTTCGCCAGCTCCAAGAGCTGGGACGCATCCATCGACGGCCTGTACTCGCCCGACGACTCCGCCACGAAGACCGTCGCCAAGGCGCTTGCCGAGGGCGAGTACCTGTGCCTGAAGGTCTGCAAGCGCATCCGCACGAGCGCGAACACCAAGTACGTTCCGCTGCGCATGGGCCTCGCGCTCGTGTCCTCCGACAGCTTCGAGGCGCCGAACGACGACAACGCCACCTACTCCATGGAGTTCCAGGGCACGGGCAAGCCGTGGCTCTACGAGACCGCATCCGAGGAGCAGATCACCGCAGCCACCATCACCGTTTCCAACAGCTAAGGAGCCTGACCAATGGCAGAAGACACCGAACTCGACGCATTCCTTGAGGATTCCGCCGCAGACGCCACGGAAGCTGAAGACATCGTGAACGAGCTTGAGCAAGACCCCGAGAGCATGGAGCCGCAGACCTTCACCGTGCGCGGCCACGTCTGCGAGATCCGATTCTCGCGCAAGCGCATCGACCTCTACGAGGAGCGCCACACGCCGATCATCGCCTCGTTCTACAAGAACGACGGCATGTTCACCTTCAAGGAGCTTGCGGCCATCGCGGGCTACGGCCTGAAGGTACAGGGCGGCGGCTACTTCCTGCCGCAGAAGGCCGAGGAAATCGTGAACAAGCTCATCGACACGAACGGCTACCCCGTCGTGTTCCAGGCCGTGATGATGGCGCTTCAGCGCGACTGCGCTTTTTTATTCAAGGGCGCAGGGAACTAGCCCTAACGCGCCTCACCGGCTTCGACTACTTCACCGCCAAGCCGAAAAGCGGCGAAGCCGCGCAAGACGCCGCCCTGTTCCGCAGGGAGGCCGACTTCGCGTTCTTCGCCGCCAGGCTCGGTTGGGATTACGAGCAGTACGCGCAGCACACGCCCGTGCAGCTCGCGTTCGTGCGCAAAGAGCTTGAGACCGTGACCGTCGACCAATCGAACCTCTTCAAGGACGCCGTACAGGTGGCGGTTGCCAACTGCCTGTCCAAGAAGCGCCACAAGCTCTGGAAAAAGCGCAACGGCTCCTTCCGCGAGGACTCCTTCACCTACGAGGAGATCGACGCGCTGAAGGAGCAGCACCGAAAGAACCCGCCATGGACGCCTTGGGGAGGAGGCAAGCTGAATGGCTGATTACGTTCTCTCCGCCAAGGGAACCTACGACGGCTCGAACTTCGACTCGGGCGTCGATGGCTCCGCATCGAAGCTCAAGGGCCTCACCGAGACGGCCAAGGGCGTCGGCTCGCAGGTGGCGGGCTGTCTCTTATACACATCTGACGCTGCCGACGA
>CABSNR010000005.1:0-73386 GCA_902479145.1 uncultured Collinsella sp.
CTACACCCTAGAGTTCGTCGGCAGCGTCAGATGTGTATAAGAGACAGGCCATAGGATGTGCCCGCTCTGGTCGGTAAATAGGTTGAGCACCGCGACCACCACGACGATCGCCAACAGCGGCGCCATCGATGACAGGACACGGCGAAGCGGCACCCGGGACACGGTATAGATCAGCACAACGAAAATTGCGACCGGGACCAGTCCGCGGAAGCTACTGACCGTGAGCGTCGTGATCAGAAACACAAAGCCCAAGAGCAACTTGGTTCGCGGGTCCAGACGGTGGATTGCACTATCGCCGGGATAGTAGCTGCCAAACGAAAACGCCTCCATTAGCAGCCCTCCTCTCGCGCGATCGTTTCGGATTTGGCCTTGTCCGAGACGTTAGAAGAACCGTCTGAGCGATCGATCAGCAAATCTGCCAACTCGTCGGCCAACGACTCAACCGCATAGAGCCCGTCGCAACGCAGCGGCACGCCCGCTTCCGCGAGCGACAGCGCCATACGCTGGGCAGCGGGAACACCCAAGCCGATTGATTTAAGCTCATCCGCATACGCAAAAACCTGAGCGGGCGTGCCCTCGGTAAACACCGCGCCTTCGTTCATCACAACGATGCGGTCGCAGCAATTGGCTAGGTCATCCATACTGTGCGAAACCATGACAACGGTCAGGCCCTCGTCATGAAGACGACCGATGAGCTCCAGGAAATCCCTGCGGGCCGCCGGATCGAGACCTGCCATGGGCTCATCGAGTACCAGGACCTCGGGCTCCATAGCGAGCACGCCGGCAAACGCCACGCGCCGCTGCTGTCCACCCGAGAGCTCAAAGGGACTCTTGTCACCTATCGTGGCAAGGTCGAGGCCCACGCGTGCGAGCGATGACGCAACGCGGCGCGCGACCTCGTCTTGCGACAGGCCAAGGTTGCACGGACCAAATGCTACGTCCTGCACCACGGTCTCGGCAAACAGCTGACGCTCTGGATACTGAAACACCACGCCGACCTTTGCCTTAACCGCGGCGGCATCCTTCTTTTGCGACAGGTCGAGCCCCAGTGCGCAAACGCTTCCCTCCTGCGGGCGAATTAGCCCGTTGAGGTGCTGGACCAATGTGGATTTACCCGAACCGGTATGGCCCGCCAGGCCCAGGAACTCGCCGCGACGCACCGTCAAAGACACGTCGCGCAGTGCCCACGGACTGCTCGGGTCGTTTCCCCAGAGAGCCTGTTTGTTCGATTTGCCCGCGGCGGCCGAGTGTTTATGCCAGCGACGGCGCTCGCGCGGACTGAGCGAATAACTGTACGAAACATGGGATAGCTCGATGACGGGCTCCGACGCGTTGTCCTTGTTGTCTGCCGGAATAGTGCCGTCAGCGATTTCCAACTGGGATGCGGAAGGCTGCCCCGCGGTGCCCGCCTCACTTCGCTCGGTATAGGCCTGCGCAACCTCGGCAACCATATCCGCCTCGCGCACCTGCGCGCAAACGGGTACGCCCTTCGCACGAAGCGCCATGCCCAAACGGCACGGCTCCGGCATGTCCAAGTTTAAGTGCGTAAGCTCATCCGCCCGCGTCAGAATCTCCTCAGGCGTACCGAGCATGGCAACGCGCCCAGCTCGAAGCACCGCGACACGATCGGCCTCGGCGGCCTCTTCCATAAAGTGCGTAATCATCACGATGGTCATGCCGCGATCATGCAACGCGCGGCAAGCCTTCATAAGGCCCTTACGTCCACGCGGATCGAGCATCGAGGAAGCCTCGTCCAATATGAGAACGCGCGGTTCCATGGCAAGCACGCCGGCAAGCGCCACGCGCTGCTTTTGACCGCCCGAAAGCGCGTGGGTCTCGTGGCGCTCAAAGCCCACCAGGCCCACGCCCTTCAGCGCCTCGCGTACGCGCTGCGCAATTTGCGCCGATGGCACGCCAAGGTTTTCGGGACCGAACGCAACGTCATCTTCGACAAGCGTTGCCACCAGCTGATCGTCGGGATTCTGGAACACCATGCCCGCGGTCGAACGAATGTCATAGACCAGCTCGGGGTCGGACGCATCCATGCCGTTGATACGCACCGTGCCCGCATCGGGCTGCAGCAGCGCATTCAGATGCTTGGCAAATGTCGACTTGCCCGACCCATTGCCGCCGAGGATGCAGAAAAACTCGCCATCCTCGATGGTCAGATCGATGCCGTCGAGCGCTTTCGTGGCGCCGTCGTAGCTAAATGAGATGCCCCGACACTCAATCATGCGCGGCCTTTGACCTGGTCCTTCTTGGGCGTGATGAGATTAGAGACCGCCTTGTACACCGCCAGCGTGAGTACCGAGTTAAGCACGGTCTTGATGAGGTTAAACGGCAAGACGGCGGGAAGCATGAGCGGCAGAATCACATCGGCCGAGCCATACCAGAACCATACGCCAATGGTAAGGTTTGCGACCATAGACAGCGCCGTAGCGGCAATGACGCCGAGCACCAGGCCAATCACGGCGCCCTTATAGGTATGCATCTTCTGGTAGACGATAGCCGCGGGCAGAATGTAGCCCAGCGTGGCAACCAGGTTCATAAGCGCGCCGACCCAGTCACCCGTGGTGAGCGCATGGATAACGATTGCCATAGAGGCAACAGCAGTGCCGGCGCCAGGACCATACGCAAACCCGCACACCATCGCCGGCACCAGCGACGGGTCATACGTCAAAAACGGCGCCGAAGGAAGGATAGGCAGCTGCACGTACATAAACAGGGCGCCCAAGGCACACATCAGCGCCATGGTAACGAGCTGTTTGGTGCTCCACCTATTCGTGTTCTCAAAATGGATATGCTGCGACTGTTCAGACATAAGATCACCTGCCTCTTTCATCCGGACTCTAACCGTTGGTACTGGGATCTCACCAGTTCAGCCGGCATGCGAACCAACACACGCACGGGTCGCGGACTCATCGGCTCGGTCGCAGACGCCTCGCCTGCGCCACGGCACCCCTTTGGCACCGCCCGATTTACCGCCAGTGGGGAATTTCACCCCGCCCTGAAACAGCACTTGCAAGTGTAGCACCAGTAGGCTTTCGCGCAAGTATGCCAAGGGTAATTTGTGGCGGGGATCAGTTGCCGCAACAACCACGTTCCCCACCCATCCCAAAGTAGCGCGCCTTTCGCGCAAAGCGCGAAACAGCGAAGGGACACGTACTCCTATCGACCACGTCCTTCTACGCCCGCCGACCTCAAGGCCGTAAACGCAGGGAATCCGGGGGCGTGACGGGGGCTTCTCTCCGGAATATTCCGCAGGACGCAAAGAGGCTCCGCAGCGCGAAGCGCGATGCGGAGCCTCTTTGCATGTCCGAGGACGTTCCGGAGAGAAGCCCCCGTCACGCCCCCAGATTCCCGGTGGGAGTTCTAGACCTTGTCGGCCTTAGTACATACCGCCGCCCTGCTGACCAGCGGTAGCAGCAGCGATAGCGTCCTCAAGCTGAGTGTTCTTGGGCACATCGGAGACGGTAGCCTCGGTGATGAGGATCAGGCTGGCGACGGAAGCAGCGTTCTGCAGGGTGACGCGGCTGACCTTGACGGGGTCGAGGACGCCCATCTCAATCATGTCGCCCCACTCGCCGTTGGCAGAGTTGAGACCCTGGCCGGCGGGCAGCTCGGCAACCTTGTCGACCACGACAGCGCCCTCAAAGCCAGCGTTCTTGGCGATGGTAGCGACCGGAGCGGTCAGAGCCTTCTTGACGATGTCGACACCGATCTTCTCCTCGGGGTCGTCGAGCTCAACGGCGTCGAGCGCAGGAGCAGCATCCATGAAGGCGACGCCGCCACCGGCGACAATGCCCTCCTCGACAGCAGCGCGGGTTGCCTGCAGGGCGTCCTCGACGCGGTGCTTGATCTCCTTGAGCTCGGACTCGGTAGCAGCGCCGACCTTGATGACGGCAACGCCACCGGAGAGCTTGGCCAGGCGCTCCTGGAGCTTCTCACGGTCGAAGTCAGAGGTGGTGTTCTCCATCTCACCCTTGATCTGAGCGATACGGGCGTCGATGGCCTCCTTGGAGCCAGCGCCGCCGACGACGACGGTGTTGTCCTTGGAGATGGTGACGGACTTAGCGGTACCGAGCATATCGGCGGTGATGTCAGCGACCTTCACGCCCAGCTCGTCCAGGGCAGCCTGGCCACCGGTGAGGACGGCGATGTCCTCGAGGATGCGCTTGCGGCGATCGCCGTAGCCCGGGGCCTTGACGGCGCAGACGTTGAGGGCGCCACGGATCTTGTTGAGGACCAGGGTAGGCAGAGCTTCGCCGTCGATGTCCTCAGCGATGATGAGCAGGCCACGGCCAGCGCGCTGGACAGCCTCGAGAACGGGCATGATGTCCTGAACGCTGGAGATCTTCTGGTCGGTGATGAGGATGTACGGATCCTTCATCACGGCCTCCATGCGGTCGTTGTCCGTGACGAAGTAAGCGGAGACATAGCCCTTGTCGAACTGCATGCCCTCGACGGTGTCGATGGTGATGTCGAACGTCTGGGAATCCTCGACGGTGATGACGCCGTCCTTGCCCACAACCTCCATGGCCTCGGCGATCTTCTCGCCGACCTCGGGGTCACCGGCGGAAATGGTACCGACGGAAGCGATCTGCTCCTTGGTCTCGACCGGCTTGGCCTGCTTCTTCATCTCGGCGACGGCGGCGTTGACGGCCTTGTCGATGCCGCGACGGATGGCCAGCGGGTTGGCGCCAGCGGCGACGTTGCGCAGGCCGTCGTTAACGATGGCCTGAGCGAGCAGGGTTGCGGTGGTGGTGCCGTCACCCACGGTGTCGTTGGTCTTGGTAGCGACCTCCTTCACCAGCTGAGCACCCATGTTCTCGATGTTATCCTCGAGCTCGATCTCCTTGGCGACGGAAACGCCGTCGTTGGTGATGGTCGGGGCACCGAACGTGCGCTGCAGCGCAACGTAGCGACCCTTGGGGCCCATGGTGACGGTAACGGCGTCGGCCAGAGTGTTGACGCCCTTGGCAAGCTTAGCGCGGGCATCGGTGTTGAACGTAATGTTCTTTGCCATGGTAGGTAATCCTCCAAAAGAAATGTGACTCGCGCCGCCGCTTCCGAGTCCTATGCGGCGGGCGCGTTCAAAGACGAATCAGAGATTCTGACGAGACTAGGCCTCGACGACAGCATAGATGTCGTCGGCGCGCATCAGCAGATACTTCTCGCCGTCGACCTTGACCTCGTTGCCACCGAACTTACCGTAGATGACAACGTCGCCAACCTTGACGTCCATGGGGATGCGCTCACCCTTGTCGTTGACCTTGCCGGCGCCCACGGCAACGATGGTGCCGCGCTGCGGCTTCTCCTGAGCGTTGCTGGCGATGTACAGACCAGAAGCGGTCTTCTGCTCGGCCTCGTCGGGCTTGACCAGAACACGATCTGCAAGCGGCTTCAAAGACGACATGCTTGTCTCCTCCTTTTTGGGCCGCGCGGTTATACCACGCGAATTAACCCTTTTTGTTTGCGTACGCGTTGAATGGTACCCACGAATGGCGGGTTATACAACACGGAGTCAAAAAATCTTATTTTTTGGCACTTAGATTTTCTGAATGCTGGGGGATAACTTAGCGATGCCTCCCGTGTGGCTCCGGAGGGGCGGGGCGTAAGGTTTCCTGCTCGGGCAGTCCTGCTCGCACGAAGGCCACATTAAGTGGCCTTCGGCTCGTGCGGAACTCGCGATAAACCTTATGCCCCGCCCCTCCGGAGCCACACGGGAGGCAGGTTAACTAATTCGGGCCCGACATTCAGAAAAGTCAGTGCAGCAAAATGGCGATGCGGATAGGAACGTGGGTATGGTTTTCGCTGCGCGCACGGGTCCCCTGGGAAGCACCGTGCATTTTTGGGAGTATTCAGCAAGCCAGGACGGCTGCATACGCGCCGGACATACCTTATTGGTCCCAAGAACGCCTTCAGCGGGCGGTTTTGGTCGGTGGGCAGACCCCGTTGGGACAAATGGGCGTACTTCGCGCCGTACCGGAGCCCAAAATGACGTCAATCTCCGCAACGTTACTCAGCCGCAGCGGCACCGGCAGAGCTCGTGGTGCTGAATACTCCGTTTTTTGCACGGCACGGGCGGGGGTACATCAGGATCAGGAAGAACATCCCAGCCTTTTTATGCAATCTGTAATGGGAAGTATGCAAAACACCAAGAGACAGCATTGCTGATGTCCAAATTGAGCGCACGAGGCAGCAGCACCTCAACCCCGCGCCCAAATCCAGCAGAGCGGGGACGCTCCTAACGAACCCCCATCGGCAAACAAATCCGGCTCGAGCGCCACCCCAAAATAGACTGCCCGAGCCGCGTTTAACGGTGCGGTATGAACGTCAGCGCTCGTAAATCAAGTTACCTGCCAGGTAGGTGGCCTGAACCTTGGTGGCTTGCAGTTCTTGGGGGTCAACGGTGAGCGGGTTTTGGTCCAGGACTACCAGGTCGGCATACTTGCCGGGCTCCAAGCTGCCGAGGTTTTGCTCGTCGCCCGCTGCATAGGCGCTGCCCAGGGTGTAGTTGCGCAGGGCCGTTGCCGCGTCGATACGCTCGCTCGGCAGCCAGCCGCCCTCGGGCCAGTGGCTGCGAGGGTCTTGGCGCGTGATGGCCGTGTAGAGCACGTTCATGCTGGTAACGGCCGTGATGGGGCTATCGGTGCCGAAGGCTTGTCGAATGCCGCGCTGCTTATAGGTCGCAAACGGCCACATGATGCGGCTGCGTTCCAGGCCTAGATCGCGCTCGGGGCCGCCCGGGTCGAGTGTAATGTGGCAGGGCTGGCTCGAAGCAACCACGTTGAGCTTGCGCAGGCGATCGATGTCCTCGGGCAAGAGGTTCTCCAGATGCTCGAGCGTGTTATGACTGTGCTGGGGCAGGCCGTACAGTTCGGCGGCCTCCTCAAAGATATCGAGCGCGGCATGGATGGCACCGTCGCCGATGACGTGGATGCGCACGGTGTGGCCGCGCTCCGCGGCAGCGAGGACCAGCTTGCGCATACGCTCGGCAGGAACCGTCAGGCGACCTTGATCGCCCGGGAAGCGCGGGTTGGTATAGGGCTCGGTGAGATATGCCGTGTGTTCGCTCGACACACCGTCGAAAAACTGTTTAAAGCCTGGCGCCGAGAGCAGCGCGTTGTTTGCGTAGCGGGTCTGGAGTTCTTCCAAGCGCGATTGGTCATCCAGCAGCGTGGGGAACAGATGGGCGCGGATGCCCAGCTTGCCGGCGGCTTGCAGCTTGTCGTAAACATCGTCGCGAATAAAGTCACAGCCCGGCATGGGCATGAGCGACATATCGCAGATTGAGGTGATGCCTTGCTCGGCCATACGCTTCATCTGGTCGGCGTAAGCGCTCGCGATGCGGTCCTCGCCCAGCCATTCAAGACAGCGCGGCAACAGCTGCATAGCAGCTGCCTCGTGGGCGACACCCGTAAGCTCACCGTTTGAGTCTTTGTCGTAACTGCCACCCGCCGGAGGCTCGCTGTCGCGCGTGACGCCGAGCGCCTCGAGTGCGCGGCTGTTGAGCCAAAGCGTGTGCCCGTCGCCCGAATACATAACGCAGGGACGATTGGGGAATGCCGCATCGAGCGACGCCTTGGTAGGATGCTCGGGCGGATCCCAACGGTAATCGCGCCAGCCCTGCGTCACAACCCAAGCGTCACTAGGCAGATCCTGGGAAAACTCGAGCGCATGTTGCACCAGCGCCGCCTCGGACGTGCCCATATCCATGAGCATGTACGGCGAGGAACCGACCGAGGTATGGAAGAAGTGCAGATGAGCGTCATGGAAACCGGGGCAGACAAACTGCTCGCCGTAGTCGATAACCGGCGTGGCGGCAGGCGCGGCGGCAATCACGTCATCGGGCGCACCGACTGCGACGATACGGTCGCCTGCGATGGCAATCGCCAGCTCGCGGGCGGTATCGATGCCGTCTTGCGCGGTAAAGACGTTCTTGGAGCGGATAATCCGATCGATATGTTGCATGGGCATCCCCATCTCTGGCAGGAAATTCAACACCCCCGAGTGTACTCCCCCGCCCTTGTAACAAAACCCCAAGCGGCAAACGGCAACTTTACCAGCCCTAGCGGCAGGTGGCATACTGGAGAGAGCCTGTACGATTTTGCGATCAACCCAGCAAGGAGCAAATCGACCATGACGAAGACCAAGGCACAGCAGATTATGGCGGCGACCGAGGCTCGCGCGGCTGACGACGTCACCGCAGCCATCAAAGATATCGCTACCGAGTTTGAACCATATATCATCAAGCAGCGCCGGCACTTCCATAAGCACCCGGAGCTGAGCCTTGCCGAGGAGCGCACGACCTCCGACATCGCCAACCAGCTCGACGCCATGAATATCCCCTACGAGCGTCCGCTCAAGACCGGCTTGGTGGCAACGCTTCGCGGTACCGCGCCGGATGCCTACCGCGAGGACGGCACGCCACGCCGCCGCATCCTGCTGCGCGCCGACATCGACGCCCTGCCCGTCACCGAGCAGACCGGCGAGGAGTTCGCCAGCGTCAACGAGGGCTGCATGCACGCCTGCGGCCACGACTGCCATATCGCCATGATGCTCGGAACGCTGCAAATCCTGCGCCATATGACCGACGACATCCACGGCGAAGTCCGCATCGTATTCCAGCCCAGCGAGGAAAACGGCCAGGGCGCTAAGCTCATGATCGGCACGGGTGTGCTCGACGGCGTCGATGGCGCCTACGCCGCGCACATTTGGAGTGAGGTCGACGCCGGCACCGTGAGCTGCGAGCCCGGTCCGCGCATGGCCAATACCGACTGGTTCCGCATCGACGTCCGCGGCACCTCGTGCCATGGCGCCATGCCCCAACGCGGCCACGACGCCGTCATGGTTGCCGCCGAAATTGTCAACGCCCTGCAGACCATCGTCTCGCGCGAGATTAGCCCCTACGAGCCGGCCGTCATCACCGTCGGCGAGCTGCACGGCGGCACCGCGCGCAACGTTATCGCCGGCACGGCCTACCTCGCCGGCACAGTGCGCACCTACGGCGATTCGACCCACGAGGAAATGCCGGAGCTCATGCGCCGCATCGTGGAGCATACCGCGGCAGCTCTGGGCGCCGAGGCAGAGCTCACCGACTACACCATCGCCAACTACAAGGTCGAAAACGACGCCGCCTCGAGCGAGCGCTGCCGTCAGGCTGTAATCAAGTGCCTGGGTCCCACCGGTCAAGGCCATTACCGCGGCACGCTTTCGGGCGAGGATTTTTCGGAGTACCTGCGCCGCGTACCGGGCGTGCTCGCCTTTGTAGGTACGCGCAACCCCAAGATTGGCGCCACGTACGCCCAGCATTCCTGCTTTTACAAGATTGACGAGACCGTGCTGGCAAAGGGCTCCATGGTGGCCGCCCAGTATGCTATCGACTTTTTGGCCGAGCCCACGCAAGAGGAGCTCGACGGCCCCGCGATTACCGCGGTCGCCGAAACCAACCCCGATCTGGCCGCCAAGTTGCGCTCTGCCAAGGCGACGACCGCCGAGGCTCGCGACGCCATCCATGATGCCCGAACGGCTCGCCATGCCGCGATCAAGGGCATCCACGACGCACGCGCTGCTGCACGCCGTGAGGAGAAGCACGACGAGTAGTCGTCACACCCATCCATAACAGCTTGGCTAAAGCAGAGCGGGGGCGGACGTATCGAAACGTCCGCCCCCGCTCATTCTTCAAGCACTATTTCTACCATTTCTACCCCGTCCCCAAATAGCAGGCGGCGTGGCTACTCGTCCTGAGGCTCCTCGTCGGAGCTTGGCTCGGACGCCGGCTCAGGTGCAGGTGCCGGCTCAGGCTCAGGCTCAGGTGCAGGCTCGGACTCAGATGCCGGCTCAGGCTCGGGCGCCGGCTCAGGCTCGGTCGCGGGAGCGGGTGCAGGTGCCGGCGAAGCATCCGGAGCACCGTAACCCGAAGGAGCGGACTTCTTCTCGAAGGGCAACACAAAAGTCAGGACGTCGTCCTTATCCTCATCGGCCCACTCGCTTGCATAGCGTGCGGCCCAATAGCCAACGGCACGGTGCTTGAGCATCTTGCCAAAGACCGTAAGAAATACGGTGACAAAAGCGACCAGCACCAAGAACAGCGCGAGCGTGACGCCACCGCCGGTAACAATTGCCTCAATACCCGTAGGACGATAGTAGTAGCTATACATACCGACAGAGGCAATGGCGCCAAAGACGACCGTCAAGATCCATGTGACAACGTTGGCGACCAGGCCCGTCAAAAACTCGGGAAGGAACGAAGCACAGAACAGCTTGGTCTTGTTGTGCTTAAACGCCGCCCAGACCTTATCGAGCGAAAACGCGCTCTCGACACGCCCGGTCACCGCAAAGTGCATCACGGCGATGTCGGCGAACATCTTAAAGAAGACACCCAGAATCGCCGAGGCAATTAGCGCCAGGACAAGCAGGCCAAGCGAGCCAAACAGCGCAGCCTCGAGCGCATAAGAGCCGTAATAAGAATACGAGCCCGCAGCGCCAATTACCACGCCCTCCACCAGCGAAAGCACTACACCGATAACGGGAATGGCAGCGATAACCTCGAGCACGACCGAAATAACGCTCGAAAAGACTCCGAGACCAAACGACGTGGAACGCATCAGCGGACGATCCATGCCGTCATCGATCTTAAGCGACAGATCGCGACCCCACTCGATGCCAAAGCCGGAACCGCACACGCTCGCAATGCAAGCTGCCAAAAAGCCGATGGCAGCCGCAATGCCGCCAATAACGGGAATAAACAACACGAGCACCGACACAACGCAAATCAGCGCCGGCAAAAACGCGATTTGGCATACACGCTGAAGCACACCCGGAGTCTTGGTCATATCTTGGAACGCCTGAGCCACACAGCCCTTTGGCGCATTCGCCACGGGCGGTTGCGGAACAAACTGCTGGGGCTGAGGCTGTCCCTGGGGAGCGGGGCCAGCGGCACCGGCATTAGGAGCACCACACACGCCGCAGAACTTGTCGTTATCGCCCATGGGGGCGCCACACTGCGAGCAGAACATAGAGTCATCCCTTCGTATCTTGAACAAATCACTTGGATCGCAAACGATGTCTTTGGCATCATTATCACCCAATGTGAGGACAAATACTCTTAGATGACGTATTTGCAACGCGCGAGGCGCTTTTCGATTGTTTGATGAGTGTGTCCGCGCTAGTTCGTGCCGCGGAAACCCTTGCCGACGATCTCGGAGCTGTCGACAATCGTGATAAAGGCACCCGGATCGACTTCGCGCGCATAGCGGCGCAGCTGCACGGCCTCGCGACGGCTTAGCACGCTCATGATCACCGTCACGCACTTGCCCGAGAAGGCACCGTAGCCGCGACTGATGGTCGCTGTGCGGTTGAGATGCTTGACGATAAACTCCTCGACCTTAAGGGGTTCGGAGCAAATGACCGTGCAGACCTTACGAAGATGGATGCTCTCGATGGCTTTGTCGACCACGAGTGTCTTGGCAAACAGGCCAAGCACGCAATACAGACCGACACGCGGGCCATACAAAAAGGCCGCGATGGCCACGATGCCGATATCGACCAACAGCAGTGCGCGACCAATCTCGAGCGTCGTGCGGCGCTTGAGGATCATGGCAAGAATGTCCGTGCCACCCGTCGAGGCGCCGATATCAAAGACAATAGCGCTGCCGAGCGCCGGCAAGATGACGGCAAAGCACAGGTCGAGCCACATATCGCCCGTCAGAGAGACATCGGTCGGAATAAAGAACTCAAACAGCGAAACATAGGCGGACAACGCAAACGAGGCGAAGACGCTCCACAGGATTGCCTTGCGCTCCAAAAAGATAAAGCCCAAAACGACGAGAACCGCGTTGATAATCCACATAAAGACGCCGACGGGCAGGGTCGGGAACAGCGTGGACAGAATGACCGACACGCCCGAGGTGCCGCCAAAAGCAAAGTGATTAGGGGTTTTAAACGCGACGATGGCAAAGGCCGTAAGAATCAGGCCCAGATTGAGCTCGGCAAAAAAGCGCGGGAAGCCCGGCTCCTGGCTGCGCTTTTGACCGGCACGCTCGCCGCGCTCGATATCGGTGCGATCAACCACGCGCTCCATCGGCACTACGGGAGGACGATGCACCTCCTCGGCAGCACGCGACGCCGCCTCTGCCGCAGCGGCCTCAATTGCCCATGCCTTGCTTTCTGTTTCGTGCTCGTCGGCCATTACGGCAACTCCTCGTTAACAATTTGGAAACAATGCGCTCATTAGGGTAACGCGGAACGTGGGGATTGCAACCCTTAGTTAGACGAGCGGTATGACTATATCGGGAGCGTACAGAAACGGCCGGCCACGCTTTTGCTTGCGCGGTCGGCCGTTTAACGTTTTCGCAGATAAAACCTGCCAAAAGAAACCTGTCCCTTTTTGGAAGGTTATTCGTGCTGGCTGGTGCGGTGCTCGTACTCCTCGGGGGTGATGACGTCCTCGATGCGCAGGTTGACACCCGCCACCTCAAGGCCGGTCATCGCGGCAAGGCGCTCAGTGACACGTGCCTTGACATCGTCGAAGATCGCGGGCGCATAGGCTCCGTACTCGATAATGACGGAGATGTTGACGACCACGCGATTGTCATCGGTGACCTCGACCGTCACGCCCTTGGTCAGATTCTCGGCACCAAACTGCTCCTGCACAAAGTGCATGAGGTTACCCTTCATGCCCAAAACGTGCGGAACCTCGCGGGTGGCCATGGCAACGATCTTCTCGATCACACCGTTGGAATAGGTCAGCGAGTCCTCGGACTCGTCTGTTTCCTCATCATCCTCGTCCGCGTCATCGGCGGACTCGGCCTCGACGAGAGCCTCGTCCTCGAGCGTCACATCCTCGGCTTCGGCGACGACCGCTTCGTTCTCCTCGAGCTCGGTATCGGCTACATCGACCTTCGTATTAAAAGCCATGGTTCCTCCTTATGCCTGCCGCGGATGCGACAGTCGAATACATATTAGCGGCCGCTAAACAGACGGCCGAAGAAGTTGACGATCCCGTTCTCGCCGTCGCGAATTTGGCCGATCACGGCGCCGATCAGCACGAAGAATGCAATGACGAGCGTGTCCCACAGGCCGAGCGTGAGCACCAACACGGCGAGGATAAAGCCAGCGACGGCACCGAGCGTGGTGTTGGGATGACGCACAGCATAGCTCCAGATGGCAGCGCCCGTACCCTTGATGAGACCCATAGCCTCGTCAAAATCCGCGGCTGCCGCGTCTTGTAACTCAGTTGCCTCTGCTTTGGAATCAACAGATTCGCTCGCCGGTGTGGCGCTCTGGTCAATCGTCAGGCGCGGCGTACGAGCGGTCTTATCTTGATTGGTATCACTCACCGGAAACCTCCACGGTCTGGACGGTAGTCTTGGACGGCAAAAAACGGACGCGCGCGGTCGTACCCGGCGTGCCGAGCATGGTGTCGCAAGCTTCCTCGATGCGCTGCTGCATCGCGGTAGCCAGAGATGCCACGTCCTTATCGTCAAGCGCGATAGCCTCGACCTTAAAACGGACGTGCGAATCGTCGGAGCCTTGGACGCGGGCCTCGACATGCTCGACCATCACGCGGTCGTCGCGCTCGGCAGCAGCCCTAGCACACGAAGAAAGCGCCGCAAGGGTGACCTCGATATTGCGCTCCCCCGCCGGATGCACACAGGACGGCTCGCGACGAGCAAACATCAGGCGGAAGAAGCTTACCAGCACGCCGATCGCCACAACTCCGCCGCATGCCGTCACGACAATGCGCGGCATGGGGTCGCGCATCAGCAGCATAAAGCGATACGTATACGGCCCCCAAAACTGGCAGACAAGCGTACCCAGCGCCACGATGGCGGCGGCAAGATACACAATCGCTAGGGCTCGTTTGAGTACGCGCACGTGGCGCTCCCTTCAAATCTCGGCTCTCGAAATGCAAAACGGTTCGCATCATTATAAAAGAGCCGGGTCCGGTGCTCTACGCACGCGGATCCGGCTCATCTATTCCACGAGGCTTGCATGCTCGCTTCATTATGCCCAGATATGCACGGCTTAACCCGTGCGGGCGCTACTCCTCCTCGAGGGCAGCGATGACCTCGTCGGTCATGTCCATGGTGCTGTAAACATCCTGGACGTCGTCGAGCTCCTCAAGACGGTCGATGAGGCGCTGAACCTTCTTGGCATCGGCGCCAGAAACCTCGGTCGGGGTGGTCGGGACCATGGTGGTCTCGGAGCCCTTGACCTGGACGCCCTGCTCCTCGAGCGCCTTGGAGACAGCCATAACGTCGTTGGCAGCAGTCCAGACGATCCACTCCTCGCCGGCGTCCTCGTAGTCCTCGCCACCGGCCTCGGCGATGGCCATCATGAACTCATCCTCGTCACCGGCAGCACCGTTGGCGATCATGATCTCCTTCTTGGCGTTCTCGTCCAGGATCTCCTTGGCGACGACGATCTGGCCCTTGCGCTCAAACTGGAAGGCGACGGAGCCGGAGGTGCCCAGGTTGCCACCAGCGTGGGAGAAGGCGGAACGGACATCAGCGGCGGTACGGTTGCGGTTGTCGGTCAGGCAGTCGACGTAGACGGCGACACCGGCGGGACCGTAGCCCTCGTACACGATGTTCTCGTAGACGGCGGCGTCAGCACCCGAGCCAAAAGCCTTGTCGATAGCGGACTTGATCTTGTCCTTAGGCATGGACTGAGCCTTGGCCTTGGCAACGGCAGCGGCGAGGCTGGCGTTGTTCTCGGGCAGCGGGTCACCGCCGAGACGGGCAGCAACGGTGATGTTGCGGCTGAGCTTGGAGAAGAGGGCGGAACGCTTGGCGTCCTGCGCGCCCTTACGATGCTTGGTTGTGGCCCACTTAGAGTGTCCGGACATACGTGTCTCCTATCGGTTTCGACCTAAAGCCCAGCGCAGATGCTCGGGCAATATAAACAAACGTCGTTATGATATACCTACTGGCCTGTGAGATAAACCCCAAAATGAAGGCGTCGTGATGATGGCCCCTTTGGTGCAAAGAAACCTGACCTCAATGCACCAAGTTAGAACCAGAGAAAGTCGCTGCGGGTGACGGTGGCGCCGATGGCGAAGGGCATGCAGGCGATGACCGGATACAGGTAGCGCATGTAAGTCGAGCCGTTGCACGGGCCAATCAGGCACACGGCGAGCACGCCCAACAGCGGCACCCAGATCGCCAGCGCACGCCATGAATGACGACGCAGCAGGTAGACCACCACGGCGATCATGATCCACACATAGGTGGCCGAGCTCATGGTGAGCGAGATAAAGGGAACACGCTGCACCGCCACACGGTATAGGTTGATCAGATGGTCACACCAGCGCACCACGTTGCTGTCAACCGGATGGAAGTCGAAGTACTTGAGGTTGTCGGGACGCGCCATGATCTCGGCACTACGCGCCGTGCTGTAGACCCAGGCATCGCGCGCGCTCGGATAAAAATAACCATAGTAGTTATTGATAAGCGCCGAAATATAGCACTCGGGATCCTTCTTAAACATCTGAGCCCATACCTCAAAATAGGCATCGATGTCCTCCTGCGAGGCGTACTCGTTAAAGCAGTTCTTGACGGCATCGGACTTGTCGGGGTTGTAGCGGCGGCCCAGGTTCTCGTACTTGAGTACACGATCGATCACGGCACGCTCTTCGTCGGTCACCGAACCGTCGCAGGGCGCCTCCACGATGGTGCCGTCCTCCTTAACCGTAGGGTTGACGCCCGAGTTGAGGCCGTCGTGCTTTTGGACGAAACGAGCCGTCTGCTGGAACGGAATCGAAAGGATTTCGCGCTTGGAGCCGGGCGTAATGTCGTGCGCCGGCATAAAGACCTTGGTGAAGTACATATTAGAGGCAAGGCAGAGCGCGAGCACCGCGAGAACGCCAACCCAGCGGAAACGCGGGATGGCGCCCGAAGGCGCAGCGCCAGTCTGCTTGGCTGCACGACGAGCCACATGCACGTCCCATACGCAAAACGCCGCCGCGATTACGCATGCCGCCAGGGGAAACACCAGGCCGCCGTTGCGCAGAAACGTGGAACCCATGGCGCCCAGAGCGAGCAGCAGCCAGTCGTGGCGCGCAAAGAGCACGGGGGCTTTCTCGCCCGCTCGCTCGGCATTGGCATCACGACGGGGCAAGCCACATGCCACGAGCTTGACGGTCTGTACCAGCAGCACCAAAAACGCGTCGGCAAAGAGCACGTCTTTGGTGAGCAACGCCGCGTAGTTAGAGAACATCGGCATAAACGCAAAGAACAGCAGGATCGCACCGCGAACCGGCAGGCTCACGCCCAGTTTGCGCAGCGATGAAATGGAATAGGCCATGCAGGCGGCCGTGATGACGAACTGAGCACAGGTGTAGATGGCAAGACCCGCGTTAGCGCTGTTGAACAGCGAAAGCCCCAGCTGGACGCACGAACCGATGATAGCCGTGTGCACCACGGGGTGATGCCCGTTGAGCAACACATTGGGATTGAGCAGATGCAGGTAGTCACTCGTGCCGTTGGGATAGTTGAACCACTGGCGAATCTGCGCGCCCGTATCTCCCATAAAAAGGCCGGGCAGCGAAGCGATGAGCGTGGGCGTCCAGGCGATCATAAGCACCAGGAAGGGCCCGGCAAAGGGATGGACCGAGAGCACGGCGTGAGTCACACGCCATACGCGGCCAAAGTGCGCTTCGGAAAACGGGATGCGTCGGGAGCTCAGCCAATCTAGACACTCAAAGGCAAGGTAGAAGGCAACGACCGCCAAGAGCATCCAGCCCGCGCCGCCAATCCAGGCGCAGATGATGCGGGCTTTGTCGCCAAGGACAATCTCGGCCGAGTCGGTGAGATCGTAGCTGCGGCCGAACACCATGCAGATGGCGAAGAACAGCGACGGCAGAATGATCGATGGACGCCAGGTGTCGCCACGGCCAAAGAACACGTAGCGAAACGGCAAGGTGAGCAGGCAGGCAAGTGCAAGCAGCATGACCGCGTCGGTATGGCCGGCAAACGAGAGGAGCACCTCGTAGCACACGTACAGCATGCCCGAGGCTTTGGGGTCAATCGCCAAGACTGCGTTGCTCGACACCGGGGCGGGATCGATGGAAAACGCCGTGGTCGCCAACAGCGCGAGCAAAAATGCGATGAGCGTCTGCTTGGCGGGGTAGCGCTTAAACCAGACAATGCGGGCAGCGTCGCGCGCAGCCGTTGTGGAGAGATCGGAATCCTTCACAGTCCAAAGAGCCTTTCTAGAAACCTGCCAAAAAGGGACAGGTTTATTTTGGCAGGTTTTATCTGGGGAAACGTTACGGTTCTGTCATCGTTACCCAGCAAACCACCACAAAGGTGCCTGTTCACTTTTTGGTGGTTAAGCGTCGAGGTAGATGCGCTGGGGTTGGTTGCGGCGACGAGCAAAGATGATGAGCGCCAGGCCCGCGATCACGAGCGGCAAACTCAGCAGCTGACCCATGGTGATAACGCCTCCCAGCAGATAACCCAACTGGGCATCGGGCACGCGCACGAACTCAACGAGAAAGCGGACGATGCCGTACCCCATCACGAACACGCCCATAAACGTACCCTGGGGCAGTAGCGGCTTTTTGCGGCTGAGCACCTGCAGAATGCAAAAGAGCACGATGCCCTCAAGAAATGCCTCGTAGAGCTGGGAGGGGTGACGCGGCATATCGCCCGCAGTCCCGCCAAAGACCACGCCCCATGGCAGATCGGTCGGCTTGCCCCACAGCTCTCCGTTGACAAAGTTGGCACAACGGCCCAGGCACAAGGCCAGCGGCGCGCCTATGACGGCAAGGTCTGCCAAAGTCCATGCGTCGAGCTTATACATGCGGCATACGATGATGCCGCCGATAATGCCGCCCACCAAACCGCCGTGGAAGCTCATGCCGCCCTCGTTGGTGGCAAAGATCTCGAGCGGGTGCGCCCAGTAGTAGCCATCACCGTAAAAGACGACGTAGAACAGGCGCGCACCGATAATGAGGCCAAAGACCACGCCGACCACGACACTCGTAAGGTCGTCAATCGTGATGTTAAAGCCCCAGCGACGCTGCGTGCGGTACATGACAACCGCCGTGAGCAGGGCGCCGACCACGTAGGCCAGGCCGTACCAGTAGATGGTGATGGGGCCCGCCGAGATCGCGACAGGATCAAGCATATGGTAGAGGTCGTTGAGCATGTCGACCCTCCTACTCCCTACATACAAATGCGGCCGCGGGCCTTGCGCTCGCAGCCGCATATTTGGGCGTAACGTCTATGCGGAGTATGCCGTCCGCAGCTTTCGCAGCTTAGAATGGCGCGTACTCGTCGTACAGGTCCTCGGCCTCGCCGGAGGCATTGACCTGCTCAACTCGGGTAACGCCGGGCACATGCTCCTTCAGGATGCGCTCAATACCCATGGACAGGGTCAGCGAGCTCATGGGGCAGCCGGCGCAAGCGCCCTGCAGCTCCAGTTTGACGACACCCTCGTCGTCGACGCCCACATACTCCATATCGCCGCCGTCAGCCTGCAGGTTGGGGCGGATCTCCTCAAGAACCTTCTTAAGCAGCTCTTCGTTAACAGCCACAGGGGCTCCTTTCTCACAACAACGCGGGTGTGCCCGCGGACAGGGGCTATGTTACTACAGCCATGTACCCGCTCACGAGCCATCCATGCGCGCGGACACGACTTTCACGAGCAGTCAATTTGGGACGGGGCTCTTTTGGCTGCCTTTTGTTGCCAGCTGGCGTTGCCACGCGCTACTGCTGAGCCCGCCCCTCGGTGCCGATGTGAACATCGACGATAACCTGGCGGTAGCTGATGCCACAGGAGTCGAGGATGCGGCGGCTGATGCGTCCGTCATCGGTGTCGGCGTACTTGTTGTCCAGGTAGACGACCTCGCCCACGCCCACCTGAGCCAAAATCTTGGCGCAGTCGTGGCACGGGAACAGCGTGACGTAGACCGTGGAACCCTCGAGGTCCTTGAGCGAGCCACGGTAGTTGAGCACGGCGTTGGCCTCGGCATGGACCACGTAGTTATGCTTGTCCTGCAGCGGGTCGTCGCTCGTACCCCACGGGAAAAAGTCGTCGTTGAGCGCCGAAGGCGTACCGTTGTAGCCCACCGAAAGGATGCGGTGGTTGGTGTTGGCGATGCACGCACCCACCTGCGTGTTGGGGTCTTTGCTGCGGCGCTGCGCGGCGATGGCCACGCTCATAAAGAACTCGTCCCAGCTAATGACGTCCAGGCGCTTGCCTGACGAAGTTTGATGAAGATCGTCCGACATGGCAGACACCTCCGTAATCGCAATAGTTTGACCCATTGTAGCAGGTGAAAGGTGGAGGCGTTTGTCCCGCCGGCGCCCTCACTTTTACACATGGCGGGGCTTTTGGTTGATGCGGTACAGCTCGGCGAGACCCCGCAGCGTCAGTGCGTCGTCTACCGTCAGGCTGTGGCCGACCAACGCCGCGAGCGCCTCGGCATCGTCGCCGGTAATGACGATGGGCACGCTGCCCTCCCCCGCCGCCTTGGTCGCGCGCATCTCGGCGAGCACCATGTCGAGCATGCCGTCGATGCGGGCTACCTCGCCCAAGACCACGCCCGAGCGCATGGCCTCGCGCGTGTTACGGCCGATCACATGCGTCGGTGCCGAGGGCTCGACCTGGGGTAGGCGCGCCGCAGCCGCCGAAAGCGAGCGGGCGCCAAGCGCCAGACCCGGCGCGATGACGCCGCCCACAAAGGTACCGCGCGCGTCGATGACCTCGATATTGGTCGTGGTACCCAAGTCGATCACGATGCAGGGAGAGCCGTAGACGGCGCGTGCCGCCACAGCGTCGGCGATGCGGTCGGGGCCGATCTCGGCCGGGTCATCGTAGTGCACGGGTATGCCGGTCTTGAGGCCCGGCCCCACGGTGAGCACGCGCCCCGTGCAGGTACGGGAAAGCGCTGCCTTCCACGGGCGCTCGAGCGCCGGCACCACGCAACTCAGCACTGCAGCTGCGGGAACGAACGCACCCGGCATGCCCGCATCGGCTGCCAGTGCGCCCATGACCTGCGCGAGCCTCATGCGCGCCTCGTCGGCCGTAATGCTCGACGGCGTGGTGATCTCGCACGTCGCAAGCGGACATTCCTGTGCCGCGGCCGAATCCTCGGCAAACAGACCAAAGCGAATGAACGTGTTGCCCACGTCGACCGTCAATATGTATGCGCACCCATTAAGCATCGTCGGCGCTCCTTTCGTCTGCCCAGCAGTATATCGCCTACCTAAACCAGTCATCCCAAAATGACTAGCTTACGGCTATACTGGTGCGCGGTCGTTTGCGAGCTCACGCGGCGGCCCTTGGTAACCCGACTTCCCGCGCCGTATCCGTAGCGGCGCTCCCGGGGGAAGCGGATATACGCAAAGGAGTTTTATATGAGCAATCCCTCGAACCGCGCCTCGATGCGCGGGCAACTCACGCTGCGCGGCGTCGTCATCGGCGTCCTTGGCTGCGTGATCATCACGGCAAGCTCGGCCTATACCGCCCTCAAGATGGGCGCTCTCCCCTGGCCGATCGTCTTCGCTGCCGTCATCTCGCTGTTCTTCCTTAAGCTCATGGGCAACGCCAGCCTCAACGAGGCCAACGTCACCCACACCATCATGTCCGCAGGCGCCATGGTCGCCGGCGGTCTGGCGTTTACCATCCCGGGCGCCTGGATGCTGGGCTATGCCGACCAGATCAGCTGGCTCGACATGTTTATCGTGGCACTCGCCGGCACCATCTTGGGCCTTCTGGCGACAGCGCTCATCCATCGTCACTTTATCGTGGACGCCGCGCTTGAGTTCCCCACCGGCAACGCCGCAGCTCAGACCCTGCGCGCGACCGAGGCTGGCGGCAAAACCGGCAAGCAGCTCTTTGGTTCCATGGCCATCGCCGGCATCTATAGCGTGCTGCGCGACGCCCTGGGCGTGGTGCCCAGCATGCTATGCACGCTCAACATCCCCGGCGTGACCTTTGGCATCTACAACTCGCCCATGCTGCTCTCCGTCGGCTTCCTCGTGGGCTTCGCCCCGGTCGCTTTCTGGTTTGCCGGCGCCCTGTTGGGCAACTTTGGCATCATTGTCGGCGGCACCGCTGCCGGCCTGTTCGACGTTGTGACTGCACAGGGCATCGTCAAGTCCCTGGGCATGGGCCTCATGATGGGCTTTGGCGTCGCCGTCGTCCTCAAGGACATCCTGCCGCAGGTCGCCGGGATCGTCCGCGGTCTTGCCGCCGACAGCTCCACCGACACCGACGAGCAGTCGCTCATCTCGGGCTCCCTTAAGCTCGACGCCGGCATCATCGGCCTGGGCGCTGCCGCCATCGCTGTGATCGTCGCCATCGCGCTCGACCTTGGTCCCGTCCCGGCCGTCATCGTGACGCTGTTCACCTTTGTCACCACCATCATGAGCGCACAGAGCTGCGGCCAGACGGGCATCGACCCCATGGAGATCTTTGGCCTCATCGTTATGCTCATCGTGGCAGCCTTCGCGCAGATCGCTCAGGTAAAGCTGTTCTTTATCGCCGGCATCGTGGCCGTGGCGTGCGGCCTTGCGGGCGACGTCATGAACGACTTTAAGGCCGGCGCCGTGCTGGGCACCAACCCGCGTGCGCAGTGGATCGGCCAAGCCATTGGCGGCATCGTGGGCGCCCTGGTCGCCGCAGCCGTCATGGTCGCGCTCGTCACCGCCTATGGCCCGGACGCCTTTGGCCCCGACAAGAGCTTTGTTGCCGCGCAGGCAAGCGTCGTCGCCACCATGGTATCGGGCATCCCGAGCGTGCCGTGGTTCGTTGGCGGCTTTATCGCCGGCATCGTCATGTACTGGCTCGGCATTCCGGCCATGATGATCGGCCTGGGCGTGTACCTGCCGTTCTACATGTCACTCACGGCATTCCTGGGCTCCTGCGTCAAACTCGCCTACGACAAGTGGTCCGCCCACCGCGACGCCACCGCTGGTCTTTCCGACGAGGAGAGAGCTGCTAAGGACGCCGCCTTCCAGGAACAGGGCCTGGTTGTCGCCAGCGGCCTGCTGGGCGGCGAGTCCATCGTCGGCGTTATCCTGGCGTTTGTCTCCGTGGGCTTAAGCCTGCTGGGATAGGCTGAGCAGCTGCTCGACAGCAACCATATTGCCTACGGCTTGCCCGGTCGGTAGCTTTTGCGGCTGCTGACCGGGCTTTTTGATATCGAAACAAAGAAAGGCCAGCGCGCTGCGTTTAACAGCGCGCCGGCCTTATCGTTTGGCTAACGAGACGGTCCCGTTATGAATTGAAGTTCGTTGCAGAATCTACGCTCGAAACGCTACATCTGCTTGCGACGACGATCGCTCAGCGTCACACCAGCGGCCACGAGAGTGATACCGCCGATGACGAACACCTCGCCCGCAAGAGCGGAATTGTCGCCAGTCTGGGCGAGCGCGGCCGACGTTGCCTTCTTCTTGGCGACAGGAGCCTTTGCAGCAGCCTGCGCAACCTGAGCCTTGGCCTGCGGCTCAGCCTTGGGATGATACTTGTCGTACTCGGCCTGCGCGGCAGCCAGGGCATCCTTGGCATCGCCAAGCTCGGCAAGCGCGGCGACATAGGCGTCGTTGGCATCGGACAGCTTGGCATCGGCATCGCTCAGAGCAGCCTTGAGGCCAGCGGCGGCATCGACGGCGGCCTTATAGCGAGCGTAGGCAGCGTTAAGCTTGACCAGCTTCTCGTTGCCCGTCGTGCCCGCGGCAAGGGATGCCTTGTGGTCGACAGCCTCAAGATCGGCCTTGAGTGCCTCGTCGTTGGCAAGCTCGGCCTTGGCCTTAACGATCTCGAAGTTCGCATCGACGACGGCTTCGTTGGCGGCCTCGAGCTGCTTCTGGGCATCGGCGACACCGGCGACGGCAACGTCATAGGCGGCCTTGGCGCCGTCGACCGCCTTCTGAGCGCCGGCGAAGCGCTCGAAGGCCTTGTTTGCGGTGGCCAGCTCGCCCTCGGCAGCCTTGGCCTTCACCCGTGCGTCGGACAGGGCCTGCGTCTTGGCGGCAACTGCCTGCTTGGCATCCGAAAGAGCGGTCACGGCCTGAGCATCTGCGGCCTGGGCCTTATCCACACCAGCCTGGGCGGCATCGTCGGCCTTCTTTGCCTCGTCAAGCGAGCCCTGCTTGTTCGCAAGGTCCGTCTTGGCGGCATCGAGCTTGGCGGCAAGGTCCTTGACCGAAGCGGTAGCGTTGCCATACGCCTCGTTGGCCTGATCGGACTTTACCTTGGCGGCGTCGCGGGCGCTGCGAGCCTTCGCCTTGTGAGCAGCGGCATCGGCCGCCTTCGTCTTGTTGTCAGCAAGCGTGGCGTTAGCCTTATCGAGAGCTACCTGGGCAGTAGCGGCCTCGCCCTTGGCGGCTTCGAGCTTGGTCTCGGGCGTCTTGACGTCGATACCCTTGAGTTTGGCTTCGGCGGCGGTGTAGGCGGACTTGGCGGAAGCGGTGGCGGACTTAGCCTTCTCGTACTCGCCCTTGGCGGTGTTCACGTTCGTGTCGGCTGCGGTAAAAGCGTCCTGGGCGGCATCCTGCCCGTTTACAGCTGCGAAGTAAGCTTCCCTAGTAGTTCCAAAGTTCTTCTGCGCCTCGGCGAGCTTGCCCTGAAGCTCCTTGAGCTGCGCCTTCTGCGCCTGCGTGCCGCCTGCGTTGTAGGCAGAGTCGATGTAGTCGTTCACGAGCTTCTTGAACTCGGAGACAGTGAAATCCATCTGCCCCGTGCTTCCGCTATAGTCGAAAACGGTTACCTCGGAATCGGTGTTCTTACCGCTACCGGTTGCGATGCCGATAGCCTTCGCACCGGCATCGATGATGTTGAGATAGTGCCCACACTCCTTGTAGATGCTGTAATGGTGCTGGTAGATATAGTAGGAATCATATCGATGGCTTCCAAGTGCGTCACCATACTGCTCGACGTACTTATCGAACGCCTTTTTCTCCTGGGTGTAGAGACCGGTATATGGCCAGCCAAGCGTATCCTCAGTCTCGCCTCCGGTGTATGCCCCGCCGCCGCCTGCAAGATTCTCACCTTGATCGAAATAGCAGTTCGAGTGTCCCCAGATGTTCGATGAATATGATGTATTGAGGGCGGCTGCCGCAGTCATGCGGAGGCTGACGCTAAGCTCAGACTGGCCGTTCGCCTTGCGGAGGTTGTTCTGGGTATCGAGGTATGTCAGAGCGTTACGCATCTGCTCCAAGGAGAGCGGATTGGTGTCGCGAGACATGTCCTGATCGACGTAACTATCATACCAGTCCTGTTTCTCTGTCGTCCCCATGAGCATCGACGCGGCAGTACTTGCATTCGACTTCTGCTGGGCGGTGAAATCGCTGCTGTTGCTGATGTAGGCCATAAAGCCGAGCATGCCCTTATTGATAACTTCCTGGTCAACAGTCATGTTGGACTTTAGGTCTGCAATCTGCTGCTCAAGAGCCTCAACCTGGGCATTAGCAGCGTCATAAGCCTTTTCCGCGGCGTTCGAAGCGGCGCAGGCTGCCTCCCACTCGCTGCGCTTCTGCTTGCGAACTTCGACAAGCTTATCGTACTCAGCCTTCTTGTCGGCCTCGGTCTGCTGGGCCTGCTCGTATGCCGTCTTCGCGGCGTCACGCTTACTGGCCGCGTCCTTGTACTCCTTGTTTGCCGCATCGTATGCAGACTGGGCAGATGCCACAGCAGCGTTGGCGGCGTTGGCCTTCTCCTGCGCGGCAGCGACGGCAGCCTGGGCGGCCTGCAGATTTGTCTGTGCGGCGGCGTCGGCATCCGTCGCGGCATTGAGCTCCGCCTGCGCGGTCTTGAGCTCACCAGCAGCAGCGATCTTGGCGGCCTCAAGCGCACTCAGGTCGACACCCGTACCCGAGACGGCAGCATCGAGCGCGGCCTGCGCCTGGTTGAACTTCTGCTGGGCGTTATCGCGCGCGGTGGTTGCGGCTGCGAGAGCAGCGGCAGTCTCCTGCTTCTTGGCCTGGGCAGTCGTCAAAGCTGCCTCGGTATTCTGCTTTTCCTGCTGGGCGCTGGCCTCGGCAGCCTTGGCCTGGTCCAGATTGTCCTGTGCAGTAGTAACGGCCTTATTGGCGTCATCGAGCTTTGTCTGCGCGTCCTCGACGGCCTTCTTGGCGGCCTCGTACTCGTCCATACCCATGGCCTCGAGCTTGGCCTGGGCATCATCGAGGGCCTTCTTGGCCTCATCCTGCTTTGCCTTGGCGTCCTTGAGCGCCTGGGTCTTATCCTCGACACTCTTGTTGGCCTGGTCGAGCTGATCGTTCAGGTCGCCCAGCTTCTTCTGCTGCTGTTCGGTCTTTTCGACGGCGGCTTTGAGCTCGTCAATCTTCTCCTGGAGCGCGGCGACTTCTGCTGCGTTCTGCTCGATTTCGTTGTCGCTCACAGCCTGCGAGGCCTGATTCTTTTGCTGCTGCGCCTGCTTTTGAGACTGGCGCGCCGCATCGGCGTTCTTCTGGGCGGCATCGTAGGCAGCCTGAGCGTCCTTGAGCTGCTTTGCCGACTCCTCGGCCAGCTGGGCAGCCGTCTTTACGGCCGCTTGGTTACCGGCGGCAACGGTGTTCTCTACAGAACTACCCCCCCCCTGAACAGAATCGCCGTTATCGGTTGACGGTGCGGCGATTGCCGCCAGCGGCGACATGAGCGGCTGAGCGATGAGGCCCGCCGTCAAAACGGTTGCGACGGCGCGGTTGGCAACGCCCTTGACGTTGACGGCCTTGGCCCGAGGCTCAAAGTGTTGTGGACTGTAGTTTGCCATGGCTTTCTCCCTTTGACACGGATGTATCCATACGCTTCAAAATGTAGGAGCTGTTTTTTGAATTCTGTTGCGCAACATTGGTCACCAGCGGATTTTTTGAAATTCGCGCTCTCGTGCTTCACAATTTCGTCACATATGTAGGAGCTGGTGCATCATATTCTTGCGGGATGGAATTGAGTCTGTGATTTGCATTTGCTCCCGCGTCATCCGCCCTATCGGATTTCGCATCCAACTAGCACCCTGCCCGCCACGGTGTAGAGTAAGGGCGACGGGCGCGTTGCGCGGCCCGTGCCAGAACGAGGTGGACATGAAACTCGACAAACAACAGATCAAGCGACTACGCGAACGCCATCACCGACGCCACGGCATCCGCCCCGCCCATAGTGAGGCTGCCGAGCAGGCTGGTCGCTTTTTAAAGCGCGCATTCAACATTCGCGAGGGTCGCGCGCCCTACCACGTAATCCGTAAGCGCTTTGTAAACGGGGCGCGCCTAACCGGCTCTCACCTGTGCATCCTCATCATCGCCATGCTCATCGCAAGCATCGGCCTCGATATCGACTCGGACATCGCCATCGTGGGCGCCATGCTCATCTGCCCGCTCATGGGCTCGGTTCTTGCCATGGCATACGGCATCGCCACGCTCGACCGCGAGATTACCGTCGAAGCCGTCGCCAGCCTTGCGCTGCAAATGGCCTTTTGCCTGGTCACCTCCACGTTGTACTTTAAGCTCTCGCCCCTTGGCGCCACCACAGCCGCCATTATCGACAACTCGACGCCCACCGTGTGGGACCTCGCTGTCGCGCTCGCCGGCGGCTTTGCGGGTGGCCTGGGCAACTCGCGCGACCAGGAACCCGCCACGCTCATCGCCGGTGTGGCCGTGGCAACCGCGCTGATGCCGCCCCTGTGCGCAGCAGGTTACGGCATCGCCATCGCAAGCGGATCGCTGTTTCTCTCGGCGCTCTACGAGTTTGGCATCAACGTCGTCTTTATCGCGCTGGCGGCCGAAGCCGTGCTGCTTCTTTTGCGTGTGCCGCTCAAGCGCGACCTCAACGGCGACGGCATTGTGACCGCCGAGGAAAACGCTGAGGTCAACGAGCTGTCACGCAAAGTGCGCCGCCGCATTATTGTGGGCACGGTGATCTTTGCCATCCCCTGCATCGTTATGACCGCGGGTTCCATTGGCTCGGCGCAGGCCGGCGTGCAGGACGGCTACGGCGTCACCGAGACCACACGCGAGCTTGCCGCGGTGCTGCCGGGCTTTAAGGATTACACCGTCGCCGTCGAGACCTCGGCCACCGAAGGCGAGGAGGAGGGCATCGTCGAGCGTGAGATTGTCGCCCACGTGACGACAAGCGAGGCGCTCGGGGCGCACGACCGCCACGTCGCCCGCAAGCTCATCGACCTCAACGTGCCTGAACTCGATCGCGTGGAGTTTGATGTGGAGTAATGCAGAGCGCAGCGCCACAGCTCGTACTTGTGCACGCGGTAGATGTACTTTTCGGCTTCCATCTCGTAGGTGGCGATGGGTAGACCGTAGCGATCGTACTCGGCAAAGGTCTTGACCTGACCCGATGCCACGAGCATGCTGTTCGAATTGCCGACGCGCTGCACGCTGCTAACGTAGCCCGAGAACGGCACCGCGATCTGGTCTTCGAGCCCGTAGGTGTGTGCCACCTCGTCCACCGTAAAGATGCGCCCAAACGAATGCAAGCCGCGGCTGTAGTCGGTCACCACCGCGGCGCCCAGCTGGCCCCAGTCGAACTTGGGATAGCTTTCTGCCGCACCAAAGTTGTTGTCGTACAGCAGCACCTGGCAGCGACCGGTCGCTGCCGTCTCGTCGTTTGGCAGATAGGTCACGCTGTGCTGGCCCGCGTTGAGTGAAAAATCGCCCTGGTCCTGCAGCAGCTTGTCCTCAAAGCCCGAGCCGGCCCATTGCCACTCCTTTCTATTTCTGGGTCCATCTTCTCACTGTTGGCGGCCGAAAATGATCCGTTTTCCTCCGTCCCCGAGAGGTCATTTTTTAGTACTTGAAGAAGCCCTCGCCCGAGCTTTCGCCCAGCTTACCTTCGTCGAGCATTTTCTTGAGGACGGACGCCATAGCCTTAAAGTTGTAGGGCATCATCATCTTTTTGAGCAGCGGGCTCACCAGGCCCGGGACCTTCTGATACTGCATAACGATGTTGTAGGCCGTCTGGATACCCACGGTGTCGAATACGCGGAACGGACCCTTGGGGGCGCCGGTGCCACGCGTCCATGCGAGGTCGATGCTCTTGGGATCGCTCACGCCCGAGACGTACAGGTCAAGGCCCGAAAGCAGCCACGGCACCAGCATGGAATTGAGCAGGTAGCCGTTCTTTTCCTTGTTGACGGGCAGGGCAAGCATACGGATATCATTAGCAAAGTCGACGAGCTCATCGAAATAGCGCTTGTCGGTCTGGTCCTGAGCCATGACCTCGGTCATGTTGTTCTTCCAGATGGAATTGGCAAAGTGCAGCGACAGGTACTTCTCGGGGCGGCCGGTGTACTTGGCAAAGGTACTCGGCAGCAGCGTGGAGGAGTTGGTCACGATGACGGTCTTTTGCGGCAGAACCGGGGCGAGCTTCTTGTAGAAGTCGATCTTCGCCTGAGTGTCCTCAGCCATAGACTCGATGACCAGGTCGGCGTCGGCCACTGCCTTGGCAAGATCGAGCTCCAGCTTGAGTGTGGAGTAGGCACGCTCAACGGCGGCGAGCGCCGCTTCCTTGTCGAAGGGCTGGCCACTATCGGCGATACCGGCGCACCACTCACCCGTGCCGTCCGCCATGCCCTCGATAGCCGCGATGTACTCCTCGCGCACATGATCGATCTTGGGCTGGGTGCGGCCGATGCTGCCCTCGCTGCGCAGCCAAATCGTCACATCGAAGCCACAGTAGGCAGCCTGAAAGGCAATCTGGCTTCCCAGCACGCCGCCGCCGGCAACGCAAACGGTCTTGTAGCTCATAGGAACGGTCCTCTCTTGCGTAATTCCATAGATGTGTATTTATTCAACCGTAAGGAGGACGCGCGCTGGGGGTGGGTTCTATAAACGGACGGTAATTTGCGGCGAACGGCAACACCTGTTCATTATCTCAGGGTTCCATGTCCAGCAAAAAACGGGTGGTAGCCGGCGCGGCTGCCACCCGTTTGTCTTATATCTAGCCCATAGCAGGCCAGCTACTTCTTAATGCCGCGTCCCAGGCGCTTGGCGACCGATGCAACGGCCTCCTCGCTGGCCGGCCCGCAGCTCACGCAGCCGTCATGGGCACGCATCTGGCCAGTGACCTCGTCCATCGCGAGCGGCGCCACCTTCTCGAGCTTAAAGCCCTTGCCGGCGCGCATGTTCTCCTTTGCCACGCTGATCATAAGCTTAATACGGTTGAGCTGGTTGACCTCGGATGCACCGGGGTCGTAGTCCACCGCGACGATGTTGCTCTCGGGATGTTGGCGGCGCAGCTCCTTGATCACGGCCTTGCCCACCACATGGTTGGGCAGGCACGCGAAGGGCTGCGTGCAGATGATGTTGGGTGCACCGTGATCGATCAGGTCGAGCATCTCGGCCGTGAGCAGCCAGCCTTCGCCCATGTTGTTGCACACCGAAAGCACCGTGCGGGCCTTGTCGGCCATGGTGCCGATGCGCTCGGGAGCCTCAAAGCGGCGGGACTTTTCGAGCATCTCCTCCACCGGCGTACGCATCCAGTCCACGAGCTTAATAAGCGCTTGCATGCCCGCGCGCGTAGTGGCAGAGCTTCCCAGCTCGTCCTTCTGCAGCTCGGCGTTGCTCATAGAGTACAGGAAGAAGTCGAGCAGGCCCGGCACCACTGCCTCGCAGCCCTCGCGCTCAATGACATCGACCACGTGGTTGTTGGCTGTGGGATGGAACTTGACCAGAATCTCGCCGACCACGCCCACGCGTGGCTTGGTGCCCTCGCCCACGAGCGGCATGGTGTCGAACGCGCGGATGGCCTCACGCGCAAGCTTGGTGTAGTTGTGCCTGTTGAACTTAGGCGCCAGCTTGCGGGCGCGCGCCATGTACTCATCGTAGAGCGCGTTGGCGGCACCGGGCGTGGCCTCGTACGGGCGGCAACGGTAGAGCATCTGCATCATCACGTCGCCAAAGAGCACCGCGTAGACCGCCTGCTTGAGCAGCGCCGGCGTAATCTTAAAGCCAGGGTTGTCCTCGCCCAGCGCCACGGCCGAAAGCGAGATCACCGGGATCTCGGGGTGGCCGCTCTCGCGCAGGGCCTTGCGGATGAGTGCGATGTAGTTGGTGGCACGGCAGCCGCCGCCGGTCTGACTGATAACCACGGCTGTCTTGGACAGGTCGTATCGACCGCTCTCGATGGCCTCCATAATCTGGCCCGTTACCAGGATCGACGGATAGCAAATATCATTGTTCACATAGCGCAGGCCGGCCTCGACGGCATCGTGATCGGTCGAGGGCAGCAGCTCCAAGTTGTAGCCAGCACCACGGAACACCTCTTTGACCAGGTCAAAGTGGATCGGCGCCATCTGCGGGCACAGGATGGTGTAGCCCTCCTCGCGCATCTGCTCGGTAAAGGGCACCTTGGGCCACGCGGTCGAAGCACTCTCGCGCTGCGCCTCGAACGTGTACTTACGGCTCGCGAACGCGGGGGCATCCGTGGAGGGCGCCACCGGCGCGGCATCGCCCTGCTCGTAAGTCTCGCCCGCGGCCGTAGCCTCGGCCAAGCGCTCGGCCTCCTGGTCCTTGAGCGCCGCCATGAGCGAGCGAATACGGATACGCGCGGCACCCAAGTTGGACACCTCGTCAATCTTGAGCACGGTGTAAATCTTGCCGCTGGCCTCCAGGATCTCCTGCACCTGATCAGTGGTCAGAGCGTCCAGGCCGCAGCCGAAGGAATTGAGCTGGATCAGGTCCAGGTCGTTGCGCATCGTCACAAAACGGGCGACGGCGTACAGGCGGCTGTGATACATCCACTGATCGACGACGCGAATCGGACGCTCGGGCTTCACCAGATGCGCGAGCGAATCCTCGGTAAAGACCGCAAAGCCAAAGCTCGAGATAAGCTCGGGCAGGGCATGGTTGATCTCGGGGTCGTTATGGTAGGGACGACCGGCGAGCACGATGCCGTGACCGCCGTGGTCCTCGACCCACTTGAGAGCCTCCTCGCCCATGGTCTGGATATCCTCGTGGAAGCGCGCGTCGGCCTCAAAAGCAGCGTTGACGGCGGCATCGACCTCGGAGCGCGTGATCTTGGGTCCACGCACACGACCGCGACCGGCTTGCGCATCGGCCACACGGTCGATGGCGAGCACCTGGTACAGACGGCGCTTGAGCTCGGTCTTGTCGTGATAGGGCACAAACGGATACAGGAACTCGATGTTCTGCTCGCGAATCTCGTCGATGTTGAGCGCCAGCGCCGTGGGGTAGCTCATGACGATGGGGCAGTTATAGCAGTTACCGGCAGTCGGGTCCTCCTTGCGCTCCCAGCGCACGCACGGCATCCAGATAAAATCGACGTCACGGTCAATAAGGTTCATCACGTGGCCGTGGCTCATCTTGGCCGGATAGCACACGCTCTCGGACGGCATGGACTCAATGCCCGCCTGGTAGGTCTTTTTGCTCGACTGGTCGGACAGCTGCACGCTAAAGCCCAGGCGCGTAAAGAACGCGTGCCAGAAGGGGTAGTTCTCGTACATGTTGAGTGCGCGCGGGATACCCACGGTACCGCGCGGGGCCTCGTCGGGACTCAGGACCTCGCGGTTAAAGAGCAGCTCGTTTTTCTTTTTGAAGAGGTTGGGGGCCTCGGTCTTCTGCTTTTTGTGGCCGGCGCCCTTCTCGCAGCGGTTGCCGGTGATAAAGCGCCTGCCGCCGCCAAAGTCGTTGACGGTGAGCTGGCAGTTGTTAGAGCAACGGCCGCAGCGGACATGCTTTTGCGTCACGGTGAGGTGCGCGATGTCCTCGGCCGAGAGGATGGTCGAGGTGCCGTCGGCGCCGGCGCGATCGCGGGCGAGCAAGGCCGCACCGTAGGCGCCCATGCAGCCGGCGATGTCGGGACGCACGGCATGAACGCCGGTGAGCTGCTCAAACGCGCGCAGCGTGGCATCGGACATAAAGGTGCCGCCCTGGACGATCACCTGGCTGCCGATCTCCTTGGGGTCACGCAGCTTAATGACCTTGAACAGAGCGTTCTTGATGACGGAATAGGACAGGCCGGCCGCGATGTCGCCCACCGTGGCGCCTTCCTTTTGCGCCTGCTTAACGCGCGAGTTCATGAAGACCGTGCAGCGACTGCCCAAATCGACCGGGGCCTTGGCATGGATGGCGGCATCGGCGAACGCGCGCACGTCCATGTTCATTGACACGGCGAAACTCTCGATAAAGCTGCCGCAACCCGACGAGCAGGCCTCGTTGAGCATGATGTGCTCGATAACGCCGTCCTTGACGCGCAGGCACTTCATGTCCTGGCCGCCGATGTCCAGAATGAACTCGACGCCGGGCAGGAACGCCTTGGCGCCGCGCAGGTGCGCGACGGTCTCGATCTCGCCGGAGTCGGCCTTGAGGGCCTCAATGAGAAGCGCCTCACCGTAGCCCGTGGTGGTCACGTGGCCGATGGTACAGCCGGCAGGAATGTGGTTGTAGAAATCGGCCATGATGACCTTGGCCGTGCCCAGGATGTCGCCGTTGTTGTTGCCGTACCAGGTGTGCAGCAGCTGACCGTCCTCGCCCACGAGCGCGGCCTTCATGGTGGTGGAACCGGCGTCGATGCCGATGAACACGCGGCCGGTGTAGCCTTCGAGCTTGCCCTTGGGGACGACCTCGGTGTCGTGGCGGCCCTTGAACTCGGCAAAGTCCTCGTCGGTGGCAAAGAGCGGATCCAGACGCTCAACCTCGGCACCCTGCGTGTCACCCAGGGCATCGATGGCCTCGATGAGCTGCGGGAACGTGCTGAGCTTGTTGGACTCGTGCGCCATGGCGGCGCCGCTCGCCACAAACAGGTGAGCGTTTTGGGGCACGATACGGTGCTCCTCGTCCAGGTTGAGCGTGAGGTAGAAGCGGTGACGCAGCTCGGAGAGATACTGCAGCGGGCCGCCCAGGAAGGCGACGTTGCCGCGGATGGGACGGCCGCATGCCAGGCCCGAGATGGTCTGGGTCACGACAGCCTGGAAGATGGAGGCGGCCACGTCCTCGGGGCGGGCGCCTTCGTTGAGCAGCGGCTGGACGTCGGTCTTGGCAAAGACGCCGCAGCGGCTGGCGATGGGATAGATGGTGGTGGCGTTGGCCGCGAGCTCGTTGAGGCCGCTCGCATCGGTGTGCAGCAGGGTTGCCATCTGGTCGATGAACGCACCCGTGCCGCCGGCGCAGGTGCCGTTCATGCGCTGCTCGATGCCGTTGTCGAAATAGATGATCTTGGCGTCCTCGCCGCCCAGCTCGATGGCGACATCGGTGGCAGGGATGAGGGTCTCGACGGCACGCTTGCTGGCGATGACCTCCTGGACAAACTCCAGGTCGAGCCACTGGGACAGCAGCAGGCCGCCCGAGCCGGTAATGGCGCAGGTCATCTGAGCCGTCGGCAGCACGGTCGCAGCACCCTCGAACAGATCGCGGGCACAAGCGCGGACGTCGGTGTGGTGGCGCTGGTACTTGGCGTAGACGATCTGGTTGTCGTCGTTGAGCACGGCGAGCTTAACGGTGGTGGAGCCCACGTCAATGCCCAGGTGCAGGTTGCCGCGGGCGTTCTCGGAGTTGAAGATCGCGCCTTCGGGGGCCTGGCCGGCGGCTACGGAATCGGCGGCGGTGGCGGGCTCGCTAGCGACGGACGTCTCCCCTGCCGCGTTCTTGGCATCGGCAACTGCCTCAGCGACTTTCTCGACAGCCGCGGTCGCGGCCTTCTGCGCGGCATCCACCACGGCGGGTGCAGCTTCACGCGCGGCAGCGACCATACGGTCCTTTATGCCCTCGACGAGTTTGCTCATTGTCTCTCCTCTTAGTTGTTGGACTCGACGGGCGCGGCGGTGTCGGCCGCGTCCTCGAGCTGTAGGTTCAATAGCTTCATGCCGTATTCCGACACGTTGATATCGATGGGTTGGCCATACAGGTCACCAGGGCGCACAAAAGCGAGCACCGTCATAATGCGCGCCATGGCCTCGGGCGATTCGGTAAGCCCACGCTCAAACCAGCGCTGAATCATGCCGACCTCGGCACTCACGACGTAGGTGACGTAGTAGTCAAAGAACGTGCCCAGCGCCAGGCCCAAAATGCCCGTCTGCGCACGCGGCACCACAGCCTCACGCGCGGTGTCGATGATCCTTTTAATGAAGGCCTGGTCGCCGCCCGGACCCAGCAGCGCACCGATTAAGTCGCGATTGGCCGCAAGATAACGCAGCAGCTCAACCGAACCGGGCGCCGGCTCGAGCTCATCGATGTTGTGATAGAGATCAGGCAGCTGAGCTGCGGTGATGAGCTCAATGCGCTCACGGATCTCGGCCAGCAAGCCGTCCTCGATTTGATTGATAAAGTCGGGAATATCGCGGTAGTGCGAATAGAACGTGCGGCGCGTAAGGCCAGCGCGCTCGGTGAGCGACGCGACATTAATGCGCGAAAGGTCGCCGCTTTCGGCAAGCTCGCTGGCAAGTGCCTGGCGAAGGGCACGCTGCGAGCGAAGGGACCGGCGATCGCATTTCTCGAGCTGGGACAAGCGTCCTCCTTGTTACTCAGCCTGTGCGCTATTGCACAGTGCGAGTATTATTGCACACCGTGTGCACCAACACGTAAAGGCAATATTTGGGTTGTGACAAAGGGACGGTCCCTTTGCCACATTCAGCGGCCGCCTAGGTTGTGCCAGTTGTGCCTGGCTTTTGAAGCGGCATTACCAATTGTCCAAAATGTCATTCGTGGGTAGAATAGTGTCGACGGCAGCCCAAGTTGTAGCTAGCTGGGCAGCGCCGTTGTTTGCATTAGGGGGTCAACGCGTTAGCGGCGGCGACCCCTTCTGTTGCGCTTCGAACGCTGCTTGAGTGCCTCGGAAAGGCCGACAAGCGCCGTGAAGAACGAGACCAAAGCAGTCAGAAGCCTCACGAAATCAATCAAATCGGTCATGGGCATCACCTCCCGTCAGATGGAGGGCGCTGCCCGGCACATGGAACTGCCGCCAACAGCATCAATTCTATCAAAGCGCAGTTAGGTATGCGAATGTTTGTTCGTATTTCAAGAGACCAGCGTCAACTGTGACAAAGGGGCTATCCCTTTGTCACATTATTCGATGATGGTGCGGGAGTTCTGCTTATGCATGGTGGCGAGCATGTGTCTGGGAACGGCGTGGACCATGCAGCTGCCGATAGTCGCGCTCGCGGCGGCTTTAGCTGCATCGCTAGCGTTTTTGGTCGCGTAGCTGTGACGGAAACGCTTGAGCATGGCAATGTCGTTGCCGCCGTCTCCATAGACCGCGACCTCGTCCTCGGCAATGCCGTAGTAGCCCGCCAGCCAGGACACACTCTCGCCCTTGTTGCACGCCGCGTCCGTGATCTCAAACATCACCGGGTCAAACGGCGCATTGACCACGCGGTCCGAGCGCTCGGCAAGATACGCCTTAAGGTCGCGCTCCAGCTCGGGCGAGGTCACGCGGCAGTTGATCTTGCACACATCGTGACGCAGGATGTCACCGATCGACTGATCGAAATACTGCTCCTCGTGATAGCCGCCACGTGCACGCATACCGCGCATCACGATGCGCTTGATAGGGCTGTCCTTCTTAAAACCCGCCTGGTGCATCTCGAACGAACCGCTCGAGAACATACCGTCGGGCGTGGAGCAGTCAAAACAGATATCCGGGAACTCCTTGAGCAGCTCCTCGGTGATCTGTGGGTCGATGGTCCAGGTCTTGAGCACTTCGCCGTGGCTGTCGCGCACGATGGACCCGTTGGAGCAGCAGGCATCGAGCGCCAGCCCCGTAAAGCCATGCTCGCCGATCGGCAGCGTCGAGCGTCCGGTCGCGGGAACCACATGCAGGCCAGCCTCGGTCAGCTCGCGAATGGCACGGCGGATGGTCCCATCTGCCTCGTGCAGGGCGTTGAGCAGCGTTCCGTCTAAGTCACTCGCAAACATCTTGATCATGGGCATGCCTCTCCTTCGTCTGCACGATATTGTAGACGAGAACGGGCGCACCCCAAGAGAGGCACGCCCGTCAGGCGAAAGATTGTTCTACACCGCGGCGGGGCCGTGTTCGCCGGTACGGATGCGGATAACTTCCTCGACCGGTTCGACCCAAATCTTGCCGTCGCCGACGGCACCGGTGCGAGCGGCGCTGCAGATAATCTCGACAATGCCGTCGACATGTTCATCGGCGCAGATAAGGGTGAACTGCACCTTAGGGATCGTGTTGACAAGCAACTCGTTGCCGCGCACGTATTCCTTCCAGCCATGCTGTGCACCGCAGCCCTGCACCTGGTTGATAGTCATACCGCGAACATCAGCAGCAAACAGCGCATCTTTAAGAACCTCAAGCTTCTCAGCACGAACGATCGCCGTAATCTTCTTCATAGTGAATTCCTCTCTTTAATAAAGAAATGAACCGCTCATTCATGTGGCACGGGTTTTCCAGGTGCCCGAGATTGCCCCGAAAGAGGAGCGCCGCGTACTTCGGTACGCAAGCGACGGTTTGAGGGGCAAGGTCGGGTGCCTGGGAAAGCCGTGCTGCTAATCGAGTCCCGAGAACGAAGGATAAGCGCTCTCGCCATGCTGACTCGCATCCAAGCCCAGCACCTCGTCGGCCTCGTCCACACGCAGGCTGCCGTGGAACAGCGCCTTGACCACCGCGGCGATCACCAAATCGAGCACCAGCACAATAGCGACCGTCACCACAATGCCCAAAATCTGCGAGATGAGCAACGACACGTCGCCCGTGTAGAGCAGGCCGCCCTTACCGGTCCACGAGAGCTCCGGCACGCAGAACAGGCCCGTGAGCACGCCGCCCAAGATGCCGCCAATGCCGTGGCAACCGAACGCGTCGAGCGCATCGTCGTAGCCGAACTTGGTCTTAAGATGACTGATGGCCAAGTAGCAGACGGGCGACACGATCAGGCCCATAACCAGCGCTGCCCACGGCTCGACAAAGCCCGCGCCGGGCGTGACCACCACAAGGCCCGCAACCAAACCGGTGCTGGCACCCACCAGCGTGGGGCGGCCGGTATGCACGCGTTCGACGGCAAGCCACGAGACCATGCCTGCCGCGCTGGCCGTCACGGTGTTGAGGATGGCGAGCGCCGCCACGGCGTCGGCCTTAAACTCGCTGCCGCCGATAAAGCCAAACCAGCCAAACCAAAGCAGGCCGGCGCCTAGCGCCACAAACGGCACGTTATGCGGACGATAGCTCACCATGCCAAAGCCGCGACGACGGCCGAGCATTAAGCAGAGAATCAGGCCCGTGAGACCGGACGAAATGTGCACCACGTCGCCGCCGGCAAAGTCGAGTGCGCCGATGATGTCGCCGATAAAGGAGCCATCGCCGCCCCAGACCATGTGGGCGAGCGGCGCATAGACCACGAGCAGCCAAATGCCCAGGAAGGCCGTCATGGCACCAAACTTAACGCGGCCGGCCAGGCTGCCCGTGACGATAGCGGCCGTGATCATGGCAAACGCCATTTGGAAGGCGATGTTGATGATTTGAGGGTAGACGGCACCGTCCGCGGCATTGCCCTCGGCCGCCTGCAGCACCTGGCCGAGCACCGGTAGACACAGCAGCTGGTCAAGGCCTCCAATAAACGGACTTGAGCCGTCGCCGCCGTAGGCCAGCGACCAGCCGGCAACAATCCACAGCACACCAACCAGACCAATGACGCCAAAGCACATAAGCATGGTGTTGATGACATTTTTGCGCCTGGACAGGCCGCCATAGAAAAACGCCAGGCCCGGTGTCATTAAAAACACGAGCATGGTGCAGATGAGCATAAACGTTGTCGATCCCGTATCGTACATTCGCTCCCCCTTGGTCGCATGAACGTTGTCGGCGCCCATAATGGGGCCGAGGGGCAACTGGTGTAGACCAGATACGGCGTTGTTAAACGCTGCGTTGTCGAATGGAAACGGTGCCGCAATCTTGGAAACGACGCAGCAACGGGCGCGAAACGAACGGGAAATACGCGAGCAAGGGAGCCGTGAGCACGCCCGCCCCGGCTAGCGCCGAAACAGCTCGTGGGCGCGGTCGCGGAGATTGGTTGCTCGAATGACACCTTCGTAGCGATTGATGCGCAGGCGCGGGAAGGCGTTAAAGAAGCGTAGGTCGCGGCGGCTGAGTGACACGCTCGGCACCGGACGGCTCATGCGCTTACCGGCAAGGCGACGACTGAGCGACGGACGCGGCATGCTCGGCGCGGCATCGGCCACGCGGCGGGCAGCGAGCGCCAGGCCGCGAGCACCATCCGAGATAAACGTCGGCATCGAAGCCTTCTCACGAAGGGCATCGAGCGTCGCGTCGCCCAGCTCCGCCAGCCACGCATTAACGGCACGGCTGCGGATATGCGTCTGTGCCACCGAGTCGATCGCCGAATCGGGAATGCGCTCGAGCATGGAGTCGGACGCATCGGCAAGCGACTCGTTGATGCGGTCGGCAAGGTCGGCTCGGACGCGCTCCAGCTGATCGGACAGACGCCGCCAGCTCGCCAATGAGCACGCCGCGTCGACCATCATCGCGACCGCGACGATAAAGGCGGACAGCCGCACAATCAGCACCGGCAGATGGCCAAGCAGCCCCAGCAATGCCGGCTCTACTAAACGGCAAATGCACAACGCACCCAAGCCAAACGCGCATGCCCAGTACAGGCAGATACGTCCGTGCAGATTAAACGGCAGGTGCGAATAGTCCCAAAAGCGAGCGCCCGTTGTTTTTTCCAGCAGCACGCCTACGCTGTACTCAATCACGCTGCATACGAGCGCTGCAGCGACAAACTGGCTCGACGCATCCGGAATCCCGCGCAGCAAAAGCCAGCAGGCAATGCCGCCCACACCATAGATAGGACAACACGGCCCCAGCAAAAAGCCACTGTTGGCAAATCGTCCGTGATTGAGCATGGCGCATACTGTCGACTCCCATGCCCAGCCGCAAAACCCGTAGAAGGCAAACGAGAGCACCAGTGCCGAGAGCGGGCAGGCGGCAAGCGTCGCGCCGCCAAGCGCCATATCAATCGCGGTTTCCACCGTCTACCCTCTCCTCTTTTCACTCGATGCTTTGCTCACGCTATCGTCCATCTCGTCCTTGCGCGGCAGGCGGCCGGCGACCGTCTCGCGCAGAGCACACCATTTATCCGCCAGGCACACAATCCATGCCTCACGACACGTCGGCGGCACCGGCACCAGCGGAAACATATGGCGCACGATGATATTCCGCTCGCGCGGCGTCAGCTCAAAATCTTCCTCGGCACGCGCCAGGGCAAAAAACGGGTGGCGAAAGCCATGCAGCCGATGGCTTGGGTCGGGATCGTGCCAGTCATAGAGAAAGTAATCGTGCAGCAGGGCCCCGCGCAGCAGCGAGGCACGGTCGACCGAAATGCCAGCACGGCCCAAGCGCTCGGCAAAGGACAGACTTGCCCGCGCTACCGAAGTCACGTGCGCATAGACCGTCACGTCACCATGCTGGATAAACTCGTGCGTCAGGTCCAAGCGGCCCGCCTGGGCCAGTTGACGGGCAGCATGGTCCACTTCGCACGCGATTTTCTCGGCACGAACGGCATCGGACATGCTGACTCCTTCCAGCGACTCACGACGACAAGCCACGGCCTGTGCACAATCGATAAAAACATCATGGAACACATTAGTATGGCATCGGACAAAACGTTTTGCCCCACCAGTTGGCGAATTACCGCGCCGCCGTCACATATCAAACGCCAAAATGTGCGAGACTGTCTTGTGCAATTGTGCCGGCCGAGGGAGTGCCGGCGCACGATTCGCATGGAGTAACCCACAACGATGCTGCTTACGCAAACGACAACGCCCGAGGACGTCAAGGCTCTCGACCGCACCGAGCTTCCGCTGCTCTGCGGCGAGATCCGTCAGGCAATCCTCGAAAGCTCCGCCGCCGTCGGCGGGCACGTTGCCCCCAACCTGGGCGTCGTTGAGCTTACGGTTGCGCTTCATCGCGTGTTTAACTCCCCCACCGACAAGATTGTCTTTGACGTGTCGCACCAGACCTACGCCCACAAGGCGCTGACCGGGCGTGCGTACACTTATATCGATCCGGAGCGTTATGGTGAGGCTTCTGGCTTTGCCAATCCCGACGAGTCCGAGCACGACCTGTTCGCCATGGGCCACACCTCCACGTCGGTAAGCCTGGGCTGCGGCCTGGCGCACGCTCGCGACCTGGCGGGTGACGCGTACAACGTCATCACCATCATTGGCGACGGCTCGCTTTCGGGCGGTCTGGCGTTTGAGGGCTTTAACAACGCCGCCGAGCTCGACAGCAACCTGATCATCATCGTCAATGACAACGACCAGTCCATTGCCGAGAACCATGGCGGCCTCTATCGCAATCTAGCCGAGCTGCGCGCCAGCAACGGCACCTGTGAGCGCAACGTTTTCCGCGCGATGGGACTCGACTACCGCTATCTGGACGCCGGTAACGATGTGTTGGCCTTGGTCGACGCGCTGCAGGAACTGCGCGATATCGATCATCCCATCGTGCTGCACGTCTCCACCGCCAAGGGCAAGGGCTTTGAGCCGGCCCAGAACGACCCCGAGCGCTGGCACCACGTGGGTCCGTTTGACATGGCGACTGGGCGCAAGCTCTGCCCGGGCCATCCAAGCGAGCCTGCGCCGCGCACCTATGCCGACATTACGGGTGAGGCGCTCAGCGCCGCCATCGAGCACGACCCTCAGGTCGTGGGCATCACGGCTGCCACGCCCTACATCATGGGCTTTACACCCGAGCTTCGCGCTGCCGCCGGCAAACAATTCGTCGATGTGGGCATTGCCGAGGAGCACGCCGTGACCTTTGCCACCGCGCTTGCACACTCGGGTGCCAAGCCAGTTTTTGGTGTGTACGGCACGTTTTTGCAGCGCGCCTACGACGAGCTGTGGCACGACCTGTGCCTCAACGACGCCCCAGCGACCATCCTGGTATTTGGCGCATCGATCTTTGGCACCACGTCCGAGACGCACCTCTCGTTCTTTGATATTTCCATGCTGGGCGGTCTTCCCAACATGCACTATTTGGCGCCTTCCTGCATGGAAGAATACCTGTCCATGCTGAGCTGGTCGCTCGACCACCGCGAGCATCCCGTGGCGATTCGCGTGCCGGGCATTGGCTTGGTAAGCCGCCCCGACTTGGCGCCTGCCGAGGACGCCGATTACGGCGCCGTTCGCTACAACGTGGTGCGCCAGGGTCGCGACGTAGCAGTGCTCGCGCTCGGCGATTTCTTTGAGCTGGGCGAGCGCGTGGCAAACCGTCTGACTGCCGAGTACGGTATCGAGGCCACGCTCGTCAACCCGCGCTTTGCAACCGAGCTTGACCGTGAGTTCCTCGACAGCCTTGCCGCCGAGCATCGCGTTGTCGTCACCCTCGAGGACGGCATCTTGGACGGTGGCTGGGGCGAACGCGTGGCATGTTATTTGGCCTGCACGCCGCTGCGCACCCGCACCTTCGGCATCGCCAAGGGCTTCCCCGACCGCTACGACCCCAACGAACTGCTCGCGCAGAACGGCATGACGGTCGAGAACATGGCCGCCGAAGCCGTAAGGCTACTCAACGAGTAAGGAAACCTCCGCAAGGGAAGCACCCCCGCGGAGGTTTTTATTTTCGCGACGCGATTATCTCAATCTGTAACATCTAGGGCCCGAATTCCCGTCTAACTGTTACAGATCGAGACAAAACGTCTTAATCCCTGACCTTTGTCTCAATCTGTAACAGATAGAGACCTTTTGTCCGTCCAGATGTTACAGATCGAGACAAAACAGTAAGGCATGCCGCTGCATCGGCCAGAACCACCACAAAGGTGCCTGTCCCCTATGTGGTGGTTTTAAATCATGGTCGGTGCGAAAAACGAATAACCGTTCATAAGCGATCTCCTTACTTATAATATGCGTCGCGCTGCCGCCATTATAGCGACCGCCGCGAGCGATCATGCCGTCTGCAAAGCGCTATCTCAGCTGCAATATTCGGCGTTTGCCCAGATAAAACCTGCCAAAATAAACCTGTCCCTTTTTAGCAGGTAGAATAACCCATAAGGTCAGTATGTTTCTGAGTTATTTCGTGTTGACCCATTTGAGCGCGATAGGGTATAACTCTACTCAACCGCTAGGTATTTTATTGAGAAAGGTGTTCTACCATGAGCAAGAACCTCTCCCAGCAGGTCGTTCTCGACCGCCGCGGCTTCGTTGCCGCCACCTTCGCAACCGTCGCCGGCCTTGGTCTTGCCGGCTGCTCCGACACCAGCGCCGAGGCCGACAAGGGTTCCGCCGCCGGTTCCTCCAAGAGCTCCGAGGATACCGAGGCTTCCACCACACTCGACGCTAAGGCATTCGACAAGCTCGTCGACAACGGCCCCAAGGCCGATGACGATGTCATCGCCGCCAGCACCTGGGCCACGGCCGTCAAGGACGCCGGCGTCTTTAAGATCGGTAGCGTTCAGACTTCCACGCTCTTCTCCCTCCTCAACGAGAAGGACGGCAAGACCCGCGGCTTTGACGCCGGTATCGCACAGCTCCTGTCCAACTACATTCTGGGCGAGAACAAGGTCGAGATCACCCAGGTGACCTCGGACACGCGCGAGTCCGTCCTGCAGAACGGCCAGGTCGACGCTGTCTTTGCCACCTACACCATCACCGACGAGCGCAAGAAGCTCGTCTCCTTCGCCGGCCCCTACTACTACACCCAGCAGGCCATCCTGGTGTCCGCCGATAACGACGACATCAAGGGCGTCGACGACCTGGCCGACAAGAACGTCGCCGTCCAGTCCGGCTCCAACGGCCCCGCCATCCTGGAGGAGTTCGCCCCCAAGGCCAGCCAGCAGGAGTTCAAGACCGACGAGGAGGCCCGCCAGGCACTCCAGCAGGGTCGCGTTGATGCCTACGTCATCGATAACAACATGCAGCAGAGCGCCCTGGTTCGCGAGCCCGGCAAGTACAAGATCGCCGGCAAGCCCTTCGGCAGCAAGGAGCCCTATGGCATCGGTCTGCCGCTCGATTCCGACGGCGTCGCCTTCGTCAACGACTTCCTTAAGAAGATCGAGGACGATGGCACCTGGACCGAGCTGTGGCAGATCTGCATCGGCGACCGTACGGGCGACACCAATGTTCCCGAGCTGCCCGAGGTCGGCGCCTAAGCGGCGAGCCTAGTAACGGCCGCAACGAAACCATACGGAAACGCACGATGCGCTTTATTGCGATAAACTGTTTCCTCACTGAGTTGTCGGGGCTTCCGTACACACGGGAGCCCCTTTCCTTACCGGCGGGAGGTCCGCATGAGTCTCTCCGAGCTCTGGTCGCTCTATGGCCAGAACTATATCGACGCACTGCTAGCAACCTGGGGCATGACGCTTGAGTCGTTTGCCATCGCCATGGTGCTGGCCGTCGCCGTCACCGTGATGCGCGTGTCGCCGCTCAAGCCGCTGCGCGTCTTTGGCGACCTGTATGTTCAGGTCTTCCGTAACATCCCCGGCATCGCGCTACTCATCATCGTCGTCTATGCGCTGCCGCCGCTCAAAGTCGTCCTGCCCTACCGCACCTGCGTCATCGTCGCCACGGTCCTTTTGGGCTCGGCCTTTGGCTCCGAGAACTTTATGAGCGGCATCAACACCGTCGGCGTCGGCCAGGTGGAAGCCGCCCGCTCGCTCGGCATGAGCTTCAGCCGCATCCTCGCCAAGATCGTGATTCCGCAGGCGCTGCGCTCGAGCGTATTGCCCATGACGAACCTCTTTATCGCCGTCATGCTCACCACCGCGCTCGGCAGCCAGGTGCCGCTTAAACCGCAGGAGCTCACCGGCGTGGTGAGCTACATCAACACGCGCTCGCTCGGCGGCGTCGCCGCGTTCTTTATCTCGGCGCTCGGCTACCTGGGCACGGCCTTTGTGGTGAGCCACATTGGCAACTACATCGATAAGAAGGTGAGGATCCTCCGATGAGCAAACACTCCTCCCCTGCACTTACCATGCGCGATGCGCTCTACGAGGCTCCCGGCCCCAAGATGCACGCCAAGATTCGCATCGGCACCGCTATCTCGCTTGTCGCCGTCGCCGCGCTCGTCGTCCTCGTGCTGCAGCGCTTTTATGTGACCGGTCAGCTTTCAGTCCACTATTGGTATTTCTTTACGCACCTCACCACCTGGAAGTTCCTGCTTGCCGGCTTTGAGGGCACCGTTAAAGTCGCACTCACCGCCGGCGCCATCGCGCTGGTGCTGGGCTTAGCCCTTATGCTCGGCCGCACCAGCGACATCAAGCCGCTGCAGCTGGTCTGCCGCGTGCTCACCGATTTCTTCCGTGGCGTGCCGAGCCTGCTGTTCATCTTCTTCTTCTTTTTGGTGCTGCCCCAGTACAAGATCGCGCTGCCGTCGTTTTGGATGCTCACGCTTCCCGTCGCGCTCGCTGCAGCCGGCGTACTTGCCGAGATCTTCCGTGCCGGCGTCAACGCCGTGCCGCGCGGCCAGGTCGAGGCGGCCCAGGCGCTCGGTCTCTCCAAAGCTAAAATCACCTTTAAAATCGTGTTGCCGCAGGCCATTCGGTTTATCATTCCGTCCTTGATTTCGCAGCTTGTGGTCGTAGTCAAAGACACCACCGTCGCCTACGTGGTGAGCTACCCCGACCTCATGCAAAACGCCCGCGTGCTCATTACCAACTACGACGCCCTCGTGTCGGTCTACCTGGTTATCGCGGTCATCTACATCCTCATCAATGTCGCGATCAACAAGGCCGCTGTCTATGTTTCGCACAAGACCGGCGCGACCATCATCCGCTAGCGCTTTACCATTTCCAGTCATAAGGAGCCGAGCACCATGGCACAGAGCACCTCTTCCACCGGCAATCAGCCGCTGATCGAGCTCAAGCACGTCGATAAGCACTATGGCGATCTGCACGTCCTCAACGACATCAATCTCTCGGTCGACCGCGGCGAGGTCGTCGTTGTGATCGGACCCTCGGGCTCGGGCAAGTCAACCATGTGCCGCACCATCAACCGCCTGGAAACCATCGACTCGGGCGAGATCTTCATCGAAGGCGAGCCCCTGCCGCAAGAAGGCAAGGATCTTGCCCGCATGCGCGCCGAGCTGGGCATGGTGTTTCAGCAGTTCAACCTGTTTGCACATATGACGGTGCTGCAGAACGTCATGCTGGGGCCGGTCGACGTGCTGGGCGTGTCCAAGGAAGAGGCCCGCGAGCGCGCCATGGACCTGCTGAGCCGCGTGGGCGTGGCCGAACAGGCCGATAAGGTACCCGCACAGCTCTCGGGCGGCCAGCAGCAGCGCGTGGCCATTGCCCGCTCGCTTGCCATGCAACCCAAGGTCATGCTTTTTGACGAGCCCACGAGCGCCCTTGACCCCGAGATGATCAACGAAGTGCTCGAGGTCATGGTCCGTCTGGCCCAGCAGGGCATGACGATGATCGTCATCACGCACGAGATGAACTTCGCCCGCCGCGTGGCCGACCGCGTCGTGTTTATGGCCGACGGCCAGATCGTGGAAACCGGCACGCCCGACGAGTTCTTCGACCACCCCCAGACCAAGCGCGCCCAGGACTTCCTCAACTCCATTAAGGGCCACTAGCCCAATTGCCATGCGGGCAAATTCATCAGTAACGTTTGTCCCGCGCCACCCCTGTGCCATGTCCACCCGGATTCGAAAGCCGCACCCATGATCGGAACCCGCACCTCATCGTCCTACACTCCGCACGTCGACGTCGATCCCGCTGACCGCCCGCTTATCCTGGTAGCACCACGCTGGGAAGAAGCGAAGCCCTATTTGAGCGAGACACTCTCCCCCAACGAGGAGATTGCGAGCGTATTTGTCGATGCCATTCTTGCCGCCGGCGGTCTGCCGCTGCAGATGTCCATTACCGAAGACGTCGACGTTATCCGTCATTACGTGGAAATCGCCGACGGCATCGCCATTCCCGGCGGCCCGGACGTCAACCCCAAACGCTGGGGCGACGAGCGTCCTTACGACCCCACGCTGTGCTGCGAGATCCGCGATAGCTTTGAGTTTAAGCTGGTCGGCGAGGTACTCCGCGCCAAAAAGCCGCTCTTTACCACCTGCCGCGGCACGCAGCTGCTCAATGTCGCCACCGGCGGCACCCTGTGCATGGACGTGCCGAGCCTAGGCGCGCGCGAGGGCCGCACGCAGTGGCGCCATACCCACGTGCTCAACGATCCCGTGCACCCCGTCGAGGTCGTGCCGGGCTCGCTGCTGGAGCGCGCGGTTGGCGGGCACAGGCTGATCCAGACCAACTCGGCACATCACTGCTGCGTCGACCGTCTGGGTAAAAGCACGCGCTTGGTCGCCAAGGCAACCGACGGCGTTCCCGAGTGCATCGAGGTCGAAGGCCAGCCATTCTGCCTGGGCGTGCAATGGCATCCTGAGTACACCTGGCAGACGCTCGAGACCGACTTTAACCTGTGGAAGTCGTTTGTCGAGGCAGCGGCCAAAGTAAAGCAGGCCCGTTAATTCACGGACAGCACAACACAAAAGGGCGCCTCGCCGACCACATGGCCCGGCGGGGCGCCCTTTTACCTATATGTGGCAGGGGCACACAGCCCAAGGCCTGCAAGCCCTTATTCAGCCGCCTCGCGCAGGGCCGACATCGTAGCCGCATATTGCTGCTGCAGCGCATGCATTCCCTCACGAGCGCCGTCAACGGCATCGGCGCCGCGCAGCGCCTCGGTCACCACGACCGCCGGCTCGTACAGATTATCGAATCCCAGGTTCTGGCTCACGCCTTTGAGCGTATGCGCTGCCATAAACGCGCTCTCGGCGTCTCCTGCCGCCATGGCAGCCTCCAGCTTGTCCATGCTCTCGTCATCCAAAAACTTGAGGGCAAAACGGGCAAGCATTTCCTCGCCCATCAGCCGAGCGCACGCGTCATCATAATTGGCGCCGATCTTCTCATACGCCTCACGCATGGAAATCATGGATTAAAACTCCTTTGGTCAAACTAAATCGTGGGAAACGCGACGACGTCAGCGGGGCGTGCCAACGTCTCGGCAATTTGGTCTTGCACCTCGAGCAGGCAATCGAGCAGCAGCGGGTTAAAGGTGCCGCACTTACCGTCCAGGATCATCTGGATCGCCTCCTTGTGCGGGATAGCGTCCTTGTACACGCGCACGCTCGTCAGTGCATCGTACACGTCAGCCACCGAAACCACCTGAGCGGCAATGGGAATCTCGTCGCCCTTAAGGCCATCGGGATAACCCTTGCCGTCCCAGCGCTCGTGATGCCAACGCGCAATCTGGTACGCATATTCCATAAGCGCATTGCCGACGTGATGGCGGCCCAGCTCAAGCAGCATGTCGGCGCCGATCGTGGTATGCGTCTTCATAATCTCGAATTCCTCGGGTGTAAGACGCCCGGGTTTGTTGAGAATCGCATCGTCAATCGACATCTTGCCGATATCGTGCAGCGCCGAAGCCAGGGCGATCGTGGAGCATTCCTCATTGTCGAGGGAGATGGTGTCGCCACGCTGGACCAGACAGCCAAGCAGCAGCTCGGTCAGCTTCTCGATGTTCGTAACGTGCCTGCCGCTCTCGCCGTTGCGAAGCTCCATGACGCCGGCCATGATGTCGATGAGCATGCGACTATTCTTGACGCGCTCGTTGTACTGCTGGGACAGTAGGTTCGTCAGGCGGCGCTGTTTGGCGTATAGGCGGATGGTGTTGCTTACACGGCGGCGCACGACACGGGAGTCAAACGGGCGGTTGATATAGTCCGAGGCGCCCAGCTCGTACGCGCGCAGAACCATATCATCGGAATCTTCGCTCGAAATCATGATGACAGGCAGATTGTCACTAACCGATCGGCGCGACAGATCGGCCAGCACCTCAAAGCCGCTTATGCCCGGCATGACAATGTCCAGCATCACGAGCGACAACTCATCGCCATAGCGGTCGACCATGTCGAGCGCCGTACGACCGTTATCGGCCTCGAGGATGCAATACTCGTCCTTGAGCATCTCGTTGAGAATGACTCGGTTCATCTCGGAGTCATCGACGATAAGCACCAAAGGCTTTTCGCTTTGGAAGGCCTCGATGAAATCGCCATCGGTCACGACCGTACCGGCTTTTGCCTTGGCACGGCTCAGTAACTGAACAGCACGGCCAACGCCCTCATCGACCGTCTCGCCATGAATGCGAACGCCACCAACACATGCCGTCAAGCTCACGTGCTCATGGCCCGGAATAATCGTGGAACGAACGGCATCGGATACCTGATGCAGGCGACGGGCGAAGTCATCGGAGGGAATATCGGGCATGACGGCCACAAACTTGTCGCAGCCATAGCGCACAAGCTCGTCAGTCGAACGAATTCCGCTGCGTATGGCCGTCGCCACAGCACCGAGTGCAAGGTCGCCGGCATGATGGCCACACGTATCGTTGAAGACCCTAAAATCATCAAGGTCGATTACCGCAACGCCAGCCTTCATGCGGGCGCTACGGAGCTTTTCCTCGTAATATCGGCGATTGCGCACACTCGTCAGCACGTCGGTGTAGACAAGGTCCTCTTCTGCGGCCTCTTGCTCATCAATCGGACGCACCATCAGCAAGACGTGAGGCTCGCCCTCGACCTTCAGGGGGCGTAGGCGGGCGCGGTACTCAACACCATCGTTGAGCAGTTGCTCCGACACCTCATCGGAATCTGTCAAGGCCTCAAGACTTGACTGACGCAGACAAGGGCAGCGATCGCCGGCGAGCAGGCAGTTAGGCTCGCTCTTAATCTGATCGGCCGACAGCAAACGTACCACGGGGTAGGTCTTCGCGACACGGGCGACCTCGGCGGCAGCCTCCTCGTCGGTTAGATTGACCTCGTAATTATTGAGCATATGGGGCCCTTTCGATAGTTTCGCATGGTAGCGATGGGTTCCAAATGTTACAAGGGTAACACCTTGCCGATGCAGGTAAGCACGTGAATGCTGCTACATTTTTATGAGTTGGCAGACGGCGCGATTGAAACCGCAGACGTGAGGTTTTGAGCGCATTTGTTAACACGGCCGAAACGTTTGCGAGTGAAGGCTGTTTTGATTTTTACGGCTGCTAGAGCCCCAGGATGCCACGGACAGTCTGGGCAGCCGCTGCCGGGCGATCGCGCAGGCCGTTGTGCGCGCCGGGAACCATTACGAGTGGACAGTCCAAAAGCTCAGCCGCCATCCTCGTGCCCGCCTCGCGGGGCGTGCCAATCGAGAGTTCACCCAAGAGCACGGCGGCCACCGTTTTCGACGCGCGAACGCTATCCCAATCGGGAACGCAGGTCATAGTAATCCCGTATTCGTTTGCCATGAAACTGCGGCCGTTGCGCAGGGCATGCTTGGCTTCTGCCTCGGTTAACTTGGGGGCCTCAGGGTCCGAATCGCCGATGGCGCCCAAGAAGGCCCGTAATGCCCTGGAGACCTTTCCCGCGGCGATCATCTCGAGCAAAACCGGGGCCGCGCCCAGGCCGGCGCCCTCATCCGTCACGGCGGGTTCATGCAGAATCGCACGCGAGATTATGGCGGGGTTTGCACGGAGAAGCTCCAGGGCCACCAGCGTACCGGCACTGTGCGCGAGCACGTTTGCCGGAGCGCCAATACGCTCGATAACGGCCTGCAGGTCGGCGGCCTGGGCGGCGAGGTCGTAGCGTCCGTCCGCAGCGTCGCCGCTCTCGCCGCAACCGCGGCGGTCGTAGGCAATGACGCGGTAGTCACGGGCGAGCTCGCGGGCGATACCGTCAAAAAAGACACCGTCGACGCACGCACCGTGCACGCACACCAAGGCGGGTGTATCGGACGATACATCCGGGCCGACATACTCGCGACAGGCAATCGTGGTGCCCGCATTCTCGACTGTAAAATCCATGTTGTGCCCCCGTCATCAATGCCCATCCAGTTGCACGTCAGTACGGTTGGATGGACCCGCATTGCCTTACGCCTTGTTAACAGATTAACTGTACCTGACCCGAGACTTTTCATGGCACCGCATAATGAGCGACGTTAAAAAACGAAACTTGTAAAGCAAGAGCCCACACCTTGCTCTGGAGCCGATGCTATGCTTAGGCACAATTGTCTTGAGGAGCATATGCCTATGTCTACGTTTTTGAATGCCAGCCCCATCTTTGGGCCCGTTCGCAGCCGTCGCCTTGGTCTCTCGCTCGGCGTCAACATGATGCCGGCCAGCGGCAAAATCTGCACGTTCGACTGCATTTACTGCGAAAACGGCCTCAACGCCGAGCGCCCCTGCCATGAGCCGTACAACACAGCTGCCGTGGTACTCGACGCGCTCGAGGCAAAGCTGCACGAGATGGCAGCTGAGGGCGAGCTCCCCGATGTGATCACCTTCGCAGGCAACGGCGAGCCCACCGCCGCGCCGGAGTTTCCGCAGGCCATCGCCGGTGCCGTCGCGCTTCGCGACCAGCTTGCCCCAAACACCAAGATTGCCGTGCTTTCCAACGGCACGCGCGCCGACCGTCCCCAGGTACACGATGCGCTCATGATGGTCGACGACAACATCCTCAAGCTCGATACGGTCGACCCGGCATTTATCCAGCTGCTCGACCAGCCTGTTGGCCCCTACGACGTCGAGCACCAGATCGAGACGTTCGCAAGCTTTGACGGTCACGTTATTATCCAGACGATCTTTTTGACCGGTGAGTATCAGGGCAAGCCCATCGACAACACCGGCGAGGAGTACGTTGCCCCCTGGCTCGCGGCGCTTGAGCGCATTCGCCCACAAGAAGCAACCATCTACACGGTAGCGCGCGAGACACCGGTCGCCGGCCTTGCCAAAGCGGCGCCCGAGGTGCTCGACACGATCGCCGCACGCGTGCGCGCCCTCGGCATTCCCTGCCAAGTGAGCTACTAGCAAAACCACGCAGCAGCTAGTGTCAGCCATCTCGCTCCATCAGTTGCGGTGATATAGTTCCTATTTATGCTGTTAAACCGCTTAGATCGGAACTATATCACCGCAACTTTTATGGACGCGTGGGTGGGCTATACTAGCTGCGGATGAAAGGAAGTTAGCCATGTATGACAAAGGACCCGTGCCTGGCCGCAACGACGCTTGCTGGTGCGGCAGCGGCAAGAAATACAAGAAATGCCATAGCGCCTTTGATGAGCGCCTCGAGCGCTTGTGGGAAGAGGGCTGGGAGGTTCTGCCTCGCACGCTCTACAAGACGCCCGCCGATATCGAGGGCATTAAGCGCTCGGCCGCCATCAACGTGGGCGTACTCGATTATGTGGGCGAGCATATCGCTGCAGGCATGACCACCAACCAGATCGACCAGATGATCTACGACTACACCGTCGAGCACGGTGGCACGCCGGCCGATCTCAACTACGAGGGCTATCCCAAGAGCGTGTGCACCTCAATCAACGACGTCGTCTGCCACGGTATCCCCTGCGATGCGGATGTGCTGCACGAGGGCGACATCATCAACGTAGACTGCTCCACGATCCTGGACGGTTACTTTAGTGATTCGAGCCGTATGTTCTGCATCGGCGAGGTCTCTGCCGAGCGCCAGCGCCTGGTCGACGTCACCCGCGCCAGCGTGGAGGCGGGTCTGGCGGCCGTCAAGCCATGGCTACCGTTGTCCGTTATGGCCGAGGCCGTGCAAAAGACCGTCGAGGACGCCGGCTTTAGCGTGGTGCGCGAGTACGGCGGGCACGGCATCGGCAAGGAGTTCCACGAGGACCCGTTTGTGGGCTTTACCACCGAGGCACCCGATGTGGACACCATCATGGCTCCGGGCATGGTCTTTACCATCGAGCCCATGGTCAATGCCGGAGCGCCCGATATCAAGATCAGCAAGGGCGACGGCTGGTGCGTGCGCACCAAGGACGGTAGCGATTCGGCGCAATGCGAGGTACAGCTCGTGGTGACCGAGGACGGCTACGAGCTGCTGAGCTGGTAGCCGTGGATGCGCCGGGCTTCGCGATGGATATGTTACCCATCGCGAAGCCCGGCGTTTTATTTGAACGTTTTGCCTGATAAAACCTGCCAAAATAAACCTGTCCCTTTTTGGCAGGTCGAGCGGAGAGGACTGCTTGTGAACATCTTGGTTTTGCTGCCCGTCAACGACCGCCATCGCGCAATTCTTGAGTCGAGCGCTCCGGGCGAGGACTTTATCTACACGAACTCCGACGCCATCACGCGTGAGCAGGTCGCCAACGCCGACGTGATCTTGGGCAACATTGACCCTGCCTTGCTTACCGCATGCGAGCATCTCCAGCTGTTGCAATTGCAGACCGCCGGCTATGACGATTACTTGGCCGCCGGCACCGTGCCGGCTGAAGCCAAGCTGTCTTGCTCGATCGGCGCCTACGGTCAGGCCGTGAGCGAGCACATGTTTGCCATGGTGCTGTCTATGATGAAGCGCCTGCCCGGCTATCACGACTTGCAGCGCGAGCATCGCTGGGAGGATTTGGGGCCGGTCACCTCGCTCAAAAACGCCAACGTGCTGGTGCTGGGCGCGGGCGACATTGGCGGCCACTTTGCCACGCTCTGCCGCAGCATGGGCGCACACGTCCGCGGCATCAAGCGCCATCCGCTCGTCTACCCCATTGTGTTTGAGGATATGGACGGCATGGACGCCCTGTCTGAGCGCCTGGCCGAGGCCGATGTCGTCGCATCCTTTATGCCGAGCACGCCCGAGACCCGCGGTCTGGCGAATGCCAAGTTCTTCGCCGCGATGAAGCCGGGCGCCTTCTTTGCCAACGGCGGCCGCGGCGATCTTGTGGTCGCCGACGACTTGGTTGTCGCTCTGGAGTCGGGACATCTCGCCGGTGCCGCGGTCGACGTCACCGACCCCGAGCCGCTGCCTGCCGCAAGCCCGCTGTGGGATGCGCCCAACATGCTCATCACGCCGCACGTCTCGGGCTGGTTCCACCTGGCCGCCACGCTCAACAACGTCATCGACATCGCCGCGGAGAATCTGCGTCACCTGCAGGCCGGCGAAACCCTGCGCTGCTGGATCGAACACTGATTTGTTCCGGCGTTTTGCCAAACGCCGGAACCCCTCGACGCTGCGAGCCCGCCAGAGCGGCAATCTGACGTTCAATCGTCGGGCATGGCCAAAAGGCCTATGCCCTCCTCTTTCACGTCACCTTGCTCGCTCTGGCGGGCTCTCGCTGACTTTCGCTCAACCTGCAAGGTTTCGCCGATGTTGACCCTACCTGCAGTACCTCAACTCTATTTGAGCGTTGTTAGATAGTTTCTTGCGTCTTCTACGCTCATTGCGGCGACTGGTGCGTGCGAGCAGAGCTTGACATCGTTGGTGACCAGAAGGTCTGCCTTTGCGCGCATCGCTGCCGCGATGATTAAATCGTCTTCGTAATCGCTATGGAGCTTACGCTGCTTACTCGCCATCCATATGTCGCTCAGGTCGCAGGGCACGGGCGTAGCAAGTTGCGACAACACATCAAGACAATCCCATGCGAGTGATGTCGCCGCCGAAGCGGCATCTTGAGACAGCGAACCGTGCTCGCGCCGATACCACGCCTTATGTTCGCTCGAAATCAAATAGAACAGGTCTTTGGACGATGTCGCCGCATACAGCAAATCAACCTGAGCCGCACATGCATCACGTAGAAACTCAATCGCCGCCGAACGACCGCGTCGCTGGGGAATGAAGTAATCGAGCCACACGTTGGTGTCAACCAAGATGCGTTTTGGATTCTCACTCATAGAGCCAGCTCATCTCCTCGCCATAGCGATCCGCATAGGCGTTCCGTTTGAGCTCTTCATTATCCGAGGGCTGTACCTTAGCCAAGTCAATTCCCGACTCGCGGCAAACAGCAGCGAACAGTTGCGAACCTTGGTCGATGAGTTCGAGCTTGTGCTTGGCGGCTTTCTCTCGCTCGCGCTGTTCCGCCCGGGCACGACCGGGCGAAAGGATGTCCTGGAGCGCGCCGGGCCGATCAGCCAGCGACGCTGCAAGCCGCCAGAGCGCTCGCACCGCCTGGCTCGGCGTCATACCGGCCCTGGAGAGAGCGGCGTCCCCACTCCTTTTAAGATCGGCATCGAGACGTACGTTGATCTGAGCGGCTGTTGTGGTCATGACCTCTCCTTAATACTTTATAATCATCATAAAACTCTATGGTAGATACGTAAAGCATGTATAGCATTTATAGGCATTAGCCGTACTCTGTACACAAAAAGCCGCCGAGGCACACTGCGCCTCGGCGGCTACGTATCACCAATCTAGTTCGGTTTCACCCTTTGCATTTGCCCAGATAAAACCTGCCAAAGTAAACCTGTCCCTTTTTGGCAGGTATTAGAGCTCTACGCTTTCGGCGCCGTTGATGGTTAGGTTTCGCTCGTAGAAGGCGGTGAGAGCGCGGATGGCGTACATCACGTCGCGCACGCCGCCGGTCTCGTAGCTTGAGTGCATGGCAAGCTGCGGCAGGCCCACGTCCACGGCATGCATGCTCGCCTGCATATTGGACAGATTGCCGAGCGTGGAGCCGCCGGCCATATCGCTCTTGTTGGCGAAGGCCTGTGTGGGTACGTCGGCGTCATCACAGATGGCCTGAAACACCGCGCGGCTAAAGGCATCGGTGCAGTAGTGCTGGTTGGCGGCTTCCTTGATGACGATACCGCCGTTGAGCACCACCTGATTGCGAGCGTCGCACTTCTCGGCGTGGTTGGGGTGCACGGCATGCGCATTGTCACAGCTTACGAGCATCGAGGCGGCAAGCGCGCGGTGGTACGACTCGTCGTCAAAGCCCAGCGAGCCGTTAATGCGACGCAGCGCATCAGCCAAGAACGTCGACATGGCGCCCTGCTTGGTCTCGGAGCCAACCTCCTCGTTATCAAAGCAGCAGAGGACCGAGACGTCGTGCGCATTCTCGGCACCCAAAAATGCCTGCAGCGAGGTGTAGGCGCAGGCCAGGTCGTCGAGCTTGGGCGTCGAGATAAACTCATCGGCCCAGCCCCAAATGCGCGCATCCTGACGATTGACCAGGAACAGATCGCGGCCCAAAATTTGCTCGGGCTCAACATCCAGCTCGTCGGCGATCAGGGCATCAAAATCCCCCTGCTTAAGCTCACCGGCGCTGATGAGCGGGCGCAGGTCGACGGCTCGGTTGGGAGCAAAGCCCTCGTTAACGCCGCGGTTCATATGGATAGCAAGGCTCGGAATGATAGCGACCTCGCGCTCGGTGGCAAGCAGGCGGCTCTCAATACGGTCGCCTTCGCGCACCAGCACGCGGCCCGCGAGCGCCAGCGGGCGATCGAACCAAGTGTAGTCAATCATGCCGCCGTAGGCCTCGGTGTTCAGGCGCAGCGTCTCGCCCGCGCCGCCGAGTTCGGGCACGGCCTTGACCTTAAACGTCGGAGAATCGCTGTGCGACGCCGTGAGCTGAAAATGATAGTCGCCGGCAACGCCGTCCTCGCCCCACGTAGCAGCCAGATCCTCGCCCACCTTAAAGGCAATAACGCTCGAGGTGTTGCGCTGCGTGTAATAGCGACCGCCCGGCTCGATGTCCCACGCCGCGTTCTCGGGCAGGTAGGTAAAGCCCGCCTCGTCGAGCTCGGCCATAATGGTCGCTGCCGTATGGAACATGCTGGGGCATGCCTCGATAAAGTCGATGAGATCGTTGGCAGCCTCGATATCGTCGGCCGTCACATGCGCGCACTCGGGCGCTTCCTGATCCGTCATGCTCTCCCCTTTCGCTGGGTTGATGGTCCCCTCCAGCATACCCCGCCACGCCAGCGCCGCACTCTTCATTCCGTGCTTAATTCCGCGTTGCCCACCAAGTTGAGCCATCATGCCCGCGCTCCTTTTGCGACAATTACGCTAACAGGACGAGAGGAGCCGTCATGAAGCCACGTAACATTGCCATCGCCTGCGGTGTCGCGGGTGTCGCCGTCGGCCTTGCCGCTGCCGCCGGCATCGTTTACCGCAAGCAAATCAAGTCCGCCGCGTCGCTCAAACGCTTAACCGATTATGCGGATGGCTATGACCTGTACGGCATCGACATCGCTTACGACTACGACCTTGACCGCATCATCGCCGCCGATGTGCGCGACGACCAGGCCTACATCGATGCTGTGGTGGCGCAGGTGTTGCCCGGCGTGCCGGCGCATGTCCAGGCGCCCCAGTTTGCCTGCAGCGCTTTTGTCGCCGTAGATGCCGAAGGCCGCGTGCGCACCGGTCGCAATTACGACTTTAAGGACGACACCTCGGCGCTGCTGGTGCGCAATCACCCACGCGGCGGCTATGCCTCCATCGGCTTTGCGGCCCTCAATAACCTGGGCGCCAACACTCCGCTTGGCTCCGTCGCCGGACGCGCCGCCGCACTCATGGGACCGTTTGCCCAGCTCGACGGTGTTAACGAATGCGGCGTGTCCATTGCCGTACTCACCTTGGATTCCAAGCCCTGTGACCAGGACACGCAACGCCCCGTCATCAATACCTCGCTCGCCATCCGCCTAGTGCTCGACCGTGCCGCCACCACGCAAGAAGCTGTCGACCTGCTTTCCGCCTACGACATGCACGCCATGGCAGGACGCGATTACCACTTCTTTATCAACGACGTCGCCGGTGACGCGCGCGTGGTAGAGTGGGATCCGCACGATCCGGACCGCGCTTTCAAAGCGACTCCTGTACGCCAGGTTACGAACTTCTACGCCTGCTATGGCGACGAAGTGCTGCCCAACCAAAAGAATGGCGAGCTGGGCCATGGTAAAGAGCGCGCCGTCGCAATCGTCGATGTCCTTGACGCCCATGTCGGTGCCCAAGACGAGGTAGTCGCTTGGAAGGCCCTGCGCGCCGCAGCGCAAGAGCCCAATCCGGAAGACATCACCAGCAATACGCAATGGTCGGTCGTCTTTGACAATACCGAACCCGCCGCCGCCATCACGCTGCGCCGCCACTGGGGCGACGTCGACGCCTTCGCACTGTAAGAAGCCAGGCCCGTCAACCTTACGCTCGCCTGACGTTGCTTACATTTCTATACGCTTGAGCTAACACGTTTACCCCCGTATCAACAGTGTGCGGGGGTAAACTTATGCGCATGTTATAACTTGCCCGGAAGGATTCATCATGCTTAGGATCGGTCTTCTTACCAGTGGCGGCGACTGCCAGGCGCTCAACGCCACCATGCGCGGCATTGTCAAAACGCTTATGACCAATAGCGAAGAACCTATCGAGATCTATGGTTTTGAGGATGGCTACCAGGGCCTTATCTACAGCAGGTTCCGCGTCATGTCGCCCGCCGATTTTAGCGGCATTCTCACCCGCGGCGGCACCATCCTGGGCACGAGCCGCACGCCGTTCAAGCGCCTGGATACTCCCGAGGCCGATGGCGTCGAGAAGGTGCCCGCAATGGTCCACACCTATCATAAGCTGCAGCTTGACTGCCTGTTTATGCTGGGCGGCAACGGCTCCACCAAGACCGCCAACCGCCTGCGCGAAGAGGGCCTCAACGTTATCGCCCTGCCCAAGACCATCGATAACGACACCTGGGGCACCGAGTTGACGTTTGGCTTTACGAGCGCCATCGACGTCGCTACCAAGTGCATCGACGACATCCACACCACCGCGTCGAGTCACGGGCGCGTGTTCGTTATCGAGATCATGGGCCACAAGGTTGGCTGGATCCCGCTGTATGCCGGCGTCGCGGGCGGCGCAGATGTCATCTTGATTCCCGAGATTCCCTACGACATGGATAACGTCATCAAGACCATTGAGCATCGCATGGAGACCGGCAGCCGCTTTACCATCGTGGCCGTCGCCGAGGGCGCCATCTCCAAAGAGGACGCGGCACTGTCCAAGAAGGAGTACAAGAAGAAGCTCGCCGAGCGCACGAGCCCGTCAATCGTGTACGACATCGCCAAGGAGATCGAAGCCAAGACCGGTCGCGAGACCCGCGTCGCCATCCCCGGTCACACGCAGCGCGGTGGCCAGCCCGACGCTCAGGACCGCATCTTTGCGACCCAGTGCGGCGTCGAGGCCGCGCTTGGCTGCCTGCGTGGCGAGTTTGGCTACATGATTGCCCTGCGTGACGGCAAGATGTGCCACATGCCGCTCGAGGATGTCGCCGGCAAGCTCAAGTATGTCGACCCCCAGAGCGATCTGGTGCGCGAGGCCAAGGCGTTGGGCATCAGCTTCGGCGACGAATAGCCTCGGCTGGAACCGCCCCCATCGGAGGCCCCAGGGCTTACCTCCCAAATCGTCCTCGGACATGTCAGGACCCCGCCGTGCGCTTCGCGCGGCGGGGTCCTTCCGTCCTGCGGAAAGATTTGGGAGGTAAGCCCTGGGGCCTCCTGCGGTAACTAGGGAGGCCGAAGCTATTCGTCTTCTTGCTGCAAGTGCGTGGGCTGAGATTTTGGGATGTTGCAGGCTCTTAGCTGAGAGTAGCACTGATATTTGTCCTGAAATGGCTGGTCGTTAGGGGTTGCTACCGGTAGTTGCGGTAGGGTTGGAGCAGATTCTAACTAGAAATGGTGGTCGCTACCGGTTGTTCTCAGCATACTCGGCTCATTCGATTACGGTCACCACATGAAAGGAACTACCATGGATCTTGCGATGGCGCAGCGCCTCGTCGATCGCCGCAAGGCTGCCGGGCTTTCTCAGGAGGCGCTTGCCGCTCAGCTGGGTGTGAGTCGTCAGGCTGTCAGTAAATGGGAGCGCAGCGAATCCTCGCCCGATACCGATAACCTTATTGCGCTCGCCGCGCTGTATGGCGTGTCGCTGGATGAGCTGCTGTATGGGGAGGCGGTGGCTAGCGCTGATGATGAGGCTCAGAACAGCAACGCCGGCACCAAAGCTTCAGATAAGGCTGAAGGGGCTGAGGCTTCTGCTGAGCACGCTGATTGCAGCGATAAGCCACTTGTCGATATTTCCCTCGCGCGCGGCATCCACGTTATTGATCCCAACAAAGGCAAAGAGGTTCATGTTGGCTGGAATGGCATCCATGTGGCTAACGAGCGCAAGGGTGAAGAGGTCCATGTGGGGCCGGGCGGATTGCATATCGATACGCTTGAGGACGATGGACATAGTGTGCATACCAATGACGACGGCACCGTCACCATCGACGGCGAGACGTTTTCCAGCTGGAAGGAAGCACACGACAAGCTCGACCATCATGGCAAGCATTTCCACACCAAGGTCGGACGTACATGGAACAAATTCCCCTTCCCCGCGCTTGTCGCCCTCGCCTATCTGGTGCTCGGCATTGTCTACGGCACATGGGGCATGGGGCTCTTGCTCGTCTTTTTGATTCCCGTCTATTACGCGCTTGGCGACTTTATCGATCGACGCCATTTGTCAAAGCTCATTGAATGCGTCTATCCAGCAGCCGCCATTGCATGGTTTCTCTATATGTGGCTTTGCTTGGGGCAGCCCCATCCCGCATGGGCCATCCTCATCACGATTCCCGTCATAAAGGCACTCATGCGCTGGTGCCGCAAGCAATGGAAGCACCGCAAACAGGCCTAAACCGCCCTAACCCGCCAGCAACACTCATCCGGTACCGCCCGCCCCTTCCAAGTTGTGGTGATATAGTTCCGGTTTTAGCCTTGAGTAGTCGAGTTTAGGAACTATTCCACCGCAACTTACGAATGATCGGAGCGGCTACAGCACAAGCGTCGGCGTTCGTTTGATGGTCCGCCACGAAAAGGGCCTATCTACTACGTTTAACTCGATGGGGCCAACCATGACCGCCTTTTTCGAAAATCGACAGGCCTTCTACCTGCGGTTTTATTTTTCGTTTTCCCGGCATGGTTGAGGGTATCCAATTAAACGTAGTAGATAGGCCCGTTTTGTGGCATACGACCCATTCAAGCCCAATCTCGAAGGCTAAAGAGAGCCTCTCATCCGCGCCTGCGAGCAGAAGATAGCAAAGCAACAAACGCCGGACCACCTAATGGTTGTCCGGCGTTTGCCCAGATAAAACCTGCCAAAATAAACCTGTCCCTTTTTGGCAGACTACTCGGCACTCTTGAGGGCGCCGACCATGTCGATCTTGTTGAGGGTACGATTGGTAGCGAGGTTAACGATAAACGTAAAGGCAAAGGCCAGCAACACGGATAGCACGTAGCTCAGCGGCTCGACCTCAACATCAAAATACAGCGACGGCATCTGCAAAATGTAGGTAAAGCTCTCGGCCAGCAAGCCGCCCAGCGGCACGCCCAGCGCAGCGCCAATCGCCGTGAGGATCAACGTCTCCTTGTTGACGTAATGGTGCACCTCACCACGGCGGAAGCCCAGCACCTTGATGGTCGCCAGCTCGCGTTCGCGCTCGGAGATATTCGTGTTGGACAGCGTAAACACCACCACAAACGACAGGCACGCCGCCATAAAGGTCACGAGCACCACGACCGAATTGATAATCGTAAAGTTCGCTTCATAGTTCTCCCAATGCTCGGCCGTACTCGAAATCGTAAGCCAACCGTCACTCTTAAGATTCTTGCTAAACGCAATCTGGTCGGCCGGCGAGCCCTTAAGCAGCACAAAGATACCGTTAAGGCGTGCACTTCGACCAAACGCGCGCTCATAGGTGCCCTGCGTCATGTAAAGCGTGTTGCCCAGATAGTTGAGCGAAATGTCACTGACTTTGACCTTGGCAACATTGAGCGACGAATCCTGGACGTGCGCCGTATCGCCCGGCTGAATCCCCAGCACCAGCTGAGAGCTCTTGCTCAAATACACATCCCCGTCACGCAAAGACAGCGGTTCTTTGGACTCGTCCTCCAGGCGCACGTAGTCGTCCAGGTCGTTCGTGCGGTCATCGGGCACCACGATCAGCTGCACGGTCTCGCTCTTTCCGCCGAATGTAAAGGTGACGTTGTCGGTCATAATCGGCAGCGTCGAAGTCACGGTCACGTTGGAATCATTGGCCGCGTTGCGCTCATCCAACGCCGCGCACGTCTGCGAAAAATCGTCGGGATTGGCGACCGCCAGCAAGTCATAGCGCGTGATATGCCCGTACTGTTTGGGCGAAAGCGCCACCGACGTATCGCGGATGCCCATACCGCAGATCACGAGCGCCGTGCAGCCGGCGATACCGAAGATGGTCATAAAGGCGCGCTTTTTGTAGCGGAACAGGTTACGCGCCGCCACCTTGTTCAAAAAGCCCATGCGGTGCCAGATAAAGCCGATGCGCTCAAGCAAGATGCGCGAGCCAGCACGCGGGGCCTTGGGACGCATGAGCGAGGCTGGGGTCTCGGCCATCTCGTGGCGGCAGGCGATAATCGTAGCGCCCACCACGCCCACGGCAAACAGCGCCACCGACACGATTGAGGACACGATGTCGTACGAAAGCAGCATCTGGGGCAGCGAGTACATGTCGTCGAACACCGTAAACAGGAACAGCGGCAGGCCCACAAATCCGATGATGTTGCCGAGCACGCCGCCGATCAGGCAGGCCCACAGTGCATAGTCCACGTATTTGGACAGGATACGCCCACGTGAATAGCCGAGCGCCTTGTACAGGCCAATAAGCGTGCGCTCCTCCTCCACCATACGCGTGGCGGTGGTAAGGCTGATGAGCACGGCGACGACAAAGAAGATAAATGGGAAAACCGTGGCGATGGCCTCGATCGAAGAACTGTCGCTCTCGACGCTCGAGTAGCTTGCGATGTTACCGCGGTCCTGGATGTACCAAGTGCATTCGCCCAGATCGGAAAGCTCGGCGCGGGCATCGGCAAACTGCTGGTCAGCGGCGGCGCGGCGCTGGTCCAACTCGGCCTGAGCCTGGACGCGCTCCTCGCTGCCCTCGGCCATGCGATTGATGTTGCCCTGTTCAATCCCAAAGAGCATATTCGCCTCGCGCTCGGCCGTATCCAAGCTTGCCGGCGTGTCGACCGTCAGCTCCTGAGCGCGCGCCTTCTCACGCTCCTCGCGGATCTTCTCGATATTACCTTTGACCTCGTTGATCTTTGCCGCGTAGGCATCCGAATAGGAGTTGAGACTCTTGGCTCCCTCGACGATCACGTGGACCGCGGAGTAGGAAGAAGATGTCGTGGCATCCTCGCTCACATAGAACTTATAGTCCGCCGCCGAAGCAGCACGAAAGGCGTTGACGGTCGAGTCGGAGCTCACGTCGGTGGGGTCGAGGACCTCGGCCGTAATGGTGTAATCGCCCGCGGCAAACTGATCCTTGGCACTTTGGTTCGACGAACTTGCGTCATTGGCGGCAAAACTCACGGTATCGCCGAGCTTTTTGCCCGAAGCCTTCAGGAACTTCGAAGTTACCGCCACCTCATCCGATGCCTCGGGCAGCGTACCGCTCACCAGCACCGGCTGATCGATATTCTCCTTGGAAAGGCTCTGCACGACCACGCGCTCGCGCGTTGTGCCTACGGCGGTGTAGGCGGTCTCGGTGTAGATGCCCTCGGCCGTCTCGACGCCGTCGACCTCTTGGATAGCCGCAAGATCGTCGCGTGTAAGGCCATAGGTCGACTGCACGTTAATGTCATAGACATTCTGCTGGTCAAAGTAGGCGTCAACCGAATCGCACAAATCCTCGCAGCCCGCCTTAAGGCCGCACATCACGCTCACGCCAAGCGCGGTGATGACCACGATTGACAAGAAGCGCTTAAGACTGCCCCGAATCGTGCGGTAGATGCCACGGCGAAAAACCGTCGGCACCATATCGTTTGAGCTTTGAGCGGTGCGGTAGGTCGCGAACTCCCGGTCGCGACCCGCGTGCTCCGTATCGTGGTTTTGGCTGTTTTGGCGATCTTGGTCCATGGGCGCTACCACTCGATCGTCTCGATAGGCACGGGATTTTGCTGGACCGTCTCGCTCTCCACGCGGCCGCTCTTAAAGCGGATCAGGCGATCGGCCATGGGCGCCAGCGCGGAGTTGTGGGTGATGATAATGACCGTAATGCCCTGCTTGCGGCAAGTGTCCTGTAGCAGCTGCAAGATCTGCTTGCCGGTTTTGTAGTCGAGTGCACCCGTGGGCTCGTCGCACAGAAGCAGCTTGGGATTCTTGGCCAGTGCGCGGGCAATAGACACGCGCTGCTGTTCGCCACCCGAAAGCTGCGCGGGGAAGTTGGCGAGGCGCTCGCCCAGGCCAACCTGGCAAAGCGTTTGCTCGGCATCGAGTGAATCGGGGCAGATTTGCGCTGCAAGCTCAACGTTTTCGAGCGCCGTCAAGTTGGGGACCAAATTGTAGAACTGGAAGACAAAGCCGACGTCGGCGCGGCGGTACTCCACGAGCTGCGCCTCGTTGGCGGAGCTCACGTCGCGCCCGTCCACCGTCACGGTGCCGGAGGTCGCCGTATCCATGCCACCCAGAATGTTGAGCGCCGTGGTCTTGCCGGCACCCGAGGCGCCCAGGATAATGGCGAGCTCGCCGCGCTCAACGGTAAAGCTCGCGCCGTCGAGCGCGTGAATGCGGGCATCGCCCTCGCCGTACGCCTTGATGACGTCTTTGAATTCGATATAGGCCATCGATCGGTTCCCATCTGGTCGGATATCTCTTTAGTATTACCCATTTCGCACCAACCAAAAAGGGACAGGTTCATTTTGGCAGGTTTTATATGGGAGAATGGCGGGTGCAGGCAGGACGACAGTGCGGTAAATGGGTTATCGGCGGAATCGGGGTGGTCTGTTAAACGCCGCATGCGCAACTCAATCTATCAATCAAGTAATTCGAACAACTGTTCGTTTTCTATGATATGATGCTGGCAGCTACACAGGCATATACGCAGAAAGGCGACCGATATGGCGTACGATTTCAAGAAGGAATGCAAGGAGCTGTACAAGCCCGCAGGCAAGCCGAGTATCGTAACCGTCCCGCCCATGAGCTATGTCGCCGTGCGCGGCAAGGGCGACCCAAATACCGAAGGTGGCGAGTATCAAAGCGCCCTGCCATTGCTTTACGGCATCGCCTATACCATCAAGATGTCAAAGAAAGGTTCGAGGAACATCGAGGGCTATTTCGACTTTGTGGTACCGCCGCTCGAGGGTTTCTGGTGGCAAGACTCCCCGAGTGGCGACATCGATTATGTACGCAAGGACGATTTCAACTTTATCTCGTGCATCCGCCTGCCCGATTTCGTCACCCTAGATGACTTTGACTGGGCAGTCGCGGAAGCCACGACCAAAAAGAAGCTGGACTTTTCCGCCGTCGAGCTGCTTAAAGTTGACGAGGGTCTCTGCGTTCAATGCATGCACACCGGGCCCTATGACAGCGAGCCTGCGACCGTAGACGCCATACATGAATATGCGACCGAGCAGGGCTATGTCCCCGACTTCTCAGACACCCGTCTACATCACGAAATCTATCTCTCCGATCCACGCAAATGTGCACCGGAGAAACTAAAGACTGTGGTTCGTCATCCTATCAAGCGCGCTGAATAGCATGGAGCGCCGCCCCGCGCATCAGGTTTTAGGCCAGTCAACCAACTACCCCAAGGTCATCCGGCAGTTTCCTTGACGGAGGCCATCGTATCTTATAATCTTGTGTTGCTAAAGCTGGAAAGCCTCTCAACGATGCGCAACTCCAGCTCTTTTTATATCAAGAGGCTTAAATGAAATACCAGAAGTCGTGGATATCCATCAACGAACAGATAGCACTATTGACAGAAAACAAGGGTCTTAAGTGCTCCGATCAAAGCAAACTCGAGCGAGCTTTGGTCGAAGTCGGCTACTACAGGCTGTCGGCCTACTGGTTTCCCTACAAAACCAAATGCAAGTCCGGGATTACCATCTTTCGCGAAGGCACGACATTCGAAACCATCATCTGCACGTATGAATTTGACCGAGCCCTCCGGCAGTTAATGTTTGATGCGGTCGGCAGAATTGAGATCTACCTCAGAAGCAGAATTGCCTATCTTGCCTCTGAAGAATGCGGGCCTTTCTGTTACCCAGATGTCGCCATAACGAGGCTCAAGAGAGAATTCTCTGCTGCAAAGAAAAACGAACAGTACATTAAACATTTTGTGGCCAAATATGGTGACGAGCAGGAGCTGCCGCCCTATTGGATGATGGTGGAATGCGTCACGATGGGCACGATTGAACTGCTTTATTCTGAAATGTCACCACAAACGAAAGCAACAATTGCAAACGAGTTTGGCGTGAGAGTTCCCATCCTCAAGAATTGGATTTCTGTACTCCGCGTCTCCAGAAATGCTTGCTGTCATCACTCTAGAGTTTGGAACAGAACATGGGGCGTAAAGCCCATAATTCCCAAAGCGTGGAAAGGATTTCAAGGCTCCAACGACAAGACCTTTGCCGTCTTAGCCGTTCTTTACTACATGCTAGAGAGCATTGGCGAATCGGCCCAATGGCGGCACAACCTTGAAGAGTTAATCACGAAGTTCAGCGACATTCCGCTAGAAAAAGTCGGCTTTTGCAAAAACTGGCGCGAGACGGCTCCGTGGGCGTAGCTTATTGGGTGATTTTAACTTGGCAGCGCGTCCGAAGAGCTCGTTCCGCCATTCAATCTCAGGGCGGGATCCAGTCGGGATTCAATTTCAGCAAACGGCATCATCCGGAAACCGATATGTAAGGCTGCATAAATCGTTTCCGTTTGCCTAACAAAATGACCGCTCGGCTAACAAGCTCGACCCATGTCCTCACGCGATGGTACTGTTCTCTAGAGTTCTTATTAGAGAGGGGTGCTCCATGGAGATCACCATCAATCGCGAAATTGGGAAGCTCGGACTTCCCAGGCATCTTGTGCTTGGCATGGATCCAGGAATTGCAAGCTGCGGATTCGCACTTATCGACACGGCCAATCATGAAATCCTGGATTTGGGCGTCAGATTATTTGACTCTCCAACTCATCCTAAAACGGGACAAAGCCTTGCGGTTATTCGCAGGGGATTCCGCTCTACCCGTCGAAACATTGACCGTACCCAGGCGCGCTTGAAGCACTGTCTCCAAGTCCTCAAGGCTTATGGCCTCATCCCCCAAGACGCCACCAAAGAGTACCTCCACACCACAAAAGGCGACAAGCAGCCGCTCAAGCTTCGTGTTGATGGCCTTGACCGCCTGCTCAACGATCGCGAGTGGGCACTAGTCCTATACTCCCTCTGCAAGCGCCGTGGATACATCCCCCACGGAGAAGGCAATCAGGATAAATCAAGCGAAGGCGGCAAGGTTCTATCCGCCCTTGCGGCCAACAAGGAGGCAATTGCGGAGACCTCGTGCCGCACCGTTGGCGAATGGCTCGCTTGGCAACCTCAAAGTCGCAATCGTGGCGGCAATTACGACAAGTGTGTAACGCACGCCCAGCTTATCGAAGAAACTCATATCCTATTTGATGCTCAACGCTCCTTTGGCTCCAAATACGCTTCGCCGGAATTTGAGGCCGCATATATCGAGGTTTGCGATTGGGAGCGTTCGCGCAAAGACTTCGACCGCCGCACGTACGACCTCGTTGGCCACTGCTCATACTTCCCAACAGAAAAACGAGCCGCACGCTGCACGCTTACGAGCGAACTTGTTTCAGCCTATGGAGCACTCGGCAACATCACCATCATCCACGAAAACGGGACCTCTCGCGCCCTGAGCGCAACGGAGCGTGATGAGTGCATTGCAATCCTGTTCTCGTGCGAACCAATTCGAGGCAACAAAGATTGTGCTGTTAAATTCGGCGCCCTCAGAAAAGCGCTCGACCTTAGTTCCGGCGATTACTTTAAGGGAGTTCCAGCCGCCGACGAAAAAACGCGAGAGGTGTACAAGCCCAAGGGATGGCGCGTGCTCCGCAATACCCTCAATGCGGCCAACCCCATTCTCCTGCAGCGTTTGCGCGATGACCGCAATCTCGCCGATGCCGTTATGGAGGCGGTGGCATATTCCTCGGCCCTTCCCGTACTCCAAGAGCAGCTTCAGGGGTTGCCGTTCTCGGAAGCGGAGATCGAGGCGCTTTGTAGGCTTCCCTATTCATCCAAAGCTCTTAACGGCTATGGCAACCGTTCCAAAAAAGCACTCGACATGCTGCTCGATTGCCTCGAGGAGCCCGAGGTCCTCAACCTTACACAGGCCGAAAATGACTGCGGCCTGCTGGGACTTCGCATCGCTGGCGCCCAGCTCGAGCGCTCCGATCGTCTGATGCCCTATGAGACCTGGATCGAACTTACCGGTCGGACAAATAACAATCCCGTCGTCATTCGTTCCATGTCGCAAATGCGAAAAGTGGTCAACGCCGTCTGCCGCAAGTGGGGCGTGCCAAACGAAATCCACGTTGAGCTTGATCGAGAGCTCAGGTTGCCTCAGCGCGCAAAAGACGAGATTGCCAAGGCCAATAAGAAGAATGAGAAAAATCGTGAGCGCATTGCCGGACAAATCGCTGAACTGCGTGGCTGCACGGCAGATGAGGTCACGGGCAAACAGATAGAGAAGTACCGCCTGTGGGAAGAGCAGGAATGCTTCGATCTTTACACGGGCGCTAAAATCGAAGTCGATCGCCTAATTAGCGACGACACTTACACGCAGATCGACCACATCCTGCCGTTCTCTCGCACGGGAGAAAACTCTCGCAACAACAAAGTCCTAGTCCTCGCCAAAAGCAATCAGGACAAACGCGAACAGACACCTTACGAATGGATGTCCCACGACGGCGCGCCTTCATGGGATGCTTTTGAGCGTCGCGTTCAGGAAAACCAGAAACTCAGCCGTCGCAAAAAGAACTTCCTGCTGGAAAAAGACCTTGACACCAAGGAAGGCGAATTCTTAGCACGCAGCTTCACCGACACCGCCTATATGTCGCGAGAAGCATGCGCTTACCTCGCCGACTGCCTACTGTTCCCCGATGATGGCGCAAAGGCACATGTTGTTCCCACCACTGGCAGAGCGACCGCATGGCTGCGTCGCAGGTGGGGGCTTAACTTTGGTTCGAATGGCGAAAAAGACCGCTCGGACGATCGTCACCATGCCACCGATGCTTGTGTGATTGCAGCATGTAGTCGAAGCCTCGTGATTAAAACCGCTCGAATCAACCAAGAGACACACTGGAGCATAACCAGAGGTATGAACGAGACCCAACGCCGCGATGCCATCATGAAGGCTCTCGAAAGTGTTATGCCCTGGGAAACCTTTGCGAACGAAGTACGTGCGGCGCACGATTTCGTCGTACCCACGCGCTTTGTTCCGCGTAAGGGAAAGGGCGAGTTGTTCGAGCAGACGGTCTATCGCTATGCCGGCGTTAATGCACAGGGCAAAGACATTGCTCGCAAGGCGAGCTCCGATAAGGACATCGTCATGGGCAACGCCGTTGTGTCATTAGACGAAAAGTCGGTCATCAAGGTGAGCGAAATGCTGTGTCTGAGGCTCTGGCATGACCCGGAGGCCAAGAAGGGGCAGGGCGCTTGGTACGCAGACCCGGTCTACAAGGCGGATATTCCTGCACTTAAGGATGGGACGTATGTTCCCAGGATTGCGAAGGCGCATACTGGCCGAAAAGCCTGGAAGCCCGTGCCCGAAAGCGCTATGAAAAAACCGCCGCTGGAGATATATCTGGGTGATCTGGTACAAATCGGCGATTTTATGGGGCGGTTTAGCGGCTACAACATCGCAAATGCAAACTGGTCGTTTGTCGACAGGCTCACTAAAGAAGCCCTAGGCTGTCCCACCGTTGTCAAGTTGGACAACAAACTGGCTCCCGCCATAATTCGCGAGTCCATAATCATGCACTAATAAATAGCTCCGCGCCCTATTCGGTATCCGATCCGAATAGGGCACATTCTCAACTAGAAAAGACATCCGATTAGCCTAAGCGTATCCCTTATTAATTCTGAGCTGAAAGCGAATTAGTTCACGCTATCGAAGCAGCACCTCAACTCAAACAGGCGCCCCAGTCATACCACCCTCGACATGCGACATATCAACCGACCCCATATCGTCAATGAATGTTGAAAAATGCAAAGGTCTTTGTCGTAGCCCTTCCCGAAGCGATGCGCTCGAGAAGGGCTACGACAAGTTCGTGAAGATGTCTTGAGCGCGTACCCTTCCCCAAGGTGATACGCTAAAAGGCGTGGGATAGTGTTCCCGCCTATGGTCTTGAGCACGCGCCCTTCCCCAAGGTGATACGCTATGTGAGCCTGACAGGCCCGTGCCGCCAAAGTCTTGAGCACGCGCCCTTCCCCAAGGTGATACGCTGACAGTCTTACGCACGTAGCTGCTTTTGAAGTCTTGAGCACGCGCCCTTCCCCAAGGTGATACGCTTCTGGCGAGGGTGGAGCGCCCTACAGCGGAGTCTTGAGCACGCGCCCTTCCCCAAGGTGATACGCTTCGGGCAGATGCTATCGAAAATGCGGTTGAGTCTTGAGCACGCGCCCTTCCCCAAGGTGATACGCTGATTATGCAATAGCCAAGGTCGACCCCGAAGTCTTGAGCACGCGCCCTTCCCCAAGGTGATACGCTGCTGTTCAACATGGTTTGTTTGGTTGGCATGTCTTGAGCACGCGCCCTTCCCCAAGGTGATACGCTTGGACTCACCGAGAACAGGACGGTGGCCTAGTCTTGAGCACGCGCCCTTCCCCAAGGTGATACGCTCCCACGCATACGCAACTTCCTCGCTGGTAAGGTCTTGAGCACGCGCCCTTCCCCAAGGTGATACGCTGCCGTTGTGTGTATGTATGGACTATCTCTAGTCTTGAGCACGCGCCCTTCCCCAAGGTGATACGCTTAATCAGTAACAGGTAAGCGATTGCCTATTGTCTTGAGCACGCGCCCTTCCCCAAGGTGATACGCTTACCGGCCGTCTCAAGGCGCACCCCGACCAGTCTTGAGCACGCGCCCTTCCCCAAGGTGATACGCTTTTGCCAAGTTGATTGCGTCTGGAACCAGTGTCTTGAGCACGCGCCCTTCCCCAAGGTGATACGCTATGGAAGTCGACAAGCGTGAGATCGTCTTTAGTCTTGAGCACGCGCCCTTCCCCAAGGTGATACGCTCCGCAAGGTCGTCATGCGCCGCAAGGGTGGGTCTTGAGCACGCGCCCTTCCCCAAGGTGATACGCTATGTGCGCACAGAAAAGCCCCTTTAACAGGGGCTTTTCTGTTTCAAGCCTCAAAAAAAGAAGACTGATTCGACCTCAGATCTACATCTGCGATTCATTTTTTTGAGACAAAAAGCGTCGGCACGTCGCGCTTCACGCAAGAAAAGAGCCGTATTCGGCACAGCAATTTATGTACTTTTCTTCACAATCGAATCAATCCTTAGGCGAAAAAACGCTCAAAAGGACCCGCCTAAATGCTATTCATAGCTACCGTTTACGGAATACTGGCTAACACTCACCCAAAAAAGTTCGCCCCGCCCAATCCGAAGATTGAACGGGGGTTACTTTACGGGTAAGCCACTTAAGTGGCTCCCCTTGTCTGGAGCCGCGCCCTTCCCCAAGGTGAGCTGCTTTCGACTTAGCTGTATTGTAACGCTAATGCAGGGAAGGTCGTCGACAAAATGGCCCAACGGACAATACTTATCCAGAGCAAGGCCCACCTCTGCATCAGGAATGGCCTATTGATGATCAGCGTGGACGACCGCAGCTCCACCATTCCCCTCGAGGACATTTGGGTCGTCATCGTCGAATCCCATCAAACCACGATGACGGTCGCCTGCATGTCGCAGCTTAACGACGCAGGCATAGGCGTCATGATCTGCGGGCGCGATCATATGCCCAATGGTCTCATGCTCCCCATGGGCGCCCATTCGCGCCATGCGCGCATCGTCGAGGATCAGCTTGCCATGAGCCTTCCGTTTAAAAAGCAGCTTTGGAAACGAATCGTTCAGGCAAAGATACTCAACCAAGCGGCGGTTCTCACAGAAATGGGGTTGTCTACAGGCCCTCTCCCCTCTTATGCCAAAACCGTTCTTTCGGGCGACACGGACAATCGAGAAGGCGCGGCTGCCTCCGCGTACTTTAAAGCCCTCATTACCGATGGAACAAGACGCAACAGTATGCAAAGCTCCGCTCTCGACTACGGGTACAACGTCTTGCGCGCGGGCATCGGAAGAGCAGCCGTTGGCGGTGGATGGCTCGTATCCCAGGGGCTTCACCATCACAGCGTTTACAACGCGTTTAATCTTGTCGACGATCTTATTGAACCGTTCCGCCCTCTCGTCGATCTAATTGTTATGAGCTACGGCGTTGCAGAGCCTTTAGGCCAGCGCGACAAAGCGTTGCTCGCCCGCGTATTTGAGCACGTCATGACTATCGACGGAAAACGTTGCGGCTGTCAGCAGTGCATAGAGACAACGCTCTCATCACTCAGAACTGCCGTTCTCGAAAAGGATCCTAAGAGGCTGTTGTTGCCCGAGCTAAAAGGGCTCGAGATGGTAACTGTTGAATAGGGAGGAGCCATGAGAGTTATGAGGTTATTGGTTCTGTTCGATCTTCCAACGGGAAGCAAGGCCGAACGTCGGCAGTATAGCGACTTTCGAAAGTTTCTGATTAGCGACGGATACCATATGGAGCAGTTTTCGGTGTATTCGCGCCTGTTGGTGACTCGCGAATCCGCAGCGGCACATATCGCTCGCCTTAAGCTGAATCTTCCAAGCGCTGGAGAGGTCACCGTTATCGAAATGACCGAAAAGCAATACGAAGACCGAATGGTCCTTCTGAGTGAGCACAAGGAGCAGCCCGTTGAGCAGGGCGCGCAGTTAACGCTTGTGTTTTGACGTTGCCGTGCAGATCGGTGCAACCGTCTCACATTGGATCGGGCGGCGTCTACCTTTCCGAAACCCCGGCAACACGTTTTTGCTTATCGGCATGGGTGCCGGCTTTGCCGGGCTCTTTATTGTCTGCGTCGTGACTTACCTGTTCAACATGGATAAGTCGATCTACGCCCTGCAAGAGTGAGCGCAGAAGGCCGTCCTGCCGCTGTCCCGGCGCTTAGGCTCAGTCACGCGGAAAGGCAATCCTATTCCGAGACGTCAAACCGGAACACAGCCTCCGCCCACGCCCTCTCCCGCCGGCGTTTCCCCAGATCAAAGCTGCCAAAATAAACCTGTCCCTTTATGGCAGGTTTTAGAGGCGGACGGTGAAAGCGATCTGGTTGCCGTGGCCGCAGACAGAAGCGCTCCCGCCATGGGCCTCGGCGATGGCTCGCACCACAGATAGGCCCACGCCCGAACCGCCTGTCTTGGAGCTGCGCGACACGTCCGCGCGATAGAAGCGGTCGAACAATCGATCCAGGTCGCCTTCGGGCAGCTCGTCCACGGCGTTCGATACGACAAGTTCGGCGGCGCCCTTACCCTGACCGCGCGAGGCTGCGCGCAGGCTTAGCTCAATCACGCTGCCCTCGCTTGCGTAGCGTGTGGCGTTATCCAGCAGCAACTCAACCACCTGCGCCACCGCCGCAGCGTCGGCATGGGCCCGCACGCCACTCGCAATCGACATCGACAGACGCTTGCCGCGCGAAACCGCCACCGACTCAAACGGCGCCGCCGCCTTGTCCACGGCCTCCGAAAGATCGATCGATGTCATGGTAAAGCCCGCCGAGCCCTCGTCCATGCGAGCTAAAAATACCAGACGCTCCGTGAGCGCCGTCAGCCGCGCGACCTGCTCGTGAATGCTCTGCGTCCACTCGCTCTCGCCGCTCTCGATCTCTTGCACCTCGTTGGCGGCGTCAATTACAGCCAGCGGCGTCTTGATCTCGTGGCTCGCGTCGGTAATGAAGCGTTTCTGCTTGCTATAACTTTCGACCATCGGCCGAATCACCGCACCCGAGGCCACCGTCACAATCGCCAATACTGCCAGCCAGCCAATGCAGCTGATGGCCACGCTCGCGCTCAAAAACGAATGGAAGCTTGCAAGCTCGCGTGAACAGTCGACGAACACATAGGTTGTCTCGTCGCCCTGAACCGTAGCCGTATATCGGTAGCTACCAGAAAAGCCCGAGGTCAAACCCTTGGAATTCAGTCCCGCAGCGATGTGCGCAGCACGCTTAGCGCCCACCGCGGCAATGCGGGCCGTGTTGACATCGGTCACCTGTCCGCCGGCAATCGACACCGTAAAGTAGCGCGTGTCGAAGGGAGACTCCGCCGTCATGCCTTCAAAATGCCCCACGCGAACGGCCTCTCGGTTACCGGCAGCAACTTTACCGGCACCCATATCCTGGCTGGGATCGGTCTTAGGCTCATCCGTCCAATCAATGCCGTTCTTGCCTGCCACGATGTAGTCCAGGCGCGCATCGGCCATTTTACAGACATGCGAATAATTGACGATGTTGATGCCGGCGATGATGAGCATGAGCACCACGGTCACGGCGCCCATGGCAACCAGGATAAACTTGCGACGCAGGCGGCGGCCCAATGCGTCAACAGCATTTGCCCGCCCCGTACTACCCGTGGCGGCGTGAAACCGCTCCGTCATGCGTTTGCACCACGCGCGTACGCTCACGCCTGCTCGCCTTCCTCGACAACCTCAAGCGAATACCCCTGATTGCGCGACGCGAGGATGGCCACGTTGGCACCAAGCGCCGTCAGCTTTTTGCGCAGGTACGAAATATAGACCCACACCACGTTGTGAACTGCCTCCCATTTCTTGGACACGAGAAATGGGAGGCTTTTTATGCGTGTCGACTTGAGGGTGAAGCACGACATCGAG
>CABSNR010000006.1:0-68352 GCA_902479145.1 uncultured Collinsella sp.
GGACTTGCAGCGACGGACCTCAGGACGCTCTTACACCACGTCTGCGCGCGCCACCACCATTAGCCGGTTAAGAGCGTCCATGACTACCCGCAAAAGCTGTACACCAGCATCCAAAGATGTCGAAAAATGTTGACTTTGGATGCTGGTGTACATGTTTAGGCCGTATGGGGTGGGGCCTTGGACGGACGGGATGCGCGTACTAGAGCAGGTTCTCTTGCGCCCACGCGATGATGTCGCTCGATTCGTAGAGTGGCTTGCCGTCGATGAACAGGCAGGGAACCTGGCGCTTTCCGCCGACGGCGATGAGTGTCTGTTCGGCATCGGAGTCGGTCGAGATATTGCGCTCGGGAATGGTCACGCCGTTATCGGCCAGAAAGTGCTTGACCTTTATGCAATACGGGCAGCCGGTCATAACGTAGAGCACGAGCTCGTGATCAGTAGTCATAGGTCTCCAATCGGTTGCGGTTTTGATTGAAATACCCAAAGCCGCCGCGGTCTATGCGCACGTCAACGACGGCTCGATGGCCTGGACCAGAAACGCCGTGGCTCCGGTGCCGCAGGGCTTGTCGTAATAGTCAACAAAGCGCTGGTCGGCAAGATAGCCGTGGGCGAGGCCCAGGTACGCCTCGTCTTGGGGCTCGCATCCCCAGTTGAGAGCAATCCATCGACGGTGCATTGTAACCAGTTTTTGGGCTTCGTTGCTCTCTGGGTCGCCAATGCCCATGGCAATCGAGAGCTGGCCCAAAATGGCGCGTTCAAGTTCCTTCATGTCGTTCCATGTCTGAGGATCCATATCCAGTAACGTTTTGTTTGCTGCATCGATAGCCTCATTGCCATAGCGAGCTCGAGCCTCGGCGCCGTAGCATTCCTCGTTTTCCTGCACGGTGCGCCAGCGCTCCAGTTGCGGCAGGACGGCGCCCATGAGCGAGACGGCTTCGTCGAGCGACATGCCGGTGTTTTGCGCCAGGCGCGGGGCACAGTCCTCGATCATCGCCTCCATGGTGGTGGCGTAGGTGTACTTGCCGTGGTCGTAGCACCACTTGCAGTAATGGTCGGTCGTGGCGCCTGTGGCATCGGTGCCGCAGTCGTCGGGCGTGAGTATCATGCCGCAGCTCTGGCAATAATGCTCGGGCATTTCGAGCAGGTGGGACAGTGGCTCGCCGGTTACGGCGGCAATGAGCTTCATCATGTCGATGCCCGGGGTGACCTCGTCGCGCTCCCAACGGCTGACGGCTTGGCGCGTGACAAAGAGTTTGGCGGCGAGCTGCTCTTGGGTAAGGTGATGGGCGCGACGGATGGCAATGAGCTTTTCTGCAAAGGCCATAGCGGCTCCTTTCTGCTGGTTGATGGCTTAAGCATACGCGGCGGCAGACGCCCTTCCAAGCAACCGTTGGTTGCACGGCGGGGGACCGCGGCGAAGAATTGCACGCAACGCCCCACGCCTCCATGCCGTACAATGACCGGCATGGAACCTATTGCACACATACATACCGACCTGCCGCAGAAGTTCGGCATCCCGCGCAACAGCTTTTTGGCGCCTCATCTGCAGGGACGCATCGTTTTTGAGCCGGAATTTGCCTCCAACGCAGCGGTTGAGGGTCTGGACTCCTTCTCTTACCTGTGGCTGCTGTGGCGCTTCGAAAACGGAACGCCCGGCGGCACGGCTAAGGACATAGCCGCCGATGCCAAAACGCAGGACAGGTCCGGCACCAACGCAAAATGGTCGAAAACTGTGCGTCCGCCGCGCCTGGGTGGAGCCGAGCGTGTGGGCGTCTTTGCCACGCGCAGTCCGTTTCGCCCTAATTCCATTGGGCTCACCTGCGTCAAGCTCGACCGCGTGGAGCTTACCGACGATGGTCCCATCATCCATGTGTTGGGGGCCGACCTGCGCGACGGCACGCCCATCTACGACATTAAGCCCTACATTCCGTTTGCGGACTGCCACCCGGATGCAACGGGCGGCTGGATTGAGGATGCTCCGTGGCAAGAGCTCGATGTTGAGTTTCCGCAGGCGCTGCAGGATATGGTCTCGCCCGCAAAGCTCCCCGGCTTGGTCGAGGTCCTTCGCCAAGATCCGCGCCGCGCGGGCAGCAAGCACGAGCCAAACCGCGTCTATCATCTTGCCTTCGCCGGGCTCGACATATCGTTTACGGTCGATGAAACCCAGCTAACCGTAGTCGCCGTCAACGACGCGCGAGACTAACCAGCCATTCGCCCGCACCCGTCAAATTAAGCGCCAAACCCCGCGCCAAAACCGCCCGTGCTGGTGGACAATAGCGCCTATCGAAACAGTCTACTTTGCACGGGGGTCCAGCATGAAATACGACTTCACTTCAATCATCGACCGCCACGGCATGGACTCCATCGCCGTTGACTCTTGGGGCGAGATCCCCGGTATGGCTCCGAACGCACCCGACGAGGGCTTCGACCGCATCCCCATGTGGGTGGCCGACATGAATTTTGCCACGGTGCCCACGGTCCAGGAACACATCATTCAGCGTGCCCAGCACCCCATGTTTGGCTACTTTAACCCGCGCGCTGAGTACTTCGATCGCATCATCGAATGGCAGAATCGCCGCAATGGCGTCGAAGGTTTGAGCCCTGAACATATCGGCTACGAAAATGGCGTGCTGGGCGGCGTCGTGTCGACGCTGCGCGCGTATGTCCAGCCGGGCGATGCGGTGCTGGTCCACAGCCCCACCTACATCGGCTTTACCAAGTCCATCGAGGCCGCGGGCTATCGCATTGTCCACAGCTCGCTTAAACTCGACAACCGGGGCGTGTGGCGCATGGACTTTGAGGACATGGAGTGCAAACTCGCCCAAAACAACATCCATGCCGCGGTGTTCTGCTCGCCGCACAATCCCTGCGGGCGCGTATGGGAGCGCGACGAAATCGAGCGCGCCATGGACATCTATCGCCAGCACGATTGCGTGGTGATCTCGGACGAGATTTGGTCCGATATCATCCTGCCGGGACACAAGCATATCCCGACGCAGTCGGTGAGCGAGGATGCCCGCATGCGCACGGTTGCCCTCTATGCGCCGAGCAAGACGTTTAACCTGGCGGGTCTGGTCGGCAGCTACCACATCATCTACAACGAGACGCTGCGCGACCGCGTGTGTGCCGTGTCCAACAAGACTCACTACAACGAGATGAACGTCCTCTCGATGCACGCGCTTATCGGTGCCTACCAGCCGCAAGGCTACGAGTGGCTGGACGAGCTCAACCAGGTGCTTGCCGGCAATATCGAGTACTTCTGCAATTACGTGGACGAGCATTTTGAGGGCGTGTCTTATTCGCGTCCGCAGGGCACGTACATGGTGTTTCTGGACTGCACCGAGTGGTGCCGCGAGCATGGCCGCGATATTCAGTGGCTGCTCGACGAGGGGGCGCGCGTGGGCGTGGGGTATCAGGACGGCCGTCCGTTCCACGGGCCCTGCCACATTCGCGTGAATCTGGCGCTGCCGCTTTCGCGCGTAAAGGAAGCGTGCGGCCGCCTGGACCGCTACGTTTTTAATGCACGGTAAGTGAGCGCTGCATGCGGGGTCTTCTGCCAAGTCGGCTGGAAGGCCCCACACGGTAAAGCGTCTGTAACAATTGGGTGCTCGTGTGGTTTTGTTTGCTATTATCTTTAACCATTTCAGTCTGTAAACAGGATCGTATGGAGCTCGATGAAAAGATCCCGTCGCTCGGTTGCCATTTCGTTGTTTGTTGCGCTTGCAGTGGCGAGCGCTTTTGTCGTAGCGATAGCTGGCTGCTTCGGGTCGAATGACGAGGCATCGACGTCTGCATCAAAAGGCCTGGAGGCCTCGCAGGTCCAGGACGACAATCTTAAGACGCTCAACGTCGGCAGCGACCTCTATCCACCGTTTGTGTATACCGACGAGTACGGCGATATCGTTGGCCTGGATGTCGAGATATTGACCGAGGCTTTGGCTCGCATTGGTTACAAGCCAAAATACCAGCTGATCGACTGGGAAAAGAAGAAGGAGCTGCTGGCGAGCGGCGAGCTCGATTGTGTCATGGGCAGCTTTAGTATGACGGGTCGCGAAAACGAATATCGTTGGGCCGGCCCGTACCTTGCGAGCCGCCAGGTGGTCGCGGTCGATCCCCAGAGCGATATCTATACGCTTGCCGATCTTGAGGATAAGGTCGTGGCGGTTCAGTCCACCACCAAGCCCGAGGACATTTTGCTCAATCGCACAAATGAAAACGTTCCGCAGATCAAAGAGCTCTACTGCTTTTCGGACCGCTCATACCTGAACCCGGCGCTCGTCGAAGGTCTGGTCGACGCCATCGCCGCGCATGAGTCCTCGCTGCTCACCTACGAAAAAGACTATGGTGTGACGTATCGCATCTTGGATGAGCCGCTGCTAGAGGTTGGTTTGGGCACCGCTTTCGATATCAACGATACGCGCGGCATCGACGTCAAGCTCACCCGTGCCTACCAGGAAATGCTAGCCGACGGCACCATGGAACGCCTGGTGTCAAAGTATTTTGATGACCCTTCGCCATTTTTGAATATGGAGGGTCTGTCATGATCGATGCGCCCGACCACGCCGCTCAGGAGCGGGGCAATCGTTCGGCGGGGGCATGGCTCCTTGTCGCTCTGCTGGGGATAGCGCTCTCGGTTGTTGCCGGCATGATGAGCTACGGTTACACGGCGGCCCAAGCCGAGCAGCGCTTTGCCGACGTTGTCGATTACGTGGCGACGCAGAGCCTTTCCTACGATGCATTCAATAGCGCCTATGCGACCAAAAACCTGATTCGCGTTATGGAGATTGCCGGAGAGGCAGCGCGCGATATGGAGCGCGACGGTTCGGTGGATAACGCCACGCTGGAGCAATATGCCGACCAGTTCAACGTGAGCGCACTGATCGTGACGGACGCATCGGGCAATTTGGTGTCCGAGTCCTCGACGGATGACGTGGGCTACGAGTCGCTCGCTGCGTATCTCAAGGAAGCGCCCGTGTTGGAGGTGGCAGCCCATCCGCTTAAGTCCTATACCGCCCGTATCACGCTTGCGGATGATTCGGTCGCAGACATTGGCTGCGTGACTCGGCAGGATGGCGAGGGCATCGTTGCCGCAGTGAGACACCAGAGCGCCAAGGCGGTCGCGAGCAATACGCTCAAACTGCAGAGCTTGCTCGGTGGTTATGAGACCATCGACAGCGGCAATATCGTGATCGAAAGCGACGGCAAGGTCGTTGCGACCAATGCCGTTGAACCCACCATATTGGGCGTGTTTGATCTGCCTGCGACGGATGTCTTCATTGTCGACGGTATAAAGGATCGATGCCCGGCTGGTAAGGTCAGATTGGTTAACGCCAACGGCGAGTGGTATTTGGGCACATTTGGAAAAGCGCGCGGGTTCTACGTGTACACCTATGCCTCGGCGCGGCGTTACTTTGAGGTCGTCGCGGCTGTTGCTGCCGGCGTGCTGGTGCTCTACAGCGGTGTTGTAGCCGTTGTCGTGATGGTGCGTCGCCGCGCTGATCGTCGACGTTTGACGGACTTGCTGCAGCAGGAGCGCGACTATGGCGACAAGCTGGCAAAGGCGGCGCGTGAGGCCTCGTCTGCCAACTCGGCAAAGACAGAGTTTCTGCGTCGCATGAGCCACGATCTGCGCACGCCCATCAACGGCATTCGCGGCATGGTCGAGGTTGGCGATGCCAATGCGGACGATCTGCAAAAGCAGACTGAGTGCCGCTCAAAAATCTGGACGGCATCGGGGCTGCTGCTCGACCTTGCCAACGAGGCCCTGGATATGAGTCGCCTGGAGAGCGGCCAGGTCGATTTGGAGCTTGTTCCCACAAACTTGGTGACCCTCAACCACGAGGTGCGCGATATTCTGGAGCGCCAGGCCGAGGAGCGTCTGGTGACAATTATCTGCGACCAGCAGACGCTTAATCATCCCTATGCGCGGGTGAGCGTGACGCACCTCAAGCGCCTGTTGCTCAATATTGCCGGCAATGCCGTCAAGTACAACCGCCAGGGCGGCTATGTTCGCCTGGTGTGCCGCGAGGTGGAGCCAGCGGATGGCGTCCCCGTCTATGAATACACGGTCGCCGACAACGGTATTGGCATGAGCGAGGAGTTCCAACAGCACCTCTACGAGCCGTTTTGCCGCGAGGAGCAACAGGTGGAAGGCGCTTCATCGGGAACTGGCCTGGGCGCGCCTATCGCAAAACAGTTGGTCGAGCTTATGGGCGGAACCATGAGCTTTACGAGCGTCTTGGGGCAGGGGACGACGTTTACCATCCGCCTGCCGTTTGAGAAATGCAAGCGCTCCGAGATTCCTCAGGCAGTTCGCGCGGATGCGGGCGATGGCGACGCGCTCCAGGGCCTGCGCGTTTTGCTCGTAGAGGATAACGATCTGAATGCCGAGATCGCGCAGTTTACGCTCAGCCGTGCCGGTGCCGTCGTGACGCATGCCAAGGATGGCGAGTCTGCCGTCGAGATGTTTGCCGCGAGCGCGCCGTACGAGTACGACGTGGTGTTGATGGACATCATGATGCCCGGTATCGATGGCCTTGAGGCCACGTGTCGAATTCGAGCACTCGATCGCGAGGATGCCGCGACTACGCCGATTATCGCTGTGAGTGCCAACGCCTTTGCCGACGACCGCAGGCTTTCGCGTGAGGCGGGCATGGACGCGCACCTGAGTAAACCCGTGAGCTCGCAGGAACTTGTTGAGGCGCTTGCGCACATAGCTGCCGACGCTTTATAAGCATATGGCCCGGTTCCAAGGTGGGTTGGACCCGGGCCATATTGCTATTGATGAGGCCTGCTGAGGGACTTACTTTTCCTGAATCTGCTTACCGCAGAGATGCTCGATCGTAATCTCGTAGAGCTGGACGCCCTTGATGTCTTTGGCGATTTCCTCTTCGACTTCCTCGGCGGAAGGGTAGTACTTAAGGGCGAGCTGGCGGACTTTGTCTTCGATAAACGCGGGGGTGTCATTCGCCAGGCGACAGCGGCCAAAGACCACGGTACTCATAACGTAGGGAGCCCAGTCACCGTCCTGGTACCACTCGTTGCCGTAAACGGTAAAGCAGACCTTGTCATCGCGCTTGAGTGCGTCGACCTTGTGGCCAGCTTTGGCGCCATGGAAATAAATCTTGTCGTGCTCGGTGTCAAAGAAGTAGTTGACGGGAATGGCGTATGGGTAGCCGTCGTCGCCGTTGACGGCAAAGACGCCGCGCTTGCAGGTAGCGAGCAGTTCGCGCGCTTCCTCGTCGGTGATGGCGCGTTTCTTTCGACGTAAGGGCCTAAACATCGTTGGCTTCCTTTCTGGTCGTGCGTGGTGGTTGAGCACAAACTATAGCGAAACGGATCCGTTTTTCTTGATGCGGGCGAGTATGTTTTTGAGCTTGTTAAAGTCGAGCGGTTTGGACAGATGGGCGTTCATGCCGGCGTCGTGTGCCGCCTTGGCGTCTTCGGCAAAGGCGTTGGCGGTGAGCGCGATGATGGGGATATCGGCTGCATCGACCTTCTCGCTCAGACGAATCACGCGGGTTGCCTCGTAGCCGTCCATGTCCGGCATCATGATGTCCATCAAAATGGCATCGAAGCTGCCGGCGGGATGCGACAGGTACAGATCGACGACTTCGTTGCCGTTGGCGGCGCGGGTGACCACGATGCCCTCGGATTCTAGCAGCGCCTGGGCAATCTCGGCATTCAATTCGTTGTCTTCGGCGAGCAGCACGTTCATGTCGGCGAGCGAGCAGTCGGGCGCACTCTCAACCGTATTCGCCCGCGCCTGGGGATTCTCGTCGATATCGAGCGGAATCTCCACGTAGAACGAGGTGCCCACATGGAGCTCACTGGTGACTTCGATGGTGCCGCCCATCAGTTCAATAAGCGACTTGACGATTGGCATGCCCATGCCGGTTCCTTGGAACTTGCTGCGCGCATCGTCACCTTCTTGGGCAAACGGCTCATAGATATGCTTTAAAAACTTGGGAGTCATACCAATGCCGGTATCCGAAACGCTAAAGCAAAAGAGCGCGCGCCCGTTATCGAGTGGCTTGGTATTTGAGCTAAAGGTGACGGAGCCGCCGTGCTTGTTGTACTTAATGCTGTTGTCTAACAGGTTGATCATGATCTGTCGGATATGGGTGGGACTGCCGATCATGTATGGCCCCGTGGCGTACGGCAGACTATTGTCCTGCATGGTGATGGCGTTACTGGACGCGCGGAGCTTGCACAGCACCAGTGTATCGTCACAGAGCTCTTTGAGGTTAAAAGGCGCATGCTCCAGTGTTAGCTTGCGGTCTTCGATTTTGCCCATCTCGAGGATGTCGTTGATCAGCGAGAGCAGGTGATTGGCGGCAACGCGCGCCTTGGCACGGCTCTCGCGGGCGACCTGGATATCGCCTTCCTTCAATTCCTCGATCTCGATAAGGCCCAGGATACCGTTGAGCGGCGTTCGGATGTCGTGGCTCATGCGCGTGAGGAATGCCGTCTTAGCGGCGTTGGCAGCGTCGGCTTTTTTGCGCTCGGTTCGAGCGCGCACGAGCGCCCAGATGAGCAGGACGATACCGACCGACAACATACCGATGAGGGCAGCTGCAACGGCGGCACGGTTGCGATAAAGGAATTGAAGCGTGTTGGATTCCTGGGCCGTGTACGACGTGGAGGAGTAATTGCTTGCGGAGAGCGATTCTCCGGCATTGATGATGCCCTTGTTGACGATTCCCAGCAGCTCGGGCTTTCCGCGCGAAATCCAGCACGAGAGCTCACAGGTGTCAGGGAGCTCGGCCGTCTCGTAACCTTCGAGATCATAACGGTCGCCGATGGTTTTTATGCGTGAGCTGGGAGCGACGATGCAGTGCGCCGTTCCCTTCCTGAGGGCGTCGAACGCTTCATCGTCGGATTGGTATTCGGTCACGGTCGCTGTGGGAAACAGGCTTTCAAGTGCATTTTTGTTGACAAACGATGATTTGGTACAGGCGATGTTCTGAAGGTCTTTGTTCAGGTCGCTGCCGGTGTGGATGGCGGTGAGGGACACGGTCCCCAACGATGCCGACTGCACAACGCCTGATTGCTCGGCAACCCAGTAATCTCGGTATACCGGCAGCGCAACGTCTATGCTTCCCTTTGACAGAGCCTTTGACATCATCTTGTAGCTATCAAAGGCGACGGTTTTGACCGTAATGCCAAATATATCGTGCAACGTCGTCGCAAGCGATGCGAGCGAGCCTTCCATTTCGCCGTTTTCGTCTTCGTTGCAGTAGGGGAGTTTGCCCGTAATGTAGCCGAGCGTGATGGTGTTGTCATTTGCTTTGAGCCAGGAACGTTCGGGGCCGTTGAGCGATGATGAACCGCTGTTTTGGGCCGAGTAGTTAGATTTGACTTCGTCGATATAGCGTGGGTTGATGCGGGCGATTGCCAACATGGCGGCATTGATGTCGTCCCTTAGGTCGGGGCGGCTTTTGGGGACGGCAAAGTAGTAGTCGCTCGAACCAACGTAGAACATGGGCGACGCATCGGGCGACGAAATGGTGTCGTTCATGATGACGGCATCGACCTCGCCGTTTGCGAGCGCGTCAAAGAGAGCGCCACCAGTGTCGATTTCTTTATAGGTGCAGGTAATGCCTTCGTTGGCGAGCCACTGCTGGCCAACGAAGGTTTGCATAACGTCGGGGTTGTAGCCGATGGTAAGGCCTTGGAGCGCTTGGGGGTCACCCTTGGTCAGGTCGTCGCGATCGGGCTTGGCGTAGATGTAGTAGCGCTCGGTGCCCTCGGGGTTCGAGGAAAAGAGCAGCTTTTGGGCGCGTTCCTCGGAGTAGGAGATGTTGGGCATGAGGTCGATTTCGCCCGTCTCGAGCATGTCCATAAGCTCGGTGAAGGTGCCGGAGACGTATTCGTACCGCCAGCCGGGCGTGTAGTACGACAGGGTCTGGAGGTACTCGTAACCCCATCCCGAGAGACGCACGCCGGGGGTGCCGTTCTGGAAGCCCTCGTTGTTGACGAGCCAGCCGACGCGGACCGTTTTGACTTGCTGACTAGAGTCGTCGGCAAAAGCCTGGACAGGCGCGATAGAACTTAGTACGGCAAGCGCGGCAAGCACAATGGCCAGAGCGCGATATATAACTGAATGAAGGACAGTGGCGGCTCTCACATGCAATCCTAACGAATCGAGACATTACCGCATAAGGATACCAGCTCAACCTGCCCAGTCGGCAGCTGCACCGCTAAACGCTCCCGCCCGGCAGTCATTGGGGACGTTCTTAAACGACTAGTCATCGGGGACGTTCTTGTTTGACTAGTCATTTAAGAACGTCCCCAATGACTAGTTTCGTTTGCGGGGGAGGCGTGGGACAATACCGAGCGAACGTGATTGGGCGTCTGGGAAAAGGGGTCGCGATGAACAAGTTGAGGACGCTTGCCGACGTGTTGCGCCAGGCTGGCTTTGCGCGCATCACGGGCCTGTTTCTTATCTTCTATCTGCTGTGCTCGACGGCCGTTTGGCTGTCCGAGCCCACGACCCTCACGTTTGGCGATGGCCTGTGGTTTAGCTTTGAGACGGTCTCGACCATCGGCTTTGGTGACATTCCGGCCGAGACACCGGTTGCCCGCGCCATTACCGTCATTCTGAGCGTCATCAGCATCTTCTACATCGCCATGCTCACGGGCGTGGCGGTGAACTACTGCAATACGCTTATCAAGATGCGTCAAAAGGACACCATGGCACGCTTTATGGATGATCTGGAGCATTTGGAAGAGCTCGATCACGACGAGCTTGCCGATCTTTCGCGTCGCGTGCGCGAGTATCGTCGACGCCAGCGCTAAGACGAACGTCGTGCGCCACAACAGGGGGGGCAAATATGAACATCACCGTGTATCTGGGCGCCAACGCTGGCAATGACCCGGTGTTTCTGCCTGCAGTGCGAGAGCTCGGCACGTGGATTGGCTCCAACGGCCACGCGCTGGTATACGGCGGCTCCAAGTCGGGCCTGATGGGTGCGCTCGCCGATAGCGTACTCGAGGCGGGTGGACACGTGACGGGTGTTGAGCCGAGCTTTTTTATCGAGGCAGAGTTTCAACATGACGGTATCGATGACCTCATCGTGACGAGCGATATGGCGGAGCGCAAGGCCAAGATGATTGAGCTCGGCGATGCGTTCATCGCCTTTCCCGGTGGGACGGGCACGCTCGAGGAGATTGCCGAGGTCATGTCCGCGGTGTCGTTGGGACACCTGAGTGCTCCGTGCATCCTGTATAACCTGGACGGTTACTACAACGACCTCAAGGCGCTGCTCGGGCACATGATTGATAAAGGACTTTCGAGCCCGAGGCGCCAGCACGGCATCTACTTTGCCGACGACTTGCGCGAGATTGCCTCGATTATCAACGGATAAGTCTTGAGCCTGCCCCACTATGGCTCCCAATGGTGCCGTTTGCAGCGCAGGTGGTTAGCTTGTCTGGGCCACACTCGCTCTACAATAAAACGTATCTATGTCGACTTTGACCGCGGGAGGACCCGATGGATAACCTTGCCAAACCCACAAACCGCGCGCTCTTTTTAGTTAGCGTTGCCGTGACCGGTGCGTTCGCAGGTGCCGCGGTCTGGCTGTTCTTTTTTGCGATGGAGCACGGTATCGACTATCTATGGACCGAGATTCCGCACGCGCTGGGCGTCTCTTCGCCCGAGCTTGCCAGCGGCCCGTTTGGCTTTTTGCCGTACCCGTTTTTTGTCTGCCTGCTGGGCGGTCTGTTAATCGGTCTGTACGAAAAGATGACAGGCACCAAGACCGATGACCTCAACCAGGTGATGGCTAAGGTTAAGCAAGACGGGCGCTACCCGTACGACAACCTGGGCAAGCTTTCGCTCGCGGCATTGCTGCCGCTGCTGTTTGGCGGAAGCATTGGACCGGAGGCCGGCCTGACCGGCGTTATCGCGGGTCTGTGCAGCTGGGTCGGCGACCGCATGCGTCGCTTTGGCGCCGAGTTTAGGGAGCTCACGCTGCTGGGTACCCAGGCTGCCCTGACGGCGCTCTTTACCGCGCCCGTCTTTGGCTTTGTGGCACCGCTTGCCGGTAGCGCCGACGGCGACGAGGGCTCTGCGTCTGACGAGATCACCATCAGGCTGCCCAAGGCACAGAAGACGGTGGTCTACGGCATTGCGATTGCCGGCGGCCTGGGCACCTACCTGCTGCTTGGCCAGCTTGTGGGCGGCGGCATGGGCATGCCCAGGTTCGAGTCCGCCGAGGTGGGCAACCTGGAGCTTACCTGTCTCATCCCGCTGGCGTTGGTCGGCACCGTATGCGGCTGGCTGTACTTTGTCTCTGAGCACGCGAGCGAAGCGCTTGCCCATGCAATAGGGGAGCGTCCTGTCGTCAAGGCCATGCTAGCCGGTCTGGCGCTCGCCATCTGCGGCACGGTCCTGCCCTACACCATGTTTGCCGGCGAGACCCAGGCCGACGTGCTCATGGAAACCTACCTGACCATCCCCGCCGGCGTGCTGATCGCGACCGGTCTTGTTAAGGCCATGCTGACGCCCGCCCTCATCAACTTGGGCTGGCGCGGCGGCCACTTCTTCCCCGTTATCTTCTCGGGCGTGAGCCTGGGCTATGGCCTTGCTATCCTCACCGGCGCCGATCCGGTCTTTTGCGTGGCCGTCTGCACGGCATCGACGATGGGCGCCGTCATGCGTCAGCCGGTCATGGTCGTGGGCCTGCTGCTTATGTGCTTCCCGCTCAAGGGTATCGTCTGTATGATCATCGCCGCCGTCATTGCCGCCGGCATTCCACTGCCCAAGCCGCTGCGCAAGTAGCACGGTGGCGTACGCCGGGGACATGCCATTTGTCACGGATTTGCGGGGGGCGATCACGTCCTTCGTGGATTGAGGCTCGCGTGGCTACAGGTCGCGTACTCGATAAACCTTGGTGCTGACGGTGTAGCTGATTGCACATAGCGCGAGGGCAAGTGCGGCGATGCCTGCACACAGACAGCCAAGGACGGCGGGATCGGGATTCGCTCCGGCAATCGACATGAGCCAGTTGCTGATGGGGTTGGAGGAGCTCAGCGTGGCCATGGTGCCGCAACCAAGCAGGGCAAACAGGCCAACGGATAGGCGCAGCGCCTCCATGTGTCCAAATCGAAAGAACAGCGGCTGCGCCAAAAACACCATCATGAGGGAGATGAGCATCGATGCTGCCGAGGCCATTGCAATCTCAAAGACGATCTGTCCCGTCAACGGGATACCCGCGCTGTTGAAGAGCGGGAAGGAGACGATGCTCAGAAGCGCGGCGGCGCACGCCATGACAGCCGAGAAGACAATGATGCTCAGGTAGCGTGCGCAGATGATGTCTTTGCGCGAGAAGGGCAGCGTTGCCCGATAACGCTCCCAACCGTTTTGATTGTCGAAACCGGCCAGTGAGTTCATGAATATGATGGGCGACATGGCACTGACGGCGCAGGCGCCGGCGCTCATACCGGAATCGCCATCCGACGCGTTGGCGAGCGTCAGCACGACGAACATGAACAGGCCGACACCCGCGATGCTCGGGACAAGTGAGCGAACAATGGCGAGCTCGGACATAAAGGCGCGTTTCATTTCGAAGCCCCTTTCAGCATGAGGCGCAGATAGTCATCAATGGTTGCCCGATCGCAGGGAATCTCGGGAAAGGCCTCGAGCGTTTCGCGACGGTTGGACACGAGCACGTCCACGCTATAGGCGTGGTGGACGGCACAGGCGCCTTCGACGCAAGCCATAAGCTCGGCGGCCTGTGCTTGGGTACAGTGGGCGATGCCAGCGCGGTCGGTAATTTCCTCGCGCGGCAGGTCAAATACAATCGAGCCAGCATCGATGCAGATAACGCGGTCGGCGGTGCGATCGAGGTCGGACGTAATATGGCTCGAGAGCAGCACGCTGTGCAGGCCGTCGGCGACAAAGGCAAGCAGCTCATCAAGCAGTTCCTCGCGTGCCATGGGATCGAGGCCTGCGGTGGCTTCGTCCAAAACGAGCAGCTTGGCATTGTGGCTGAGTGCACAGGCAAGCTGCAGTTTCATGCCCATGCCGCGGGAGAGGTCCTTGACTTTTGTCTTAGGATCGAGGCCAAATCGGTTGATGAATCCGGCGAACGTTTCGCGGTCCCACGTGGGGTACGCCGGGCCTACGAGCGATTCGATCTGGCCCACCTTGAGCGTGGAAGGGAAGGGGCACGTGTCCAGGACAAGGCCGACGCGGGAGTGCAGGTGGCGTTGCGACTCATCGGGCGCGTCGGCGCCACAGCGCTGCCCAAACAGGTGCATCTCGCCGGCATCAAGCTTTATAAGCCCAAGCGCGGCGCGAATGGTCGTCGTCTTGCCGGCGCCGTTTGCGCCCACAAAGCCAACGATCTGGCCGGGCTCCACAGCGAGTGTGACATCGCGCAGCGAAAAACGGTCGCTCACGCGGCGTGAGATGCCTTTGAGTTCTAAAAGGTTTTGCATGGCATAGCCTTTCTTGCAGATGGCTACTGCATAGTTTCGGGGGCTATCAGGTCGAGCATTTCGTGCAGCTTGTCGCGCGTGACGCCCAAGGCTTCGGCTTGGCTTGCCGCTTTCGCAAGCAGCTCTTCGATATGGCAGAGCTGGTTTTCGCGCAAGAGCTCCTGGTTGCCCTCGGTGACAAAACAGCCCTTGCCCTGCACGGTGCAGATAAACCCGAGCTGCTCCAGGTCGGCGTAGGCGCGCTTGGTGGTGATGACGCTCACGCCAAGATCGCTCGCGAGTGCACGGATGCTGGGGAGTTTTGCTCCCGCGGCGAGCGTGCCCGAAAGGATCTGAGCTTTGACTTGCGAGGCTATTTCTCGTAGATGGGTTTGTCGCTCGAATTGGATAGGATGATGTCCACAGCGGCTCCTTAGCTGTTGGGCTACACGTGTATATAACCGGTAAGCACAGTAGCTATACACTATGCACAGTTATGCAAGAGGTAAATACGGATTGTCCGCTCGTTCATTCATCTCAATCTGTAACATCTGGAACCGATTTGGACGGCTACCTGTTACAGATTGAGATTTTGCTGGCGGGCCCCACTTGGTTGTCTCAATCTGTAACATCTGGAGAAGATTTTGGCTGCTAGATGTTATAGATCGAGACATTGGTCACCCGTCTATCCTTATATCTCAATCTGTAACAGATGGACCCGTTTTGAGTGGCTAGATGTTACAGATCGAGATCTTTCTGGGACGCCCACCTGTTTGTCTCAATCCGTAACAGGTAGAGGTTCAAAAACCGTCTAGATGTTACAGATCGAGACAAACTGCTGCGGAGTGCCGCCATCGACTGCTACCCCATGCCCCATCTGATGAATTTGTCCTGATAGGCGCTCTAAAACGGAATTTCGCGGCTACAATAGTACGGTTACATCGACGTAATGCACTCAACGCAAGAAAGGATCCGCATGGCAAGCCTGTCGGATGAAATCTCGTCGCGCCGCACATTCGCGATCATCAGCCACCCGGACGCCGGTAAGACCACACTTACCGAGAAGCTGCTGCTCTATACCGGCAGCATTCAGACCGCCGGTTCGGTCAAGGGCAAGAGCTCGGCCAAGCATGCCGTCTCGGACTGGATGGACATCGAGAAGGAGCGCGGTATTTCCGTTACCTCCTCGGTGCTGCAGTTCACCTACAACGGCGCCTGCGTCAACATCCTCGATACCCCCGGCCACCAGGACTTCTCGGAGGATACCTACCGTACCCTTATGGCCGCCGATGCCGCTGTCATGGTCATCGACGGCGCCAAGGGCGTCGAGGCCCAGACCAAAAAGCTCTTTAAGGTCTGCACGCTGCGTCATATTCCCATCTTCACCTTTGTGAACAAGCTCGACCACGAGGCTCGTGATCCGTTTGAGCTCATGGAAGAGATCGAGAACGTCCTGGGTATCAACACCTATCCCATGAACTGGCCGATCGGCAGCGGCCGCAACTTCCGCGGCGTGTTCGATCGTCAGACCCGTCGCGTTATCGCCTTTGAGGGCGACGGTCACGCCAACGCCACCAAGAAGGTCGCCGAGGTCGAGGCCGAGCTTGGCGATCCTTCCATGGACGAGCTTATCGGCGAGGAGAACCATAAGAACTTGATGGACGACATCGAGCTGCTCGATGGCGCCGGCGACGAGCTCGACTTGGATGCCGTGGCGTGCGGCAAGCTGAGCCCGGCGTTCTTTGGCTCGGCGCTCACCAACTTTGGCGTGGAGCCCTTCCTCAAGGAGTTCCTGCGTCTGGCCCCGACGCCGCGTGCCTATACCGATACGCTCACCAGCGAACCGGTCGATCCCTGCCGCGACGACTTTAGCGGCTTTGTGTTTAAGATCCAGGCCAACATGGACAAGAACCACCGTGACCGCATCGCCTTTGTGCGCATTTGCTCGGGCAAGTTCGAGCGCGGCATGGATGCCTTTCACGTGCAGGGCAACCGCAAACTTAAGCTTGCCACGGGCACCTCGATGATGGCCGATGACCGCGCCATCGTGGACGAGGCGTACGCGGGCGATATCGTGGGCCTGTTCGACCCGGGTATCTTTAGCATCGGCGATACCGTGTGCTCCGGCAAGCGCCACGTGCAGTATCCGCAGATCCCGACGTTTGCCCCCGAGATGTTCGCTCGCATTACGCAGGTCGACACGCTCAAGCGCAAGCAGTTCGTCAAGGGTATGGAGGAGCTTGCCCAAGAGGGTGCCATCCAGATTTTCCGTGAGCTGGGTGCCGGCATGGAGAGCGTCATCGTGGGCGTGGTCGGCGTGCTGCAGTTTGAGGTACTCGAGCGCCGCCTCAAGGCCGAGTACCGTGTTGAGGTTCGTCGCCAGCCGCTGCCCTATACGGACATCCGCTGGATCCAGAACGACCCCGATACCATCGATATCCCGGGCCTTTCGCTCACGCGCGACACGTTGCGCGTCGAGGACATGCGCGGCGGCAAGCTGCTGCTGTTCACGAGCCCGTGGAACGTGGATTGGGCAACCGACCACAACCCCGACCTTATCCTGTCGGAGTTTGGCAACGTGGCCTTTTAACGCATCGGCGCAGTGGCCCTGCGGGGCTGCCGCGCCGTTTGCTTGCCTGATGCCGTGTGAGCGGCTATCATACCCACCGTCGTCTCAAGACCGAGACGTCCGAGCAGTTCGGGTCCGATATCCTGCTCGTTAAACCTAAAACCAAAGGAGTACATAATGATCAAGAAGGTCATGGAGGACTACAAGGTCCTGTTGCGGAGCATTCCCGCGGCAACGGTTTCGCTGTTTTTCGTGAGCGTCATCATGATGAACCTGCTGGCCAACAAAGAGCTCATTAGCCTGCCGTATCTGGCACTCGATTGCGGCTTTGTGGTGAGCTGGGTTTCGTTTTTGTGCCAGGACATGATCTGCAAGCGCTTTGGCGCCAAGGCATCCATCAAAATCTCTATCCTCGCGCTGCTGGTTAACCTGGCCGTGAGCCTGTGCTTTTGGGCATGCTCGCTCACGCCCGGCATGTGGGGCGCCTACTACGACACGGGCATGATCGAGGTCAACACCGCCCTTAACGCCACCATCGGCGGCACCTGGTACGTGGTGCTGGGCTCTTCGCTGGCAATGCTCGTCTCTGCCGTGGTTAACTCCACGCTCAACCAGTCGCTCGGCCGTATGCTCAAAAAGAATAACTTTGCGAGCTTTGCCTTCCGTTCCTATGTGTCCACGGGTGTTGGCCAGTTTATCGACAACCTGGTCTTTGCCATTGTAGTGAGCCACACGTTCTTTGGTTGGACCTGGGTACAGGTCCTTATGTGCTCGTTGACCGGCGCTGTTGCCGAGCTGCTGTGTGAGGTCTTCCTGAGCCCCGTGGGCTACAAGGTCGTGCGCGGCTGGGAGCGCGAGAACGTGGGCTCCGAGTACCTCGAGCGCCACGCAACCGCCTAAGGTGCAAGTATGCGGGTTTTGATCACGGGTGCTTCGGGCGGTATCGGAGCCGCGTGCGTGCAGCGCTTTTTGGACGAGGGTCACGAGGTCGTGGGCTTTGATTTGCTGCCGGCGGCTATCGAACACGAGCGCTACTGCCATCTGATCGTTGATGTCCGCGAGCCGGACTCGTTTCCGGGCGACCTTGAGCCTCAGGTAATCGTGAACGTTGCCGGTACGCAGGATTCGGCCGACGACATCGCCGCCAACCTGTGCGGCACCATCAACGTGACCGAGCGCTACGCCTTTGTGGGGGAGGGGCTCGCCGCCAAGCCGGCGCCGGCTATCAAATCCGTGGTCAATGTGGGGTCCGCGAGTGGGCATACGGGATCGGAGTTTCCCGCCTATGCCGCCAGCAAGGGCGGCGTTATCGCCTACACCAAGAACCTTGCAAACCGTCTGGCGCCGCAGGCCATCGCCAACAGTGTGGACCCGGGTGGCGTTATCACGCCGCTCAACCGTTGCGTGATGGAAGACGAGCACCTGTGGAACCAGATTATGGAGCTCACGCCGCTTAAACGCTGGGCCACCGCCCAAGAGATCGCCGAGTGGATCTACTTTGTGGGCGTGACCAACCGGTTTATGACCGGGCAGAGCCTGTTGATCGATGGCGGCGAGGCCGGCCGCACCCAGTTTATCTGGCCCGAGTAGCAAAACGCGCCCGATGGCAAGATTGCCGTCGAGCGCGTTTTTTATGTATCGATTTTTAGCCGAGGCAAGTCCAGTTGACGGGGGTCGAGCCGTGCTGCTCGAGTAGCCGATTGGCTGCCGAGAAGGGGCGCGACCTCATGAAAGCGGGGAGTTCTGCCGTGGCACGGTTGGCCGAAAGCGGTGAGGGGTGCGTGGAGGCCAGGCAGAACTTGCCGGTTGCCTTGCCCGCGCCGGTCGCGGCGAGCTTGCCTTCGACCATCTGTTGGGCAAAGCGGCCCCATGCCAAAAAGACGACCGGCTGGGGCAGCTGGCAGCAGCGTTCGATAACGTAGTCGGTGAGCGTGCTCCAGCCTAGTTTGGCGTGCGAGTTGGCGGCATGCTCGCGCACGGTGAGCGTGGTGTTGAGGAGCAGGACGCCCTGTTGTGCCCATGGCGTTAGATCTCCTGTGGCGGGAATGGGGCAACCCAGATCGGCATTGAGTTCCTTGTAGATGTTGCGCAGGCTCGGCGGCAACTTGGTTTGCGTCGCGGGGACCGAGAACGACAGTCCCATGGCCTGGTCGGGTCCGTGATAGGGGTCTTGACCCAAGATGACAACTTTGACCTGGTCGGCCGGTGTGTAGGCGAGGGCATTGAGGATGTCGTCTTGTGCCGGGTAGATGGTCTGCTCGGCACGCAAAAGGGCGATGCGCTCGAGCAGCTGGTTCGTAGTGTCACGTACCGGCTGTGGCGCATCGCCCAACCAAGTTGCTATGTTGCGGTCGCGGGTCGCGGCGTCCATGGGGCTCCTTTACGTCAGATGCACTGTCGGTATCTATTGTAAAGACGTCCGGAGACCTTTATGCCACGGCTGTATGAAGAGTGGGGTCTACGAGACGTGCTCGGGCGCTCCTGCCATGCGAGCCTGTTCATGTGCGCGGAGGCGCGGAAGCTCGACGGTTGCCACCATGACGCCGGTGAGAATGAGGGCGGCGCCAAAGAAGGCGATGGGGCTCAGGACCTCGCCAACCAGGAAAAACGAGAAGACGGCGGAGCAGACCGGCTCGAGCGAGAAGGCGAAGCCGGTGGTCTCGGCGGGCACGTGGGGCTGCACGAGCGTCTGGGTGATAAAGCCGTAGGCAGAGCAGATGAGTGCGAGCGCGACGACGACCATGATCTCGCTGGGCGTGCTGGGAAGCGTGAAGCCGCCAAAGACGCATGCGGCAATGCCCGAGAACAGGCCGCCAAAGCCCAGCTGCCAAACGCCCAGAGCAAGCGGATCGACTTCTTCGACAAAGCGCTTGGCGACAATGATGTGTCCGGCATAGACAAAGGCGGAGAGCAGCATGATGAGTGCGCCCGGGTTCAGGCTGGTGAAGTCTGCGCCCGAGAGCAACAACATACCGCAGGTGACGATGGCGGTGCCGACGAGCACTTTGCGCTCGGGGGCGCGACGCAGCAGGGCGGCGTTGGCAAACGGCACGATCACGACCGTCAGGCTCTGCAAAAAGCCGGCGGTGGAGGCGGAGGTGAGGCTGGAGCCCAGGCACATGCAGGTGAGCTCGGTTGCCATAATGGCGCCGATGATGGCGGCACGGACCATAAGGTCGCGGTTGATGCGCAACGCGCGCTTGTGGAAGAGCAGCAGGCAGGCCACAAAGGCGATGATGCAGCGTAGCGCGACGATGCTCGTGGCGTTCATGCTGTCCATGCCGATCTTCATAAGGGGGTACGAAAAGCCCCATGCGACGGGAACGGAAAATGAGAGCGCGATTGCTTTTTTGCGATCCATGGGACTCCTTTTGTTACAGAACGGTTTCGTAAAAAGGATTCTGCTCCCAGATTTGGATGTAGTAAAGCGAATGTATCTTCAGTATGATTAAGAAACGCTAAAGTAGATGCGAAAAGCCCTGGCAAAACGTTTTACGGCTGCATTGATGTGGAGGCACGATGGCATCGCGGTATCAGATTGTTTGTATGGTGGTCGATCGCGGCAGCCTTAAAGGCGCAGCGGACGAGCTGGGCTATACGCAAAGTGCGGTGAGCCAGGCCGTCAAGGCACTCGAGCGCGAGCTGGGTACCACGCTTATCGAGCGCGGTAAGCAGGGCGTTTCGCTTACGCGCGACGGTAAACAATATCTGCCGTACCTGCGCCAGATCGTGACCGCCGAGGCCGAGCTCGAGGGCAAGCGCCAGGAGCTGCTGGGGCTTTCGTCGACCGATATTCGCATTGCGACGTTTACCAACGTGAGTCGTACCGTGCTGCCGCGTGTGATCCGCGACTTTGGTGCGCTGCACCCGGGCGTGCACTTTACCCTTAAGCAGGGCGATTACACGCGCAACGCCCAGTGGGTGCACGATGGCGTAGTTGACTTTTGCTTTACAGCACGTGGATTTACCGCTGGGCTCGAGAAGCGCGTGGTCTATCACGACGAGTTGGTGGCGCTGTTGCCGGCCGCGCATCCGCTGGCGGCAAAGGAAAAGGTGACGCTCGCCGACCTGGCGTCCGAGCCGTTTGTGCTGCTGGATGAGGGCGAACAGAGCCTGGTGCTCGATGCATTTGCGGCGCATGGGCTGTCGCCGCATGTGACGAGCGAGGTCACCGACGACTACACCATCATGGCGATGGTGGAGGAGGGCCTGGGCGTGAGTATGCTCTACCGTCGTACTGTGGAGGGAATGCGAGCCGATATTCGCGTGCGTCCCATCGTGCATGCCCCCTCGCGCGACGTGGTGGCCGCCTGGCGCAGCTGGGACACCATGCCCATCGCCACGAGGCGCTTTATCGACTATATGAGCTCGCATATTGTCAATTAATGACTGGCGTAGCGTTGAGTGCGGTGTTTAGCGGGCTGTCGCTTTGGCTTGGGTGGCGCGATAGGTGCGTGCCGGGTGGCAAAGTAGCACTGCCACGACCATAAAGAACGCCGTGGTGCCCAGGCTGATGGGGTAGACCATCATGATGTTCGCAAAGGTACGGAAGTGCGGGAACACGCAGAACACCCAATAGAAGCGGATGCCGCAGACGCAGATCATGGTGATGAGGGCGGGTGTGAGCGAGATGCCAAAGCCGCGCAGGTAGCCTGACATGTTTTCGTAGAACATGCTAAAGGCGTACGCCGGGAAGATCGAGCACACGCGGATATAGCCAATCGAGACGATGTTGGGATCGCTGTTGAACAGCGATAGGATCTCGCGCCCCAGGCCGACAATAACGATAATCGTGGTGAGTGCAACGATACCGCCTTCGACCAGGCAGACCTTGAGCGTCTTGGTACAGCGGTCGATCTGGCGGGCACCGTGGTTTTGTCCCACAAAGGTGGTGCAGGCCTGGCTAAAGCTGTTGAGCAGGTTGTAGCACACGTACTCCAAGCTCATAGCGGCGCTCGATGCCGCCATGACCTCGGTGCCCAGACTGTTGATGGCGGATTGGATGATGATGTTGGCGACGGCAAAGACGGCGCTTTGGATGCCGGCGGGCAGGCCGATCTTGATGATGCGCTTGAGGGCGACGGGGTCGATAGCCAGGTCGCGTAGGGTGACGCGGACAACGGAGTCGGTCTTGAGCAGGCGGATAAAGAGCGTAGCGGCGCTGACGGTGTAAGCGATGGCGGTGGCGATGGCGACGCCCGCGACGCCCCAGTGGAGTACAGGGACAAAGATGAGGTCCAGGCCAATGTTGAGGACGGTGGACACGGCAAGCGCCTGCAGCGGCATGCGGGTGATGCCGACGGAGCGGAAGATCGCGGCCTCAAAGTTGTAGAGCAAAATCGAGGGCATGCTGAGCAAAAAGACGCGTAGATAGAGTGAGGCGAGCGGCATGGTCTCGGCGGGAACGTTGAGCGCGGCGAGCATGGGCTCGGCAAAAATCTCGCCCAGAGCGATGACGACAAAGCCCACGAGTGCCATTAAAATCGAGGTATGGACGGCACGTTTGACCATGTTCTGATCGTTGCGGCCGATAGCGTTGGCGATGACCACGTTGGAGCCAAGCGACATGCCAATAAACAGGTTGAGCATAAGACTGGTAAGCGGAACATTGGAGCCGACCGCCGCCATGGCGAGGGTTCCCTGGTCGCCCGAGAAGTTACCGATGATGACCGTGGCGATGAGGTTCGACAGCTGCTCCAAGATGCTCGTGGCGGCCACGGGGAAGGCGAACAGGGGAATATTGCGCCACAGCGAGCCGGTGGTCATGTCAATGTGCTTAGATACGGTATCAGCCATACGCTCTCAATCTCTAACATGCTTTTTCGTGCTCATTTGCGCAGATGATGATACTCCTAATGCAACCAGTCGGCACTTAGGGACGTTCCTTTTCTGTCGGCAGCTGGGGACACTCCTTATCTCTTCTAACTAGTCATTCAAGAACGTCCCCAATGACTAGGTGGGGAAGGCGTGCGACAATGGTGGGCGTTGTGTTGTTCGCGCTAAGGAGTTGCCATGTTGTTGTGTCCCGTTTGCCATGAGCCTTTGGTGGACAATGAGCGCGGTGCTGCATGCGCGGGCGGACACCGGTTTGACCGTGCTCGCGAGGGCTATCTATATCTACTGCGCTCGTCCAAGAGCGGCGACTCCATGGGTGATCCCAAGTCGCAGGCACGCAGCCGTCGTGACTTTTTGAACCGTGGTTACTATGCGCCGTTGCGCGATGCGATGGTCGAGCTCGTGCGCGAGCGGGTGTCTGGGCGTGCAGCATCTGCGAACGGCCCCATGACGCTGCTCGATATTTGCTGCGGCGAGGGGTATTACACGAGCGCCATGGGCGCGGTGCCGGGCGTGGATGCTTACGGCTTTGACCTGGGCAAAGAGATGGTGCGCCTGGCCGCCAAGCGCGGCGATGCGACCTACTTCGTAGCCAACATGAAGGACATTCCCGTGGCCGATGGCGCCTTCGATATGGTGACCGAGCTCTTCGCTCCCTTTAACGAGCGCGAGTTTGCCCGCGTGCTGGCGCCAGAGGGCTCACTCTATACCGTGGTGCCGGGTGCTCGCCATCTGTTTGGGCTCAAGGAGGTGCTCTACGACACACCGTACCTTAACGATGAGAAGCTGCCGAAGACCACCGAGCTCGAGTTAGTCGGAACGCAGCGGGTATCTGCGAATATTACGCTTCAGACGCAGGCCGACATCGAGGCGGTGTTTCAGATGACGCCCTACTACTACCGCACGCGCCCCGCCGACAAAGAGCGCCTGGCAAACTTGGACACGCTCCAGACCGATATCGACTTCATCATCGCCGAGTACCGCCACAGCTAACAACCTGCCAAAAAGGGACAGGTTTATTTTGGTAGGTTTTATCTGGGCAAACGTAAAGGGCCGACCGCGGAGATGCGCGATCGGCCCTTTTTAGCTGCTTGGCTGCAGAGGTTATGAGAAGCGAGCGCTTACAGGCGGTCCTTGTTCTCGGCCTTAACGGCGTGCGCCTGCTGAACAAAGAACAGATCGTACACCACGATGACAAAGGCGACGATATTGACGGAGCTGCCGCCGAGCGCGGGAAGCGTGAGCGCGGCCTGGACGAGCGTGGCGATTGCGGCGACGATGCCGAGCTTAAACGCGCCATCCACCTGCGAAGGCTTGTTGGCGCCCTTGATACCCGCAACACCTGCGGCAAGGTCGACAAGGCCCTTAACAATCACCACAACAGCGGCGAGCGTGGCGTTCGATCCGTAAGCGGATCCAAAATTGCCGGTAACAATGCCGGCAATTCCGATGACGAGGCTGGCGATGCCCAGAACAAAATAAATCAGGGCAAGGATTTTGAGTGTCTTGCGAGCAGCGCTCATAGCTGGTCCTTTCGATGCGGGCGCGGAGAATCTGTCGCGCCCAGGTTACGGCACATATCGTGAAGCACATTGTAGTTCAACGGGACGATGCATGCGTTTGAAAGCGTCTCTTGCCTGTACGGTCCAACCTTTCAAAAAGGAAAGCTGGACGTAAGCCAAATCGATGGCAGCCCATGTGCGGCGCTGCGATGATGAGGCCGTAACAAGGAGCTGGTCTCAAGGAGGAGCCATGATGTACGGAACAGGGCAAGTGCGTGAGCCGCGGTCGTTGGGAAGGCGCATGGGCGATTCTGTGATCGCTGCCGTGTGCACGGGATTGATGGCGGTGCTTTGCATTGCGATGCTGTGGGCCATGTCGCATGTGGGACAATAGCGGACGGTTGGGTGCTGGCATAAACGGCGCCCCGCGTATTCGTTTTGCTTGTTAAGGAGTGTCCATGGGCGTCGTCGATCCCTTTTCTGTTGCTCGGGCCGCGGGGCTCGAGCTCGTGCGGAAGTCCGAGGGCCTCACGCTCACCGACGGCGCGATGGAGCTGCGTGCCGATTTTGCCCGCATGCTGCCACGACTCAAGCAAGGCCGTCTGCAGCAAGAGCTGCTGGTAAAGGCTGCGCGCACAAAAGGCATCGAGAGCCCATGGGCGATTGATGCCACGGCAGGCTTTGGCGAGGATTCGCTGCTGTTGGCGGCCGCGGGCTTTACCGTCGATCTGTACGAGCAGGATTGCGTGATCGCGGCGCTCCTCAAGGATGCCTTGGATCGCGCGGCGGATGATCAGGTGCTTGCGGCTGCCGTGGCTCGCATGCGCCTTCATGCGGGCGAGGACAGCATTGCCGGCCTTCGCCATACAGCTGAGCTGATCGGGCAGGGCGAGCTCGCCGCTCCCGACGCGGTGTATCTGGATCCCATGTTTCCCGAGCGCACCAAGAGTGCGGCGGTGAAAAAGAAGTTCCAACTCCTGCACCATTTGGAACAGCCGTGTGCCGATGAGGAATCGCTGGTCGAGGCGGCGCTTGCTGTGCATCCGCGCAAGGTCGTTATCAAGCGGCCGGTGAAGGGCCCGCTGCTTGCCGGAGTTAAGCCGAGCTATCAACTTGCGGGCAAGGCCGTTCGTTACGATGTTTTGGTGCCGCCGCGCCCGTAGCTTGCGCGCGATGGTTGGCGCTCCGTCAGTGCCGTGCCGATGCGAGGCCTATTTCCAAGGATGCGACGTCAGGTGCCAGCCGCCGCAGTATTCGCATTTGTAGCAGGCCAAACCACGCCGCCCGCGGTTTTCGCAGTCGGCCATAACGGCCTCGGCCTCGGCGCGCGTGTCGTAACGGTTTTTGCGTTCGCACGACTTGTAGCGCCAGGCTTCATCGCGCTCGGCGTCCAGGGCGTCGCGGCGCTCATTCTCGCGCGCAAACAGGTCGCTCATATCGCCGCCCGTGGCAGCGCCTAAAAACTCGCTTTTGGCTTTTGACCAAGCGGCTCGCTTTTTGCTCCCCATCTGCTTCGTGCCCCTCTCCAAACGCTGGTATCATTGCCCAATCAAAGTGATACCAATAAACGTGAGGTCGCCGCGTGATGATCAGAAAAACCCTCGATACCGACATTCCCGTCGTCATGGCTATCTATGACGCGGCCCGCGCCTTTATGCGCGCGCATGGCAACGCCACGCAGTGGCCCGAGGGCACGCCTTCTGCCGAGCAGCTGGCAGCCGATATCGCCGCTGGTGGCAGCTATGTGTGCGAAGTCGACGGTCGCGTGGTGGCGACGTTTGCCTTTTTACCGGGTCCGGACGAGTGCTATGACGTAATTGAGGACGGTCAATGGCATAGCGACACTCCGTACGCCGTGCTGCACCGCGTGGCATCCGACGGCACCGTGCACGGTATCGCGGCTGCGATGTTTGCCTTTGCCAAGGAGCGCGCCGATCACCTGCGTATCGACACGCATCAAGACAACCTGCCCATGCAGGGCGCCATCGCCAAGGCCGGGTTTAAGCGCGCCGGTATCGTATATGTGTCGGACGGTACGCCGCGCGTCGCGTTTGATTGGCTGCGCGAGGCATAAGAGTGGGGATGCGTATCAACAATTCGCGCGAACGAAAATGGCCCTGGGCGGGGTCATTTTCGTTCGCTGTGCTGTTTTGAAAGCCGGCTTTCGCAAGGCGTGAACCTACGAAAATCGCCGCGCGGCAACGCGGGGCGATGAGCTCGGTCGGGGGATAGGGCCCGCTTCGCCCGCCGGCCCGTAAATTGTATCATCCAGTGTGGAACGAGGGTGCCCGTTGCCGCGTGCGATGGGCTTGCAATAAGAGGAGAGCCATGTCGAAGCAAGCGGTCGTTGGAATCTTGGCGCATGTCGATGCCGGCAAGACCACGCTGGCCGAGGCCATGCTGTTTAACGCGGGCCGCATTCGCAAGCGCGGCCGCGTTGACGATGGCGACTCGCATCTGGATACGAACGAGATTGAGCGTGAGCGCGGTATCACGATCTTCTCGTCGCAGGCTGTGCTCGACCATGGTGACACCCACGTTATGCTCGTGGACGCTCCCGGCCATGTCGATTTTTCTGCCGAGGCGGAGCGCACGCTGCGTGCCCTGGACTACGCGATTCTGGTGGTAGGCGCCAACGATGGCGTACAGGGGCACACCGAAACCCTGTGGCGCCTGCTTGCGCGCTATGACATCCCGACGTTCATCTTCATCAACAAGATCGATTTGGAGAATCCCGGCCGCGATGTTTTGCTGGCACAGCTCGGGCAGCGTCTTTCCGAGGGCTGCCTGGATGCCAACGAACTGCTGGCGGGCGGCACCGTTCAGGAGGATGCTGCTGCGTTAGACGAGGCGGCGCTCGAGGAGTTTCTTGAGGCGGGTGAGCTTTCCTCCGCGACGCTGTCGCGCATGGTTGCTGAGCGCAAGCTCTTTCCCTGCTTTGCCGGCTCGGCGCTCAAGGACCAAGGTGTGGACGAGCTGTTGGATGGTATATGCGCGCTGATGCGCGAACAGGCGTGGCTCCCGGAGTTTGCCGCGCGCGTCTATCGTGTCAGCCGCGGGGATCGCGGCGAGCGCTTGGCATGGGTTAAGGTGACCGGCGGCACGCTGCATGCCAAGCAGATGATTGCCGGACGTTCCGGTGCCGAGGCATGGGAGCAGAAGGTCGATCAGGTACGCATCTATAACGGCGAGAAGTATGAGCTTGCCCAAGAAGTTGCTGCTGGCGGTATTTGCGCCGTGACGGGTCTTGCGCACGTTCGCCCGGGGGACGCCCTGGGCGCGGAGCCCGCGGGCGATGCGCCTGTCATTGCGCCGGTCCTCACCTATACGGTGCTTCCGGGCGAACACGATGTCCACGCGGTGTTCAAAGCGCTGACTGAGCTGGCGGACGAAGATCCCATGCTCGGCGTAAGCTGGAATACTCATCTGGAACAGATTCACCTGCAGTTGATGGGCGCCGTGCAACTCGAGGTCGTGCAGCGCGTGCTGGACGATCGTTTTGGCCTTGCGGTCGAGTTTGAGCCCGGCGGCATTCTCTATAAGGAGACTATTTCGCAGCCGGTCGAGGGCGTGGGCCACTTTGAGCCACTGCGCCACTATGCCGAGGTGCATCTGCGTCTGGAGCCGTTGCCGGCGGGCTCGGGCGTGCAGTTTGGCACCGTGACCTCGACCGACGAGCTCGATCTTAACTGGCAGCGTTTGGCACTCACCAACGCCATGGAGCGCGACCACTTGGGCGTGCTGACCGGCTCGCCCATCACCGATGTGTGCATTACGCTCACGGGCGGCCGCGCGCATGCCAAACACACCGAGGGCGGCGATTTTCGCCAGGCCACGTACCGCGCGATTCGCCAGGGGCTCATGCAGGCGCGTGAGGCCGGCGCGGCGGTGCTGCTGGAGCCGTGGTACCACTTTGAGCTTGAGGTGCCGGGGGAGTGCGTGGGCCGGGCGCTCTCGGATGCCACGCGCATGGGTGCCGAGTACGAGCCACCGACGATGGCGGGCGACCGGGCAAAGCTTGTGGGTCGCGTACCGGCATCCGAGGTGCAGGATTATGCGCTGGAGGTGGCTGCCTACACGAGTGGTCGTGGGCATCTGTATCTAGAGTTCGCCGGCTATGCGGCTTGCCATGATGCCGAGCGCGTCATCGAGGCGGCCGCCTATGAGCCCGAGGCCGATCTGCCCAACACGCCCGACTCGGTCTTTTGCTCTCACGGCGCCGGCTACACCGTCAAGTGGTACGACGTCCCCGCCGCAGCGCACGTAAAGGTCGATCCCGCCACCTTCCGCTCCTATCGCCCCGCCGACCCCACCTTCTTCTGCCATTAGGGGACGGGGTAGAAATGGTAGATTTTTGAACCCTCTGATCCTTGACTAATTGATTTTGGCGCCGACGCTGCAAGAGGGACAGTCCCTTTGTCACCTGCTGATGGTATAACTCGGTACAAGTTGGTATAACTATTACCAGGGTTTGCCAATCCGAGGAGGCCGATATGAATCCAAATCCCTTTAAGCCCACGGCTGGCAAGCGGCCTCCGATACTCATCGGCCGCGAGTCGGTCATCGAAGATTTTGAGGAAGGACTCGATAACGGCGCCGGAGCGCCGGGCAGGCTCATGCTCATTACGGGAAATCGCGGCTGCGGCAAGACGGTTCTCCTGCGGGAGCTGCAACGTCTAGCCAATGAGCGCGGATGGGCGGTTGTCTCCGATTCCGCTTCGCTTGGCTTATGCGACCGCTTGGCCGACGCGCTTCGCTCGAATAAACCCGTTGTGACGTCAATGGAGTTCGGGCCGTCGTTTGGCCGGATGTCGGTCGAGGCGGCGCGGGCAAAGGGCGAGACGTTGCGAGGGCTGGTCAACGAGCGCCTCAAGAAGCTCGGCCCAGGTAAGGGCATACTGTTTGCGATTGACGAGGCGCAATCGGCTTCTATCGAGGAACTGGCGGCTCTTGCCGTTCTCTATCAGCAGGTGCTCGGAGACCAGGGTGCTACGGGCTTGCCCGATAGCGACCAGCGCGGTCTTGCGCTGGTGTTCGCCGGCTTACCCAGTATGGTTGACGATCTGCTCGAAGAGCCGAGCGTGACGTTTTTGCGCCGCGCCCAGCAGCGTACGCTGGGGGCGATATCTTTGCCCAAGGTGCGCGATTCGTATATCCAAACGGTCAAGGACGCTGGTCTTTACGTTGACGCGGAGACGGCGGATCTTGCGGCACACAAGAGCATGGGGCATCCCTATATGGTCCAGCTGGTGGGATATTACATGTGGCGGGCTGCTGTCCGGCGTGGCTCGCAGGTCATTGAAAGGCGTGATGTCGAGGATGGCCATGCGGATGCCGTCTCCGAGTTCTATGAAGCGGTTGACGCGCCTCTGTATTACGGGTTGCGCAGTCCACAACGCCTATTTATCGAGGCCATGGCGGTTGACGAGGGTAAACCGACGCGCATGGCGGACATCATTGAGCGTTGCGATCGCACCCAGAGCTGGGCGAGTAAATATCGCGCAAGTCTGATTCGCGAGCGCGTCATCGAGGCAGCTGGATACGGCCTCGTCCGGTATACGGTGCCCATGCTGGGCGCGTACATTCGCGATCGAGTTTTATGGCATGAGTAGGGTGATAAAGGTGACGGAACAGAAGATGAGCCCGCAGGCTATCGAGGTGCGCGGCGCGCGCGTCCATAACCTCAAGGACATCGATATCGATATTCCGCTGGGAAAGCTCGTGGGTATTGCCGGCGTGTCGGGCTCGGGCAAGAGTTCGCTGGCGCTGGGGGTTCTTTATGCCGAGGGCTCGCGTCGCTACCTGGAGGCGCTCAGCACCTATACTCGTCGTCGCCTAACACAGGCCGAACACGCCCAGGTGGACGAGGTGCTGCACGTGCCGGCGGCGCTCGCATTGCATCAGCGCCCCAGCGTGCCGGGCGTGCGCTCGACCTTTGGTACCATGACCGAGCTCAACAACAGCCTGCGTCTGCTCTTTAGCCGTTGCGCCCATCATGTGTGCCCGCATTGCGGGGCGCGTGTAGAGCCGAGCCTTAACGTGGCCGCTGGCCTGGCGCTCACGTGCCCTGCGTGCGGTCGCGAGTTCTACGCGCCGAGCGCCGAGGACCTTGCCTTCAACAGCGGCGGTGCGTGCCCTACCTGCGGCGGCACCGGTGTCATGCGCGAGGTGGACGAGGCGAGCCTGGTGCCCGACGAGTCAAAGACTATCAACGAGGGCGCGGTGCTTCCTTGGGGCACGCTCATGTGGGATCTGATGAAGCAGGTGGCTGGCGAGATGGGCGTGCGCACCGACGTGCCATTTAACCAGCTCACGCCTCAAGAGCGCGACATCGTGTTCCATGGTCCGGCGGTTAAAAAGCACATTCTCTACGTGCCCAAAAACGGCGAGGGCGCCACGCCGCTCGATTTCACCTATTACAACGCCGTCTATACCGTTGAGAATGCGCTCGCCAAGGTCAAGGACGATAAGGGCTTAAAACGCGTTGCGCGCTTTTTGCGCGAGGGAGCATGCCGTGGCTGTGGCGGCACGCGTCTCTCCGAGGCTGCGCGCCAGCCCCAAGTGCGCGGTATCAATCTGGCACAGGCGGCAGCCATGACGCTGGGCGAGGCGATTGAGTGGGTGCGCGGGGTGCCTGCATCCTTGCCGCCCGAGATGCAGCCCATGGCGACGGATATCTGCGATTCGTTTTTGGGCGCGGCTCGCCGTCTGGTCGACCTGGGTCTCGATTACCTTTTACTCGACCGCGCCGGTGCCACGCTTTCCACGGGTGAGCGCCAGCGTGTGCAGCTCGCCCGCGTGGTGCGCAACCGATCGACGGGCGTGCTTTATGTGCTGGACGAGCCTTCGATCGGCTTGCATCCCGCCAATGTCGACGGCTTGGTGGGCGTGATGCGCGATCTGGTGGATGACGGCAACACCGTGGTTGTTGTCGACCACGATACACGTGTGCTGGCGGAAGCCGACTATCTGGTCGAGATGGGCCCCGTTGCCGGAGCGGGCGGCGGTAACGTGATCGCTGCAGGTACGGTAGACGAGGTCGAGCAATCGCAGGGCAGCCGCATCGCGCCGTTTTTGCGCTCAGAGCCCAAGCGCTTGCGTCCGCAGGTGGCTGACGACGAAATGTTCGACCAGGGTCATATCCGCATGGCGACCGATACCATCCATACCGTTAGGCCGCTCGAAGTCGATATCCCGCGCGGCCGCCTTGTTGCGGTTACGGGTGTTTCGGGTTCGGGTAAGACGACGTTGGTGCTCGAGACGCTCATCCCGGCGCTCAAGGCGCGGGCAGCCGGCGAGCGCCTGCCGGGACACGTGCGTTGGGTCGATGCCGAAGGTATTGCCCGCGCAAACCTGATTGACGCTACGCCCATCGGCGCCAACGTGCGCTCGACGGTGGCGACCTATGCCGACATCCATGATGAGCTGCGCCGCGCCTTCGCCCGTACGTCCGAGGCCAAGGCAGCCGGTTACAAGGCGGGCGCCTTCAGCTACAACACTGGCGCCTTGCGCTGCCCTACGTGCGATGGCACGGGCTCGATATCGCTCGACGTGCAGTTTTTGCCCGACGTCGAGATCGTCTGTCCGGCATGTCGCGGTTCTCGTTATGCAGACACGGCTTCGCGTATCCATCGCGAGGGCAAGGACGGGAGCTTGCTTACGTTGCCGCAGCTCATGGACATGAGTGTGGACGAGGCCCTCGACGCCACGGTGGGACTCAAGAAGGTTCAGACGCGCTTACAGACCTTGCACGACCTGGGCCTGGGTTATCTCACGCTCGGTGAGCCCACGCCGGCGCTCTCGGGCGGCGAGGCACAACGCCTTAAGCTCGCGAGCGAGATGGGCCGCGTGCAGGACGATGCCGTATTTGTGTTCGACGAGCCCACGATCGGCCTGCATCCGCTCGATGTCCAAGTGTTGCTGAGTGTGTTCGACGGCCTCGTTGCCAAGGGCGCCACGGTTATCGTGATCGAACACGATCTCGACCTTATCCGCAATGCCGATTACGTGGTCGACATGGGCCCGGGCGGTGGCGATGCGGGCGGGCAAATCGTCTGCTCCGGTACGCCGGGCGACATCGCGGCCTGCTCCGCAAGCATTACCGGCCGCTACCTATAGACAATGAGGCAAAGGGACAGCCCCTTTGCCTCATTGATGCCTATTTCACGCATTGAGCCGCGAGGTAGTCGCGGAAGAATGGCAATTCAAATGCGACGAGCCCTCGTCCTCGTTCCCCGATGATGCCGGCATCTATCATGCGGCGTCGGTAGCGGGAGACCTGCTGCGGCGAACGCTTAAGGCGCTCGACAAGGTCAGCGGTGGTGGACTCTTCCTCGTCATCGAGCATGGCGATGAGGAATCGCTTGTCCTCTGCAGTGAGCTCCCGATAGGTTGCCGCGAGGATTCGGTCGTCCATCTCGTCGCGCGCGATTTTGATTCCCAGGTCAAAGTCGCGTGACGAGATTTCCTTCGAATCGCTTGTGAGATCCCAGGCACGGTAGCCTACGAGTTGCAATAGGAAGGGAAAACCAGAGATCGAGCGAACGGCTCTATCGATTCCCCCAGCATCTGCCAGGCGATCGTTTTCCTGGATTGTGCGAATCAAGGCCTCGCGTACGTCATAGTCGGCAATGCGACCCAGATGATATTGTTGGGCGCGGCGAAAGAACGAGACCGTCTTGTGGTTCAGCAACGTCGAGACGTTGTTGGGAAGTCCCGCCATGAGCAGGGCGACGCGTTTCCCATCGGTCACAAAGTGCTGATACGTCGCTGCGAGCTGAATCATCTCGTCGAGTGTCGGGTCCACCTCGTCAACCGTGACGAGCAGACCGGTGCCCGACTCGTTGAGCTGGTCGATGATGTCGCTCATGCGATAACGCCAGGTTGAGGCATCGTGAACGCGATTGACCTCGATGCTGCCGAGCGGTGCAATTCCGAGGCCGGTGACTTCGAAGTTCTTAGACGGGTCGATAAGATGGCCGGCAGCACGTTTCGCCCCGAACTCGATTTCCTCAAGCATTCCCGGGAGCGCGGTCGTCTTTACGGCTATCCAGCCGTGGGATTCCGCCCTTGTCGCGAGCGACGACATGAGAGCGGTTTTACCGGTTCCGCGCGCGCCCGAGAAGATCGAGGTCAATTCTGGGCGCCTGCGCTGGCTCAAGAAGGCACGGTCCAAATCCCGAATAATCTGTTGTCTGCCAGCGAGATGGGCTGGAACCTCACCAAAACTGGGGGTAAACGGGTTCTCGAGATATTTCACAAGACTCTCCTTTCACACCGCCGTTTAACTTCATTTTATTCTAGTTAATTCTGGTTAAAAGCAATGGTTTGTTATTTAGAGCATCAATGTGACAAATGAACAGTCCCTTTGTCACATTGATGCCAAAACCAGCTTGTCAAGAGCTAGAGGGTTTGAAAATCTGCCATTTCTACCCCGTCCCCTAATGGCAGGTTTGTCACATTCCCGGAAAGCCTGTTTGGCGCAGGGCTTCGTAGAGGACGATGGCGGCGCTGTTGGAGAGGTTGAGTGCGCTAATGCGGTAGTCGTTCGGGTTGACGAAGTTGCCGCAGATGTCCTGTTGAAGAATGGCCTCGTGGCTGTCCTCGGTATGCCCCAGCGATTCTTCGTGGGCTTCCCAAGCCTCGGCGTTATCGAGTGAGTCGCAATCGCGCAGCATGGGGATGCGCTCGCAACGCTCGGGCGCCGCGGCAAGCAGTGGCTCGGGAATGCCTGAGCTCTCGCTGCCAAAGACCAAATAGTCACCGTCGCGGTAGGTGCTTTGCGCATAGGTTCGGCGCGCCTTTTTGGTCAGCAGATGCAGGCGACCATCGGCGGGGGAGAGGCCGTTGCGCGCAAGGAAATCCTCCCAGCCGGCATAGGTGGTCACGTCCAGGTTTTGCCAGTAGCCTAGGCCGGCGCGACGCACCGTCTTGTCGTCGAGCGAAAAGCCCAGTGGCTCCACCAGATGTAGACGGGCGCCGGTGACCACGCAGGTACGGCCGATATTGCCCGTATTGGCCGGAATTTCGGGCGCATACAGCACAATGTTGAACATGAATCTCCTTGGCTCAGAACGAAAAACCACCACGAAGGGGACAGGCACCTTCGTGGTGGTTTGGCGGTTACGTAGCGGAAAAAGTCCGCTTGGATAAACCTAGGCGCGGTGCCAGTCGGTCAGGCAGGCATCGAGGGAGGCGATGAGCGCATCCTTGTCCATATGACGGCCGATGATACACAGGCTCGTCATGCGGTCGCCCGTCTCGTCGTCCCAAATTTGCATGATCTCGGGGTTCTCATCGATGATCTTCTGCTTCTCGCCCTCGGGCGCCGAGTCGACAAACAGGCCGTTCTCCATCAGGCGCATCTGGTGGCCGGCCTGCTCGAACATGTAGCACATGTCCGGATCGCCGGTCTGCCACAGCGGGCCCTTGACGCGAATGACCTCGTCGGGCCACTCCTGCTCAACAAAATCGGTGAACTTCTGCAGGTCAAACGGCTTGCGGCGCGAGTACACAAAGGTCTCGATGTCGTACTCGAGCACCTCGGGGTCGTCGTGCTCCTCGGGATGCTCCATGGCCTCGATCCAGGCGGCGGAGTTGTAGGCGCGCATAAAGTCGAAGCGGTCGGTGTCGAGCAGCTCCTCCATGGGGACCTCGCCGTTTTGGGCCTCGACGATCACGGCGTCCTTCTGCAGGCTGCGCACGATGGCCTTAAGCTCGGCGATCTGCTCAGGGCTCACGGTATCGGTCTTGTTGAGGATCAGCGTGGAGCAGAACTCGATCTGCTGGATGAGCAGGCTTTCGATGTCGTCCTCGTCGATATCCTCTGCCAGTAGATCGCGGCCGCCGTTGAACTCGTCGTACATGCGAGCACAATCGACCACGGCCACGATGTTGTCGAGCGCGAGCTTGGGCTCGCCGCCCACCTTGGCCTCGTCGCAGAAGCTCGAGATGGTGTAGGCGATGGGGATAGGCTCGCAAATACCCGATGCCTCGATGATGATGTAATCGAAGTTGCCCGAATCGGCGATGCCCTGCAGCTGGTTGGCCAGGTCATCCGAAAGCGTGCAGCAGATGCAGCCGTTGGTGAGCGGGATGAGGTCGTCGGTCTCGGAAAGACCGCCGTCGGCGATGAGGCTGGCGTCGACATTGATCTCGCCGATGTCGTTGACGATCACGGCGGCGCGGATGCCGCCGTCGTTAGCGAGGATGTGGTTGAGCAGCGTGGTCTTGCCGGCACCGAGGTATCCGGTAAGCATGATAATCTTCACGGGTTTGTTGGGCATGTGCCCTCCTTTGTTAGACTTGGCTTACAGTTGAATCTTATGCCAAACGCATGCTCTTATTCCCACGCGCTGGCAAATAACACAGGCTACTCCCAGGCTCCCCATACATCGGGGCAATAACCGACGGTGGCCTTTTTGCCGTTGCGTACGATGGGCTCGGCTAGAACCTGCTGGTTCTCGAGTAGCTTGTCGAAGCGCTGGCTAGGGGTGAGGTGCTGGATGAGCGCGAGCGTCTCCTCGTCCTTGGCTTTGGGGTTGAGCAGCTTATCGATGCCGCCGACCGCCTGCATCACGCTCGTGAGCTCGCCCTTGCTCATTTCCTTTTCCTTAAGGTCAATAAACTGCACCTTAATGCGGCGCTCCTTAAAATAGCGCTGGGCCTTCTTGGTATCGAAGGACTTCTTGGTGCCGAAGATTTGCACATTCATAGTATGTTCCGCCGTTCTACCTGATGAAGTTGGTCGTTGCGCGATCGGCTTCGGGTGCGTTGATACCAGCGGCCTGTCCTGCCTCGATACAGCGCAGGAGCCAGGCCATGTTTTTGCCGATGTTTCGCATGGTGGCAAGGCCCTCGGCATCCCCATCGGCGTCGCCGGGCACGCGACCAAACACGTTGTTCCAGTACGTGGAGGCGACCACGGGCATCTGGTTGATGGTGAAGTACTTGTTGAGCACATCGAAGGTGGTCGACGTGCCGCCACGGCGGGCGACGGCAACCGCGGCACCCGGCTTGTGCGCAAAGGCCTTGCTGCCAGCATAGAATGCGCGGTCGAGAGCCGAGAGGATGCGTCCGCTGGGATGCGCATAGTAGACGGGGGAGCCAAAGACAAAACCATCTGCCTGCTCGGCGGCAGCGATGAGCTCGTTCACCACGTCATCGTCAAAGGTGCAGCGATCGCCAAGCTTGCCGCACTGGCCGCAACCGATGCAATCGCGAATGGGCTTGGCGCCCAGCTGAAACACCTCGGTATCAATGCCTTCGCCATTGAGCTGCTCGGCGACCTCGGCGAGTGCACGGGCGGTGTTACCGTTTGCCTTGGGGCTGCCATTGACCAAAAGAACCTTCATCACAAACTCCCTCTGCTTTTGGTGACTTCTGCAGAGGATTATCGCACGATGGGGGAGGCGGCGCGGGCGCGGTGCTAATCCAGTTTGGTACCTGGCACCTGCACGGCTTTCCCGAGCAACGCTTTGAGCTCGTTCAAAATGGAAACGGGTTGTCGATCGACAGCGTCCAGATGAAGCGTCGCTACACGAATGGGTGGCTGATATTCAAGCGAGCCGATGAGCACGGGGGAACCCAGGAACCGCTCGATTTCGTCTGCGAGCTCGTCGATTGCCTCGGGGTCGAGCTCATCGAAAAGCGCCACGAACATGGGTCCGGTCGAGCGAAACAGGCGACCCTTGCCGCGCGAACAATCCATGAGGCAGGCGGCGCTTTCGGCGAGCACGCGGTCGCCTGCATCGAATCCAAAGCGGGCATTGACCTCGGCGATATCGTCGACCTTAATGGCAATAAAGCCTGCCTCGTGCGGCACACGGCGCATCTCTCCAATAGCGTTGACCAGCGCGTGAACATCGCCCAGGCCCGTTACCGAGTCGGTCGTATCTGCTAGGCTTCGGTTGATGATAATGCCCACGTACATGTTAGGTTCGGTATCGGTGCCGTCCAGGCGGTAGCCCGTGCAGTCGCAAAGCGCGTACGCTCCGGTGGCATCCATCACGCGGTACTGCATGTAGTGGAAGTGCCACGTGCCGTTTATCACCATGTCGAGCTCGGCACGTACGTTGTCGCGGTCCTCGGGATGAACGCGGGCGAGCCACATGTCGAGTGAGTTAAAAGGGTGCTGGGAGGGCAGGTCAAAATCGCGCACGGCGTTAACCGACCATTGCGATTCTCCCGTATCGAGATTGAGGATAAACGGATAGCGCGTCTCGGAGCTCATGGAGATCGCTTGGAACACCCGGTCGTTGCAGGGAAGCTGATCGACGACTGGGCGTTGCGGCGCGTCATCGTCTTTCGGTTGCTGCACACGATGCATAAGCTTATAGCGATACATCTTGCGATCGGCATCCATCGTCATCTGGCGACGCGTGTCGCCAGCAAGTGGATCGACGCGCGAGCAGCCAAAGCTAAAGCTGCCGATCATGGGCGCCTTGCCGCCTGAGCTCGCCTCGACCAGCCCGGCGCGTACCTGCTCCAAGCGCTGCTCGAGTTCAGTCTCGTTTGCGGAGGGCGAGATAAGCACAAACTCGTCTCCACCGATACGGAACAGCATCTCATCGTGCTCCATGGTTTCGGAGAGCGTGCGGCAGATGCTCAGAATATAGCGATTGCCTTCGGCGTGGCCAAACCTATCATTGCAATGTTTGAGATGGTCGATGTCAATATAGGCGCAGGTGAAGGGGTCGCGTTTGTGCCAGAGCTGCTCGACGTGACGGTCGAATCCGTTGCGGTTGCCCAAGTTGGTGAGCGGGTCGATATGGGCGTTGCTCTCAAGCAGCCGGCGCTCTTGTTGCAGGATGGCATGCGTCTTTTGCAGTTGCTCGCCAACGGCGCGTAGCTCAGCAGGCAGCGCGGCAACATCGAGTTCGGCGGTCGAGATGCCATTCGCAAGTCGCTGAAGATAGGCAATAATCGATTGCTCGCCCATGCGGTACGACTCGTTCATGACAGATAACCTCCTTGGGCGGAACAATGGTTTGTATCATATCCCCAATTCGGTTTGAATTGGGGATATAAGTTAGCTAATGGAGGCAAATTCCCCCTTCGGCGGTGGCGTTTTGCGCGCGAGCGTGTCAGTTGTTATTGCCACCATCGAGCAATGCCTCAAAATCCTTCGCCGGCATGGGACGGTAGTAGAGGAAGCCCTGAGCGTAGCGGGCGCCCATTTGTCGTAGCATGTTTGCCTGCTCATTTGTCTCGACGCCTTCAACCACGACGGGCAGATGGAGCGACTGCGCCATCTCGAGCATCGATGACACGATCTGCGCGCTGCGGCCTTGATCGCGGTCGGTGGGCACAAAGGTGCGGTCGAGCTTGATGACGTCGACGTTGACGTTCTTGAGCATCGCGAGCGTGGACTGGCCGGTGCCAAAATCGTCCATGTAGGTCGAGAAGCCACGGGTGTGCAGATCCGCGGTCAGCTTATCCACGGCCTCGGACTCTCCGGTATAGGCGGTCTCGGTGATCTCGATGTGCATGAGTTCGGGCGGCAGGTTGTACTGGGCGGCGAGCGACCCCATATGCTCGGCGACATCGCAGGCAAGAATGTCTACGCGCGACACATTGAGGGAAATCGGAACCACGCGAAGTCCTCGATTGAGGCGCTCGCGGAGCCACATGGCGACGCCCTGCCAAACATATTTGTCGAGCGTCACTACAAAGCCGCTTTCCTCGAGTGCGGGGATAAACGTTGCGGGCGAAATGAGAGAGCCGTCCTTGTCAATCCAGCGGGTGAGTGCTTCGGCGCCAATAATCTCGCCGGTTTCCATATCGACCTGGGGCTGAAGATAGTACGTGATGCGACCATTTGACAGCGCGTACTGGAATTCGGTCAGCGTGCGGTTGAACACGATTTCGCGCTTGTACTCCTCGGGGCAAAAAATGGCAATGCGCTCCTTAAAGTCGTTTTTTGCGCGCCGATTGGTAAACATGGCCTTTGCCTGCGCATCGATGGTGATCTCCTCATTGGAATCGATGGGGTAGACGCCCATGGACGGCCAAAAACCTACGCCGCCATCATGCCTGGCTACTGCCTCGCGAACGCGGTTGTAGATTTGATGGACGGTGATGTGCTTAAAGGGGATGAGTGCGCAAAAGTCATCTTGGCCCCAGTACCCTGCGACGCCCATGTCGGCATTCTCGATGTCCTTGAGGACCGTGCCCACATCGGCAAGCAGGCGGTCGCCTTCGGCCTGTCCATACCATTCGTTAAACAGGCGCATGTGGCCCATGTCGACCGTGGCGATGCACCAAGCGCCGTCGTGCCTTGCCTCGAGAAAAGCGTTGGCGCGCCGCATAAACTCGCTGGGTCGGTAGAGACCGGTGAGCATATCGATGGGTTCGGCGATTGCGCTTTTGCGTTCGACCTCGGGTATAGGGAGACTGTCGTTGGGGACAAGCCCGCCGGCTGTGCGAAGGCGACGGTCAAGTTCGCACAAGACAGCAGATGTTTGGTAATCCAGGCGCTCGTAAAAGACCGGGGCGACAATACAAACGGGAGTGATGGTGTCGCCCGCGATCTGAACGGGGGCAAAAATGGTCTCTTTTAGACGGTGGGCCAGGAGTTCAAATGCCCCGTGGTCCAAATCGTTGCTGAGCACGACGAACTGGACACTTCGTGAACGGAAGACTCTGCTCCTGCCGCGGGTGATCGACAGCATACGGCCTGCGTATTCGGCAAGCACGCTGTCGACCGCCTCGGCTCCATAGAGCTCGTTGAGTTTCGTCGTGCCGCGAACGCGCACGGCGATGAGTCCTGTTTTGCAGTGGTCACGGCGACAGGCATCGATAGCGTTGACCAGCATGCGTTGCGTTCCAAGCCCCGTGGCAGCGTCGACAGTTTCGGCAAGGGAATGATTGACGAGCTCGCCGACATAGAGCGAGGGCTCGTTTTCGCCCCCATCGATGCGAAAACCGCGAGCACGGCAGAGCACGTAGTCGCCTGTGGCGTTGCATACACGATACTGCATGACTCGATGGTGTTTGGAGCCGTTATAGACTTGGTCGATGTCGTCGGTAAAAGCCTCAAGGTCATCGGGATGGACGCGCGTTTTCCAGTAATCGCGGCAGTTGTCTATATGCTCCGAAGGAAGACCGAGGTCGCGCAAGGCACCTTGTGACCAAAGGGTGCGATGTTTGTCCAAGTTCTCGATAAAGAAATAACGACCTTCGTTGAGCATCGAAAAGGCGTCGAAAACGCGGTCGCTTATTTCGAAGTCGTCGGCGTGGACTTGCGTGATATTGCGCCGATCGAGGTGCATGGCATGACGTAGCTTGTAGTCGTACATGCGATGGTCGGCATCGAGTGTCATGCGATTGGAGGCTTCGCCCAGGGCGGGGTCGGCGTGTGCCACTCCGTAGCTAAACGAGTGGGGCATCTCGGAATCGTTGTTTTTGAGCAGGATCGTTCGGCAGTGTTCCAGACGTTCGGCGAGGTCGTCTTCGGTCGCAATCGTAGATAGAATGGCAAACTCGTCGCCGCCTATGCGAAACGCCGCCTCGTCTACTTTCATATACAGCTTAAGATAGAGGCTTACCTGCAAGATATAGCGGTTGCCCTCGTCATGGCCAAAGACGTCGTTGCAGTGCTTGAGATTGTCGATATCGATGAACGCCATGGTAACGGGGGTGTCCTGCTCCCAGAGCTCCTCGAGGGAGCGGGCAAAGCCGCCGCGGTTGCCAAGTCCGGTAAGCTGGTCGGTAAAGGCGGTCCTAATCAGATCATCCTGACGCTCGAGAAGGTCGCGAACGGTCTTTTCGAGCGTTTCGGTGTAATTGCTGACAGTATCCATGTCGTAAGCGGCTTTCTGAGGTCGGGCGAATTGCGTCGGGCGAGCTCGTTGTGCACACGCGTTGTTGTTCGGCGCTTTGCGTGTATCCAAGCCCCCGCCTCGCTGCGTTGTTGGGTTAATTTACCGGCTAATGTTCGCTGTTGATAACTGCTGAGTAGTATAAACAACAGTGCAGAATTATATATGGGTGTACATGCTGTGGGCGGCTATTATTCGACAAATGGTAGCGCGACGATGCGATGTCCGATAAAAATGCGACTGAGACGATATATGTTGACGGGTATACTTGTCCCGGTTTTAAACGCAGGGACGGAGATGGTCGCATGACACAGCCAAATATGACGCGCACGGTGGGGCTTGCGCTCGAGGGAGGCGGCTACCGCGGTATGTATACGGCGGGCGTGCTCGACGTTTGGATGGAGCACGGTTTGACCTGCGACCATATGGTGGGTGTCTCGGCGGGCGCGGCGTTTGGCTACAACTTTAAATCGCGCCAGATCGGACGCGCCATTCGCTACAACAAGGCCTATTGTGCCGACAAGCGCTATGCGGGTGTAGCAAGCTGGCTGCGGACCGGCGACATGTTCAATGCCGATTTTGCCTATCACGAGGTGCCTATCGAGCGCGATCCCATCGACCTGGAGGCGTATCGCGCCTGTCCCATGCGGTTTACGTGCGTGTGCACCGATATCGAGACGGGCAAGGCCGTCTACCACGACCTGCCCTATGGCGACGAGCGGGATATCGAGTGGATCCGGGCATCGTCGGCGATTCCTGTGGCGACGCGTCCCGTTGCTATTGACGGGCATAAGTATCTGGATGGTGGCGTGGCTGATTCCATTCCCAGTGCATGGCTGTTTGCGCAGGGGTATGACCGCAATATCGTGGTGCTCACGCAGCCGGCAGGCTTTGTGAAGCAGCCCAACAGCGTGATGCCCATGCTGCGTCGCGTGTTCCGTCACTACCCGGACTTTGTCGCAGCGCTTGAGCATCGGCATGAGGTTTACAATGCCACGCTCGATGACCTGGCGCGTCGCGAGGCTGCCGGCGATATCTTTGTGGTGCGTCCGAGCGAATCGGTGAAGGTGCCATCGCTGTGCCGCGAGCCCGATGAGCTCGAGCGCATCTACCAGATCGGCCGCCGCGATGCGGAGGCGACTTTGCCGGCGTTGGAAGCGTATCTGGCGGGGTAAGGGTCGCATGCGGAAAGCGCATCCCAGAACGTCCAAACTGGGATGCGCTTTCCGTTATTGAAGATATGAGGCTGCGGAGCAACTGCTCGGCCTGAGCCTATGCCTGCTGCCAGGTTTCGACAAGCTCCTTGGCGGCGGCGTAGGGGTCGTCGGCACTGCAGACGGCGCTCACCACAAAGAAGCCGTCGACGCCGGTGGCCTTGAGCTGCGGCAGGTCGGCCGTCTTGACGCCGCCGCCCACCACGATGGGCACGGGGCTTGCCGCGTGGAGTGCGGCCAGATCCTCAAAGCTTTTGGTGATGATGGAGCCATCGGCTGCGCGTCCGCAGTCGCGCTTGGTCTCGGTCTCGTGGAGCGGGCCGATGCCCAGGTAGTCGACCAGGCTCATGTCGGCGGTCTTGACGTACTCGAGCATCTCCTCGCAGCGGGCCGAAAGGCCCACGATGGCATCGGGGCCCAGCAGCTTGCGGCAGACCTCGACGGGAATATCGCTCTGGCCCACGTGCACGCCGTCGACAGCAATACCCTGCTCGCGCGCGGCGAGTACGCAGTCCAGGCGGTCGTCGATCAGCAAGGCGACCTGACCGGTCTTGCCGGCCTGTGCGATTGCCTGTGCGGCGTCGCCGGTCAGCGCAATGATCTCGCGGGCGCTTGCCACCTTGGAGCGCACCTGAATGCAGGTAAAGCCGGCGTCGAGCGCCTGGGCCACCACATCGCCCACGGGACGTCCCAGCGTGTTTTCGGGGCCGAGTACCAGATAGGCCGAGATATCAAGGTTGTCGCGGATGCTCATCGTGCTTCCTCCTGCTTTTTGATCTGCGCTTCCATGCGCTCGAGTTTGCCGGTCATGGTGTCGGTAAATCCGGGACGAATATCGGCTTTGAGCACGATTTCGGTGCGGATGCCCTTGCTCGCCAACACAAAGGTTGCGTCGCGTACGACCTGCATGACCTCGTCCCAGTCGCCCTCGATCTCGGTGAACATCGAGGTGGTGCGGTTGGGAAGGCCGCTCTCGCGAATGACGCGCACGACCTCGGCGACCTCGGCGGACAGCTCATCGCCGGTGCCGCACGGGGCGATGGCCACGGCGACGAGCGTGTTCATGCCGGTATTGGTTGCGGGATCGGACATGGCCTATGCCTCCTCGAGCTCGAGTTGGTTATCGGCAATGTCCTGGGCGGTTGCGCGGTAGAGCTCGTCGATAAAGGCGACCTTAAAGCTTGCCGGGGCGTCGGCGACAGCGGCGGCACGCGTGCCGGCCACGTTGTAGACGGCGGTGCCGCAGACGGCTGCCGTAAACGGGTCGGCGGCGCAGGCGTACACGGCCAGCACGCCGCCCTGCGAGCAGCCGCAGCCGGTGATCTTGGACATGAGCGGGCTGCCGCCGTGGGACTTGGCCACGGTCGTGCCGTCGGTGATCAGGTCGACTTCGCCCGAGACGACCACGGCGCCGCCGGTGTAGCGGGCGAGCGCCACGGCAGCATCGCGGGCGGCGTCGACCGTATCGGTGGTGTCGACGCCGCGTACACGGCTCAGGTCGGCGGCCTCGCCCTCAAGACCCCACAGGCCGGCGAGTGCGATGATCTCGGAGGCGTTGCCGCGTACGATGGCGGGCTTGTACTGCTTGAGCTCGTTTACCAGCTGGGTGCGCAGGCTACCGATGCCCAGACCCACCGGATCGAGTACCCAGGGCTTGCCGGCGTCATGTGCCGCCTTGGCCGCGCGGGGAATCGTCTGCTCGTAGATGGGGAAGAGCGTGCCCATGTTGAGATAGATGGCGCCGCCGCCGGCAACGAGCGCCTCGCCCTCGTCGGGCAGATAGACCATGGCGGCCGAACCGCCCACGGCGAGCTGCGCATTGGCGACAAAGTCGATCGTCACCGTGTTGGTGATGGAGCCGGCCATCGGATTGGTAGCGCGAATCTCCTCCACGGCCTTGACCATATGTTGCTTAAGCTGTTCCGAATCAATCACTGCACATGCCTCCTTGGCATAGAAAAGGGGCGCTGTGCATAGACAGCGCCCCTGTAAAGGCGGCATGCTCCCTACGCCAGCATTAACTGACAGGTTCAAAGGATTGGGCCCCATGCCCTCTCAGCCTTGTGGTTTGCACCGCCGGCACTCCCGCATCGAATCTGTTGTTCCCTATACTAACGCACCTGCCAAAAAGGGACAGGTTTATTTTGGCAGGTCGTTACAATAGGTAGGACCGATACGAATGGGGGCCTTATGATTAAACTTGTGCTGACCGATATGGACGATACGCTGATTCCAGCCGGGCATGACGGCGCCAGCGACTACGCCATCGAGGGCATTCATGCCATGCAGGCGGCGGGTCTGCACTTTGGCCCGGTTTCAGGTCGCCAGCCGTCCGCGATGGGCTGGATGTTCAAAAATCGTTCCGAGTGCTTCTCGACCGGTGCGTTCTGTAACGGCCAGGTGATGTTTGTCGACGGCGAGGTTGTTGCCTCCCGTGCGAGCGACAACGGTGCCCTCATGCGCCTTGCCGACTATCTTGAGCAAGAGACCGACGATACCTATCTGAAGGTCTATAGCCTGGGCGATGACTTTTGGGGCAACGATGCCTATTGCGTGACGAGTGATCCCGAGCGCGTTCGTCGCGCCATGGAGTCGGGCGGCAACGCATGGCTCAAAGGCGAAGAGGCCCCGTGCCGTCCTGTTGTCGATGACGCGCCGGTGTTCAAGGCGAATATCTGGAGCGCCCGCTCGCGCGAAGAGCTTGCCGAGCTGCGTGAGCGCGTTGCCGCCGAGGTGCCGGAACTCTCGCTTGTGTTTCCCAACAACCGAGTGCGCCTGTTCGACATCCTTCCGGCTGGTTGGGACAAGGGCTGCGCTGCGCTGGAGCTGGCGCGCGCTTTGGACCTGACGCCCGACGAGGTGGCCGTATTCGGTGATTCCGATAACGACCTGCCCATGATCGATGCCGTTCCCAACTCCGTTGCAGTCGCCAATGCCAACGAGGCCGTCACGGCTGCCGCGCGCTGGCATATCGGCGCTGCGGCGGACGATGCGGTCGCCGGGGCTCTGCATCAGATTGCCGCCTGCGCCGCGACGGGGGAGATGCCGCCGTTTATGCGCCAGATGGATGCGACGGGTTTCGACGTCACGAACGTCTAGGGAGAAAGCCATGAAGCTTCAGCAGCTCAGGTATGTCGTCAAAGTTGCCGAATGCGGCAGCATCACCGAGGCCTCGCGCCGGCTCTTTGTGTCGCAGCCTTCGATTACCGCATCGATCCGCGATCTCGAAAACGAGATGGGTGTGCGCATCTTTGAGCGCACTAACAAGGGTGTCGTTGTATCCGAGGAAGGCGAGACCTTCTTGGGCTACGCGCGACAGGTGCTTGACCAGGCCGATCTGCTCGAAGGTAAGTACAAGGGCGCATCCGAGCAGGTGCCGCACTTTAGTGTGAGCTGTCAGCATTATTCCTTTGCCGTCAACGCGTTTGTCGATGTGATCCGTGAGTTCGATGCCGCGCGCTACGACTTTACCCTGCGCGAGGAGCAGACTCACGAGATTATCGAGGACGTCGCGCATATGAAAAGCGAACTCGGCATCCTGTACCTGTCCGAGCACAATCGCGAGGTCATCGAGCGCATGCTGGCGGCCAACGAGCTCGTGTTCGAAGGACTCTTCTGCGCCACACCGCACGTTTTTGTGTGTGCAGACCATCCGCTGGCGGGCCGCTCCAGCGTGACGCTCGAGGACCTGGAGGACTATCCCTTCCTGTCCTACGAGCAGGGCAGCTACAACTCGTTTTACTATTCCGAGGAACTGACCTCGACGTTTGAGCGCCGCAAGAATATCCGCGTGCGCGACCGTGCGACGTTGTTCAACCTGGCCATGGGCCTCAACGGCTACACGGTGTGCTCGGGCGTGATTAGCCACGAACTCAACGGCCCCGGCATTATCTCGATTCCGCTCGATGTGGATGAGTACATGGAGATCGGCATCATCACGCGCAAGAACACGACGCTCACGCGCTACGGTCGGGCCTATATCGACGCGATTCGTCAGCATATCTAGGGTGCTGTGCTCCGCACGGTTCAAGTCTCTTTATGGCAGTCCAGACTGATATAGGAAACATCTATATCAAACTGTTATAAACATATATTTTACGATGGCCACATGAGCGCTCATACTCTGTCTCGGTAAAGCAACCAATGCAAAGGGAGATATCTATGAGCACTTTGATTCAACCGAACGCGCCGTTTCGCGCCGATATCGTCGGCAGTTTTCTTCGTCCACGGGCTGTTAAGGATGCACGTGCCGCCTATGCCGCGGGCACACTCGACGCCGCCGGCCTTAAGGCCGTCGAGGACGATGCCATTCGCGATTTGGTGGACAAGCAGAAGGCCGCCGGCCTGCAGGTTATCACCGATGGCGAGTTTCGCCGCAGCTACTGGCACCTCGATTTTATGTGGGGACTCAGCGGTATTGAGCGTCGTACCTCGCGCACGGGCTATATGTTCCACGATGAGGAGACTACCGCCGACACCGCCGTGGTGACCGGTCCCATTAGCGGCGAGAACCATCCGTTCGTCGAGCACTTTAAGTTTGTCAAGGCGCTCGAGGGGGAGGGCCACGTTGCACGCCAGACCATCCCGGCGCCTATCCAGACGTTCTCTGAGGTCACGCTCGATCGCTGCGATGGCCAGCAGGAGAGTCTGCGCGCCGTCTACAAGACCGATGAGGAACTTGCCGACGCCATTGCAGCCGCTTATCGCACGGTGATTGCCGACCTGTACGCAGCAGGCTGCCGCAACATCCAGTTTGATGACTGCACCTGGGGCATCTACTGCGATACCGATTTCGTGGCAAAGACCGGCATGAGCCCGGTCGACCTGCAGAAGGTAAGCGAGCTGGGCGTGGCGCTCAACAACGCCGCCATCGAGGGCAAGCCCGACGACCTGGTCATTAACACGCACGTGTGCCGTGGTAACTACCACTCTACCTATGCCTTCGAGGGCGGCTATGACCCCATCGCGCCGTACCTGTTCGCAAACGAGGATGTCGACGCATTTTACCTGGAGTTCGATACGCCGCGCGCCGGCGGTTTTGAGCCGCTCAAGTACGTTGCCCCGGGCAAGAAGGTCGTGCTGGGCTTGGTAACCACCAAGGCGGCAGAGCTCGAGAACGAGGATGTTATCGTCGAGCGCATCCGTGAAGCCGCAAAGTACGTGCCGCTCGAGAACCTGTATCTGTCGCCTCAGTGCGGCTTTGCCAGCTGCGAGATTGGCAACAAGCTGACCGAGGATGAGCAATGGGCAAAGATCGCGCTGGTCAAGCGCATTGCCGAGCGCGTTTGGAAATAGCGCTAGTGTTTGCAGGTGGCGGCGCGTGCGAGGCATAGTGTATCGCGTACAATGGTTCGGATCGTATCGTTCGGGCAGGTTATCCGATATGCCTGATCGCCCTTCCATTCGAAAGGACATCCATGTCCCAGTCCTCGACGCCCGCCGTCAGCGATGCCATCTACGACGCATCGTCGCTCGGCCGCCCGCGCGTGTTCCTGCTCGGCCTACAGCACCTGTTTGCCATGTTTGGCGCCACCGTGCTGGTGCCCGTGCTCACCGGCCTCTCGGTATCGGCAACGCTTTTGTTTGCCGGCTTGGGCACGCTGCTGTTCCACTTCCTGTCGCGCGGTAAGGTGCCGGCATTTTTGGGCTCATCGTTTGCCTTTATTGCCGGTTATGCCGCAATCGCGCCCAACGGCGAGACCGAGCTTTTGCCCTACGCCTGCCTGGGCGTAGCTTGTGCCGGTCTGCTCTATCCGGTGCTGGCGGCGCTCTTCCGCGCGTTTGGCGCCAAGCGTGTCATGCGTTTCTTTCCGCCGGTGGTGACTGGCCCCATCGTCATTTCCATCGGCTTGATTCTGGCAAGTTCCGCTATTGCTAACTGCCAGACCAACTGGCTTGTGGCTGTCATTGGCGTTGCCGTTATCGTCATCTGCAACATTTGGGGCCGCGGCATGGTCAAGATCGTGCCGATTTTGCTGGGCGTTGTGGTGAGCTATGCCGTTGCGGCTGCGCTGGGCGAGGTTGATTTCTCGGGCGTTGCCGCCGCTCCGTGGGTCGGTCTGCCCATCGTGTGGGACAACACCGTGTTTGCACTCTTTGGGCCGCAGTTCGATAGCGGTCTTGCCACGACGGCCATCATCACCATCATGCCGCTGGCCTTCGCGACCATGATCGAGCATATCGGCGATATCTCTGCTATCGGTTCGACTTGCGAGCGCAACTACATTGCCGATCCCGGTCTGCATCGCACGCTGCTCGGCGACGGCCTTGCCACGATTCTGGCTTCGCTCTTTGGCGCTCCGGCCAACACTACGTATGGTGAGAACACCGGCGTGCTCGCCCTGACGCGCGTGTTCGACCCGCACGTAATTCGAATTGCCGCGTGTTGCGCCATCGTGCTTTCGTTCTGCCCCAAGTTCGCGGCTGTCATTGCGGCCATGCCGGCGTGTGTGATCGGCGGTGTGTCGCTCGTGCTCTACGGCATGATCAGCGCTGTGGGCGTCCGCAACCTCATCGAGAACCAGGTCGATTTCCAGAACAACCGCAACGTGCTGGTTGCCGCGCTGGTGCTCGTGCTTTCGCTCGGCATCGCGTACAGCACCGCCGGCGCCATCGTGTTGGAGCTGGGCGGCGTGACCATTTCGCTGTCCGGCATTGCCGTGGGCTCACTGGTGGGCATTGTGCTCAACGCCATCCTGCCGGGTAACGACTTTGAGTTTGATGTCTCCGAGCTTGAGGAGGCTGCTGAGTAGCAGCTGCGTTCAGCTAAAACAAGATATGGTGCCCATGCGTATATGCGTGTGGGCACCATTTTTAATGTGTCAGTATCCAGTGGATGCCGCGGGCCATGCGTAAGTCGGTTTGGGCAAAGTGATTGCCGGGGTTGAGCTCCAGCGTTGTTGGAATGCCGCGCTCGACGAGCAACGCTTCCATCGCGCGTGTGTCGTCGAGTACATGCCGCATCATGCGGTTGGGCGTCTTGGTTTCCTTTTTGCCGAGTGACAGGTAGACGGCTTGCGGGCTGCCGGCAAAAGGGGCCGTGCTGGCACGGTCGACAAAGTCGGGAAACCATAGCGACCCCGATGCGCTCGCGGCGCGGTCAAAGGCGTCGGTTTGCCAGAGGGACCAGAGTGCGAAGAGGCCCGCGAGCGAGTAACCGGCAATGCCGCGCCGGGTGGGCGGCTGAGGAAGCGACGACTCGACCTGGGGGATTATCTGATTCAGCAGCTCATCAAGAAAATCGGCAGCTTGGCCGCCGAAAGGCTCGGCATCGCGTACGGTCCCGTCGCATGCCCAGGGGCTCAGCTCGCGATTCCAATCGAGCCCGCCAATGGTGACGAGGGCGAATGGCGGACAGTCGAGCTCTCGGCAACACTTATAAACCTCGCTGCCGTCGCCCACGACCACAGGAAGGTAGATGACAGGCGCGCTTTCCGTATGATTCGAATAAACGGTTATCTGCTTTTGATGCGCTTCCATGACGGGCTTCTCTCAGTGTTGTGATATCGGCAGCCCCAATTGTCGCACGCCAGCGTATGCCGGTTGGGCTAGACCAAAGACAATCTCGTGCATCCCCTGCGGACGCATATGGAAAACGCCACCGCCGGAGGGGAGCTCGGCGGTGGCGTTGTTAAACGGTGCTGGGGCTCGGGGCCTTCGCGGGAGCTGCCATGTGCGCAGAGGCGTCTAAAAACGCTTACGGCTCGCCATGGTGCCTGCGGCGATAGCGGCTGTTCCCGCAAGGACGGTTGCCACGATGGCCGCACCCGAGGTGTCGCCGGTTGCCGCGAGCACGCCGGTAGTCTTGGCTTTCGTGGTTGAAGCCGCAACGGCCTTGGTCGGCTTTGAGCCCTCAGGCTTGGGGTTCTGCTTGGACTCCGCGGGCTTGCTTTCTGCGGGCTTGGTCTCGTCGGGCTTGGGGTCTTCCGGCTTGGCTACCTCGGGAGGTGCGATGGTCGTACTTTTGGCGACTGCTTTGATATAGAGGGAGTCGACCGTGGCGTCGCCCGTGCCGATGGCTTGGCCTGCCTCGTAGATGCCGTCACGGAGCTTGCGATAGTCAATGACCTTGCCGCCTTCGGGCGTCTGGATGGCGGCGTTCTCAATCTTGATGGTGCCGATTGTCTTGCCGTCAGCGCTCATGGCACGGGCAAAGATTGCCGCTGTATCTCCTTCGGCCGTTACCTTGCTGCGGATGATCGAGATGACTGCGGGCGTGACGCCCTCGCTGGTCTGGGCGATGATGCCGATGTTCTCGCCTTGGGGTTCGCGCCTCGTCTCGCCATCTTGGTTTTCGCTGTAGGGGATGGGGCCGTCGCCGTTCTCGACATAGCGGGCTATGGCCTTGACAACGGAGTCGCTGATGTAGATGTGGCCGCCCTTCTCGTTGGGTCGATCGTTTCTGGTGGAGAATGCAGCCGAAACCTCGCCTTCCGCAAACGCGTCCACGGTGGAGCCGTTCTTGACGACGATGTCGTCCTGGTAGGTGAAGAGGGCGTTGGCGCCACCGTATCTGCCTTTACTTGCACGGACCGTCACGTTTGCATGATCGAGGGTGATGCCCTTGTGGGCATAGACGCCATATTCAACACCGTTTACGTTGAGGGAGGCGTTTGTGGCTGCGAGGCTGCCCTTGGCCTCGACGGCAGCGTCTTTCTCGGAGCTTACCTCGACCTGGCTGCCGTCCGAGATGTTGATATTGCCGCCGCTCCAAAGGGCCTCACCATCGGCGGAGCTTGCCTCGACCGTCCCGCCACCCTTGATGGTGAGGTTCTTGTCGGCTCCAATACCCTTGTCCTTGGTAGCCCTGGCGGTGACGGCTCCGCTGTCGTCAATCGTGATATTGCCGTTTGCCCTGATGCCATCCGATGCACCCGTGGCGTTGACGTTGCCCGAACCTTTGATAGCGAGATCACCTCCGGCATTGATGGCATCAAACCCAGTGCTCGTGGCGTTGACGGATCCGGCTCCGTCGATGTTGATATTACCCGTGGAGAGGATAGCGTCCTCAGTAGATGTCACGCTGAGCGTGCCGCCCTCGTCGCCTTGGATATTGAGCTCGGCATTCTCGTTAGTGCCATGAGAAACGTTGATGCTTTCGATCCATTCGGCAGTGACGATGTTGGTTCCCGAGTAATTCACGTTGAGCTTGCCTGCGGCCTGGATCTCGCCGCCGTTATAGTTGTTGAGCTTCAAGTCGTCGGCGCCGTCCCACGACCAGGTACCGGCCTCGTCGCTCGCCGCGGTGTTGTACTTGTTGCCGCCGACCTTGACCCATTCCGCTGCGAGCGAGACGCTCGGCATGAGCAGCGAGCTCACCGTGAGCGCGCACACGGCGCCCGAGACGATGCGGCGCGTCACGCGGCGCCAGCTGCCGTGCGCGAGTCCTATGCGACGGCGAACGTCGGGTTCGGCAACATGGGTTCCGGCGGTAGTGTCATTGCGTTTGGGGGTCGTGAACAAGGCTACCATGGTTGCTCCCGTTCTCATAGGGCCTATACGACTAGATTCAGCGTATCTGCTGGATGTTGCCGGCGGTAGTGCCGTTTGGAGGGCAAAATGGCCAAAATGGGGGAGAAATAGGCCGCACGCCGGCGCAGGGACCGGCGCTAAAAGAAAAGCGCGGGGCCGCATGGCGACTCCGCGCTTTATTGTTCAGCTTTTGCAGCCTTGCCCTTACGCTACGAAGAAGTAGACGAGGAAGGCAAGGGCCGCGATCCACCCGTCCCGTGCGAAAAAGTGTTTACGAGCGCTTGCGGCTCACCACGGCGCCCGCGGCGATGGCGGCTGTTCCTGCAAGGGCGGCTGCCACGATGGCTGCGCTCGAGACGTCGCCGGTTGCCGCGAGCTTGCCGGTGGTCTTGGCTCCCGTGGTTGCAACTGCAACGGTCTTGGTCGTCTTCGTGCCCTCGGACTTGGAACCCTCAGGCTTGGTCTCGCCGGGCTTTTCCTCGGGTTTGATCTCCTCGGGAGGCACGATGACCGTGCTCTTGGAGACAACGGCGTCATAGGGGGAGTGGATCGTGGCGTCGCCCGTGCCGATGGTTTGACCTGCCTCGTAGGAGATGCTGGGGCCGTACTCTTCCTCGTTGTAATAGTTAATGATCTTGCCGCCTGCGGGCGTCTGGATGGGAGCGCCTTCGATCTTGATGGTACCGATCGCCTTGCCATCCTCGCTTATGGCAAGAGCGAAGATTGCCGCCGTGTCTCCCTCGGCCGTGAGCTTGCTGCGGACGATCGAGATACTCGCGGGCGTGATGCCCTCGTAGGTCTGGGCGAAGATACCGATGTTCAGACCCCTAGGCTCAGGGACGACCCCGCCGCTTTGGTCGTTGCTGTAGTGATCGGGGCCATCGCCACCGGTCTCGACATAGCGGGCTATAGCCTTAACAACGGAGTCGCTGATATAGATGTGGCCGCCAGCGACGTTTGGCTGGTGGTTTCTGGTAGAGATTGCAACCGAGAATCTGCCTTCCGCGAACGCGTCCACGATGGAACCATTCTTGATGACGATGTCGTCCCCGTCAGTGATGAGGGCGATGGCCTGGCCGCCGCTCGCGCTTGTGCGGACCGTCACGGTCGCGTGATCGAGCGTAACGCCCTTGTAGGCATAGACACCATATTCAACACCGCTTGCGTCAAGGGAGGCGTTCGTGACCGCGAGACTACCCTCAGTGTCGACGGCAAGATCTCCCTCGGAGTTTGCCTTAACCTGGCTGCCGCCCGAGATGTCGATGTTGCCGTCTTTAGTCCAAATCGCCGCTTCTTCCATCGAGCTTGCTTCTACCTTGCCACCGCCTTTGATGATGAGGTCACTGCCCGCGGCGACGCCGTAACCTTCGCCTCCTTTAGCGATCACGGTGCCAGAGGAATCGATGGTGGTCTTGCCCTTGGATTGGATACCTTCGGTACCGCCCGTTGCATTCACGGTGCCCGAGCCCGTGATAGAGAGGTCGCCCTTTGCCTCAATTCCGTCGGAAGTAGTGCTCGTGGTGTTCACAGTGCCTGGGCCAGAAATGGAGAGGTCGCCTGTGGATTTAATTGCATCGGCCTCGGCTGTCACATTGAGCTCATCCGTGCTATTCGAGCTCGTTATGTTCAACTCCGCTATCTGGTTAGTGCCATCCTGCGCTTTGATGGCGGCTCCGGTGTAATCGGGCTCGGTTTTCACGGTGTTCTTGCCCTCGTACGCAATGTTGAGCTTGCCTGCAGCATTGATTGCACCGCCGTTATAGCCGTTGAGCTTCATATCGTCGGCGCCGTCCCAGCTCCAGGTGCCCGCCTCGTCGCCTACCGCGGCGCCAGCTTCATACCAGGTGTCGCCGACGTTGACCCGCTCGGCCGCGAGCGAGACGCTCGGCATGAGCAGCGAGCTTGCCGTGAGCGCGCACACGGCGCCCACGACGATGCGGCGGGTCACGCGGCGCCAGCTGCCGTGTGCGAGCAGCGTGCGACGGCGCACGTCGGGCTCGGAAAAATGGGCTCCTGAGGTTTTGTCATTGCGCTTGGGGGTCGTGAACAAAGCGGCCATGGTTACTCCCATCCTCATAGGGCCTATGCGATTACGCCCAGCATATCTGCAGGATGTAGCCGGCGGTAGTGCCGTTTGGAGGGCAAAATGTCCAAAACTTGGGAAGCAATACATCGCGCGTCCGTGCGTCGCCTGGCTTTAAAAGAAAAGCGCGGAGCCGCTCGATGCGACTCCGCGCTTTGGTGTTCTGCTTTGGCAGCTTTGCCGCTACGCTACAAAGAAGTAGACGAGGAAGGCGAGGGCTGCGATCCACATGAGCGGCTTGATCTTGGAGGCCTCGCCCTTAAAGAGCGCGACGATCACGTAGGCGATAAAGCCCAGGCCAATGCCGGCAGAGATGGAGTAGGTGAAGGGCACGCCGGCGACAATCATGAACGCCGGGAAACCCTGAGACACGTCGGACCAGTCGATCTCGGAGGCCTCGCTCATCATGAGGTAGCCGACGTAGACCAGGGCACCGCAGGTGGCGGCGCTGGAAACGATGGTGACGATGGGGGAGAAGAACGCGGCGAGAATGAACAGCACGCCGGTGGTGACGGAGGTGAGGCCCGTGCGGCCACCGTCGGCGGCGCCGGAAGTGGACTCGACGAAGGTGGTGATGGAGGAGACACCCATGAAACCGCCCACAGCAGCGGCGGCGGAGTCGACGATCAAGATCTCCTTGATATCCTCGACGTTGCCGTCGTCGGTGAGGAACTCGCCCTGCTTGGCCACGGCCATCGCGGTGCCCATGGTGTCGAAGAAGTCACTCATGAGCAGCGAGAACGAGATGACGAGGAGCGTGGGGTCGGTAAGGACCTTGACGATGGCGGGCACGCCGCCGGCGTCGGCGATGGGGCCACCGATGCTCGAGAAGTCGAGCGGGGCGATGAGGCCCTCGGGGGCGTGGGTGACGCCCAGCGGGATACCGGCGATAACGGCGACGATGATGCCGATGAGCAGCGAGCCCGGCACGTTGCGGGAAGCCAGGGCAACCGTCACGACGATGGAGATGATGCCGACGATAAAGGTGGGGGAGGCGATGTCGCCCAGGCCGACGAGCGTACCGGCGCCAGCGGTGATGATGCCAGCGTCGCACAGGCCGATCATGGCGATAAACAGGCCCAGACCCACCGAGATGGCGTGACGCAGGACAACCGGGATGGCGTCCATGATGGCCTCGCGCAGGCCACAAAGCACGAGCAGCAAGATGACGATGCCCTCAAGGAAGATGACGCTCATGGCCACGTGCCAGTCACCGCCGCAGACGGTGGTGGTGATTCCGGCGATCATCGCGTTGACGCCTAAGCCCGACGCGCAGGCGAGCGGGCGGTTGGCGAAGATGCCCATGCAGATGGTCATGATGCCGGCGCCCAGGCAGGTGGCGCAGGCGAGCGCTCCCGCATCGATGCCAGCGCCCGAGAGCACCGCGGGGTTGACGGCGATGATGTAGGCCATCGCCAGGAATGTTGTCAGGCCAGCGCGAAGTTCGGTCCCGATTGTGGACTTGCGCTCGCTGACGTGAAATAGTTCGTCCATGCATACCCTTTCCTTGTTCGGCCCCGAGTTTAGGCCGATTGACACGAACTCACCCACTATAGCCCCTTTACGACGCTGTTGTTCCTCGCATGTTGATGTTCGGCGCTTTGTAGCAGACGGACGGTATTTTTCGCATGAAAATGTGTGGGTACCGTATACTTAAGCGGTTACAACGACCCCTATGGAGGAACGTATGATTAAAGAGCTCTGCCACGACGAGGCTATTTTGTCTCAGCGTTGCGAGGTTGCGACCGTCGAGGACGAGTCGGTTGCTCAGGACCTGATCGATACCATCAAGTCACTCGATGATGCCGGCTGCCTTGCTGCCAACCAGATCGGCGTCACCAAGAAGGTCTGCGTCTATCTGGACGACGCCGGTGAGCCCCACGTGCTTTACAACCCCCGTCTGGTGTTTGGCCTGGGCGCCAGCAAGATGGAGGAGAGCTGCCTGACGCACGAGGAGATCACCAAGTCCACGCGCTATATCAAGTGCAAGGTCGCTTATGACGTGATCGTCGACGGCAAGATGCGCGAGCGCAAGCAGGACTTCGTCGGCTTCGAGGCGCAGATGGTCCAGCATATGATCGATCACTGTCTTGGAAAGTTGGTCTAAGGGGACCAAAGCACCGCACCTTGCCGCTCAATCGTCGCTCGCGTACCTTAAGTACGCTTCGCTCCTCTTTCGTGGCAATCTGCGGCACTTTGACCCCTTAGACGACCTGCGGGGTTAACTTGGTTGAGTTTATCCTGCTTGAATAGTCCGGGCGTGACATTGTTGTCATGTCCGGGCTTTTGTGTTTAGCGCCTTTTTGTTTGGAGACAATGAAATTAGCAAGAACGTAAAGCTAGGAGGCGCTATGTGCACGAGTATTCGATTTACCGATAATTCTGGCCACATGTATCTAGGCCGCAACCTCGACTGGAGCTTTGACTACGGCCAACAGGTTCGCGTGATGCCGCGCGGGTTCCACATTCCGTATTCGTTTATCGACGACGCGACAGCGGCACACGCGGTGATCGGTATGTGCATCGATTACAAGAACTACCCTATGTTCTTCGATTGCGGCAACGATGCGGGCCTCGCCGTAGCGGGCCTCAATTTTCCGGGTTATGCCGAGTATGCCGAGGGGCCGGTTGATGGAAAGACCAATATCGCGGCCTATGAGTTTCCCCTGTGGGTGGCAGCGACGTTCTCGACGGTCGATGAGGTCGAGGCCGCGCTGCGCGACACGGTGATTGTTGCCAAATCTGCAGGAGAGGGGCTGGGCGTGTCGCTGCTCCATTGGATTATCGGCGACAGCCAGCGCAGCATCGTGGTCGAGATGATGGCTGACGGCCTGCATGTATACGACGATCCGGTCGACACCCTTGCCAACCAGCCGACCTTCCCGTGGCACATGGAAAACCTGCGCACCTATATCACCGCCACAAGCGATTTTCCTCAGACGGCGACATGGCGTGGCGCCGAGCTCAAGCCCTATGGCGCGGGTGCCGGCATGCGCGGTATTCCGGGTGACTGCTATTCGCCGAGCCGTTTTGTAAAGGCGGCGTACCTCAATGCCAATTATCCGCAAAAGGAGAGCGAGACCGAAAACGTCGTTCGCATGTTCCGCTCGCTCGAGGGCGTGGTGATGATCGAGGGAGCGTCCAGGATGGGCGATGGCAAGTTCGAGAAGACTATCTACACCGGATGCTTTAGCGCGCGCACGGGCAATTATTACTACGCGATGTATGGGGATCCGTCGATTCGCTACGTGAGCCTGATGGATGCCGAGGGCGCAAGCCCCGATAGGCTTGTGGTTCCCGAGCCGCGTCGTTCGTAGCCGTTAGCTTTGCTGCAATGCAAAGCGGCCCTGCGTCTCTCGTGAGGTGCAGGGCCGCTGTCGTTGATTTGTGACGTCGCTAGAAGTTGGCGTCGTTGAGCTGGGTGCTCTCGAGTCCGTCGAGTTGCTGTTGCTCGGGTGTATCGGCGACGCTCTCGAGCAGCTCGGTGGGATCGACGTTCATGCTCTTGCCGGCCTCGTTGCCGTTGACCAGGTCGTCCGAGAAGATGTCGACTTCCATTTCCTCGGCCTCTTCGATCTGAACCTCGAGCGGCACCTGGGTGCGCACGAGCTTAACGGCCGGGCGCATGCGGGCAAACAGCGGCACGTACTCGATGATGATGGCCGAGTTCTCGAGGCCATACCAACGTGCCGGGCTTCCGCAGGCGCGGCGGACGGCGTACTTGATGGCCATGACGCGATGGTCGTTGCGGTTGATGTCCGTTTCGGGGGCAAGCATCTTGCGCAGCATGCAAAAACGGAAGTCGCCCACGTTGCCGCGTGTCTCGTAGATGGAGTAGGTGTGATGCTGCGGTGGCACCTCACCCGATGCCATCAGGTCGCCAACGATCTGGCGCAGGTAGGCGTTGATGCGCTGATTGACCTTAAAGCCCAGGTCCAAGCGCACGCGGAACAGGAAGTCTGTGCCAAAGGTCTCAACGGAATACTCGTGCGTATAGGGCTCGTCGGTAACGTGTACGTTGATGAACCAATATGCCTTAGCGCGCTTGGGATGTTTGTCCAGGATGGAATAGAGCACGTCGCGGTCGAGTGTGAGCGGATCGGGGCTGTTGGTGAGGAACACCAGATTGTCGGCGAGTACGGGGTAGGTCTCGTCGTTGCGCAGGCGGTTGAGCTGGTCAATGTACTTGGAGACGGGCAGCAGAATCGTCTGCGTGCGCTCGATGGCGGTACCGCGACGCCACACATACATAAGGCCGAACAGCAGTGCGGCCAGGAAGATCATGACGTAGCCGCCGTCAAAGAACATGGTGAGGCACGAGGCGAAGAAGCACAGCTCAATGGCACCAAAGAGCAGGGCGAAGACGCAGGCACCCAGCTTGTGCTTGAGGATGCCGGCGATGTAGCTCGTCAAAAGCGTCGTGGTCATGAGCATGGTCACGGTAATGGCGAGGCCATAGGCGCTCTCCATGCGCTCGGAGTTTTGGAACAACAGCACGATGAAGATGCAGCCGACCCACATGATGTTGTTGACAAGCGGAATATAGAGCTGGCCCTTGGTGTCGCTGGGGTAGTGGATGCGCAGATGCGGCATAAGGTTGAGACGCGTGGCCTCGGATACCAGCGAGAACGAGCCGGTAATGAGCGCCTGCGAGGCGATGATGGCCGCTACGGCCGAAAGCACGATGGCAAAGGGGCGCAGGGGCTCGGGAAGCATCATATAGAACGGGTTGACGATATCCATCGCGAGCATCTGGGGATTGGAGTTGTTGGCGAGCAGCCAAGCGCCCTGACCCAGATAGTTAAGGATGAGGGCCGCCTTTACGAACGGCCAGGATGCGTAAATGTTAGCCTTGCCCACGTGACCCATGTCCGAATAGAGCGCCTCGGCGCCGGTCGTCGACAGGAAGACGAAGCCGAGCACCATGATGCCCGAGTGGTTGATGGGCGAGAACAGGAACATGATGCCGCGGATGGGGTTGAGCGCGCGTAGGATGGACAGGTTGCCGAGCATGTTGAACAGGCCGGCGCCCGCCAGGAACAGGAACCATAGCGTCATAAGCGGGCCGAACAGCTTGCCGATTGACGAGGTGCCGGCGCGCTGCATGGCAAATAGGCCGCAGATAATGATGATGGTAATAATGATGACGTTGGTTTGCCCGTCACCCAATAGCGCGTGGCCCCACTCGATGGTGCGCAGACCCTCGATGGCTGTGGTGACCGTGACCGCGGGGGTGAGGATGCCGTCGGCGAGCAGCGCCGCGCCGCCGATCATGGCGGGCAGAATCAGCCACGGTGCCACCTTGCGCACGAGACTGAACAGGGCGAAGATGCCGCCTTCGTTGTGGTTATCGGCCTTCATGGCGATTACCACGTACTTGACCGTGGTCACGAGCGTCATGGTCCAGATGACGAGCGAAAGCGCGCCAAGGATCATATCTTCGCTGACGGTGCCGATGCCGCCGTTGTTGGCGACGATTGATTTCATGGTGTACATGGGGCTCGTGCCGATGTCACCGTAGACGACGCCGAGCGTTACGAGCAGCATGCCAGCGGAGAGGGGAATGGCTCCATGCCCGCCTTGACTACGCTGGTCTTGGAGGCTTGCCTCCAGCTTGTTCTGTGCCACGTGGACTCCCTTGGACATCTGGCCTCTGCAAAGAGCAGTAGACCTTTATGCCATCTTTATACATATAAGAGCAGTTTGGCACATCGGGGTGTTTTAGACAATAATCCCCATCTGGGGATTATTCATGTACGCAGGTAGTATTTCAGAGCAGGGGCTATTAAGCACGTGCTGTCTGGGCGATGCCAGCCTTGGTGTTTGCGCGTTTGCCGGCGAGTTCGCAAAAAATCGCGCCGCCGATGATAAACGCGGCGCCCATCAGGCGGACCGGTGTTATGGTTTCGCCCAAAAGGACGGCCGAGAACACGACGGCCGAAAGCGGCTCAAGGTAGCCGACGACGGCGACGGTCTGCACGGGCAGTTTGGCGACGGCGCTAAAGTAGAGCAGGCAACCGAGTCCGGTGTTGACAATGCCGAGCATGGCAACGGCGCGCCAATCGATGCCGGCGGCAATGCTGGGGGAGAGGAACGAGGGGGCACCTTGCGTGAAGAGCGTAGGGATCAACGCGGTTACAAAGGCGGCACTCACCTGGAGCGTGGAGTTCTCGAGACCTTCGATATGTGGCGCTCCCTTGCTGGCAATGACCATCAACGCGTAGCAGAAGGCCGAGGCGATGCCGCACACGATGCCCGCGATGGGCATATTGCCGCCCAGACCTTGGGCCGCGATGAGGAAGGCGCCGCAGGCGACGGCTATGAAGCCGGTAATTTTACCGCCGGTCAGCTTCTCGCCAAAAATGAGCGGGGAGAGGGCCATAACGATGATGGGGCCGCAGTAGTACAGCAGCGAGGATACGCCGACGCCGATCGTCTGGTAGGCGCGGAACAGAAAAATCCAGCTGGCGCCCAGCGCGGCTCCCGAGAGGAGGAGGGCTGCGGCTTCGCGGGGGCGAGATGGCGCCTGCAACTTATGGCGTTGGGTGATGGCGAGGATGGTGACAAGCGAGAGTGCGCCTAAAAACGTGCGCAGGAGCACGATATCGGAGCTCGGCAGCGCGATGGCAGCGGCGATGATGCCGTTGGAGCCAAACAATAGCAATGCTGCTAAGTACGTAAACAGTCCGTTGTTCATGCGCTGACATCCCCTCTATATCCGAGCATGTTCACTATGGGTGAACTGGCTTTAGAAGAAAAGCGAATATAATGCATGGCAAACATGACAAAAACTCATGCAAAGGTGGAGACGTGCCGTGGAGACCAATATCCAAAAGATGCAAGTGCTGCTCGAGACGGTGCGTGCCGGCAGCTTTACGCGTGCTGCAGAGCGGCTGAGCTATTCGCAGTCGGGCGTGAGCCGCATGGTGGGCGACCTTGAGGCAGACTGGGGTTTTAAGGTGCTTGACCGCAGCCGCGAGGGCGTGGTGCTTTCTGCCGACGGGCGGCAGGTCATGCCGGCGGTCGAGGCGTTATGCGAAGAGTTTGGCCGTCTGCAGCGACGCGTGGACGAGATGCGAGGGCTCATGCGTGGCAAGATCTGTATCGGTACGTTTTCGAGTGTGGCGACCCATGTACTGCCGCCGGTGATCGCGCGGTTTCGCGTCGATCATCCGGACGTCGATTATGAGTTGCTGATGGGCGATTACTCCGAGATTGAGCAATGGGTGGCGGAAGGCCGCTGCGACCTGGGCTTTATTCCGCGCGAGCCACGCGGCGCCGGCATGGCGTCGCGGCCGTTGGTACAAGACGAGCTGATGGCCGTGGTGCCAGCGGGCTCCTCGCTTGCCACCGCGGAGGTCGTTTCCCTTGCCGATTTGACCAACGAGCAGTTTATTCTGCTGGAACGCGGCACCGATGACGAGATTACGCCGCTGTTCCGTCGGGCGGGGCTGACGGTGCGCTCCAAGCTGTCGACCTGGGATGACTATGCGATTATGGCCATGGTCGAGGACGGCCTGGGCGTGAGCATTCTTCCCGCGCTCATCTTGCGCCGCTGCCAGTTCGATGTCGCCGTGCGCCCGCTCGAGGGACGTCTCCATCGGCAGATCAACGCCATATACCGCACCGCCGACGTTTCGCTCGCGGCGGCTCGTTTCCTCGAATATCTCTAAAAGCGCGTGCCCGTTGTCCACCTCGGGACGATTCTCGGGGTTCGGTACATTTTCTTGTGAAATTGAACTTCCAGATAATGCGCCGCGCTATACTGCTTGCTAAATTGAACCTTGGTTCAATTCGTGTTCTATAAATTGAACTTTGCCAGCAAGGAGGTTCCTGTGGCCCAAGAGACGTTTAGCGATCGTCTGCGACAGACCATGTCCGATCGCGACGTTCGCCAGTCGGACGTAATCCGCGCATCGGAGGTGCTCGGCAAAAAACTCGGCAAGAGTCAGATGAGCCAATATGTGAGTGGCAAGACGATTCCGCGGCGCGATGTGGCAGAGCTGCTCGCCCGCATTTTGGAGGTCGATGTTTCCTGGCTGCTCGCCAGTGACGCCGATCAAGGCGAGACGTCCTCGTCCCATAACGTTGCCAAATCCGAACCTAGTCCCACGGCTCAAATTCCAAGGAGCACCACCATGCGTACTTTTTCTAAATCCACCAAACTCGAGAATGTCCTGTATGACGTGCGCGGTCCCGTCGTCGACGAGGCCGCCCGTATGGAGGACGAGGGCGAGCGTATTCTTAAGCTCAACATCGGCAACCCCGCGCCCTTTGGTTTCCGCACGCCCGATGAGGTCATCAAGGATATGCGCCAGCAGCTACCCGACTGCGAAGGCTATTCCAACTCGCGCGGCCTGTTTTCTGCGCGCAAGGCGATTATGCAGTACTCGCAGATCAAGGGCCTGCCCAACGTTCAGATGGAGCACATCTACACGGGCAACGGCGTGTCCGAGCTCATTCAGCTTTCGATGAACGCGCTGCTCGACAATGGCGACGAGATCCTGATCCCCAGCCCCGACTATCCGCTCTGGACGGCGTGTGCAACCCTTGCCGGCGGTCATCCCGTGCATTATCTGTGCGATGAGCAGGCGGATTGGTATCCCGACCTGGAGGATATGGAGTCCAAGATCACGAGCGCGACCAAGGCCCTCGTCATCATCAACCCCAACAACCCCACGGGTTCCGTCTATCCGCGCGAGGTGCTCGAGGGCATCGTTGAGGTTGCGCGCAGGCACCAGCTCATGATCTTTGCCGATGAGATCTACGACCGCCTGTGCATGGACGGCTACGAGCACGTCTCCATTGCCTCGCTCGCTCCCGATCTGCCCTGCGTTACCTTTAGCGGTCTGTCCAAGTCGCATATGATCGCGGGCTACCGTATTGGCTGGATGGTGCTTTCGGGCAACCAGCGCTGCATGAGCGACTTCATCATGGGCGTCAACATGCTCTCCAACATGCGCCTGTGCTCCAACGTGCCGGCTCAATCGATCGTTCAGACGGCACTCGGTGGCCATCAGTCCGTCAACGACTACATCCGTCCTGGCGGCCGTGTCTACGAGCAGCGCAACTTTGTGTATGAGGCGCTTAACAAGATCGATGGCATCTCGGTGGTCAAGCCGCGCGCGGCGTTCTATATCTTCCCCAAGATGGATGTTAAGAAGTTCAACATCACCGATGACGAGCAGTTTGCCCTTGACCTGCTGCACGAGAAGAAGATCCTCATCACGCGCGGCGGCGGCTTTAACTGGGCTGAGCCCGACCACTTCCGCATCGTGTACCTGCCGCGCATGGAAGTACTCAAAGAGTCCCTCGAAGACCTCGCCGATTTCTTCGATCACTACCGCCAAAGCTAGTGGGATAGAAGCTCCGCACTATGAAAAGCTCCCTGCAGTTGTTTTGCTGCAGGGAGCTTTCTTGAATCGGTGGAACTAGATCACTATCCCGTTGCAGTGGTCGATTTCGTGTTGGATGATCTCGGCGGTGTAGCCCGAGAAGTTTTTGATGCGGTGGACGAAGTTCTCGTCCAAATACTCAACCTTAATGCGGCGATAGCGGGTACAGGGACGCTCGCCGACCAGCGAGAGGCATCCTTCGCTCGTCTGATAGGCATTGACCTGCTCAAGAATTTGAGGGTTGTACATCAGGAGCGCCCTGTTGCCGTCCTTTATGCAGATGATGCGTTTGCGCACGCCGATCATGTTGGCGGCGAGGCCCACGCACTCGTGCTCATGCTCGTGGAGCGTATCCAGGAGGTCTTGCCCGATCACGGCGTCATCGGGTCCTGCGTCTTCGGAAGGCAGGCGCAAAAAGAACTCGGATTTCATGATGGGCTTAATCATGGCGGGCTCCTTAAGGTGGACACGTTTGGTTCAGGCCATGATACCGCGACATGTCGCATTAATGTGTGCACATAGATTCTGCAGCTAGATTAGCGGGCGACACCATAAACTAATGGACGTTTTGCCGAGAGGCATGAATGTTTTAAGCGCAAAGAGTGCGCGACGGGCCCCGCGAATGGGGCGATGATGCCCGAGAGGGCCAAGAAGGAGTCTCATGTCTGAGAACGAAGAGATCATGAACGAGACCGAGAACGAGACCATGGCTGCTGAGGTTGAGGCAGTCGAGACCGTGGAGACCGAAGCTGCCGAGGTTGAGGCTGCTGACGAGGTTTCCGCCGAGGAGGAGGCCGAGGTTGTCGAGGCCGCCGTTGATTACGATGACGAAGAGCTGATGGACAAGATGCAGAAGGCCGCCCGCCTGCTGCGTAGCCGTCGCTTTGCTATTTCCAAGGAGGAGGAGGCCAAGGCCGAGCGCATGGCGAACATCGAGCGCGCCATCAAGCTTCTTGACCTCAAGCCCAAGATGGAGCAGAAGGAAATGTCCGACCTGCTGGGCATGCGCCTTCGTGAGCTCGATGGCCTGATGGCCGAGGCCGAGGCTGCCGATCTGGTCGGCCGCATCGACGACGCCGAGGGCGATATGCGCAAGATCGTCGTCTTCGCTGCCGAGGATGCCGCTGAGGGCCTGGTCGAGCTTGCCAACAAGAAGGAGAAGCTCCTGCCCGAGCTTTCTTACGAGGAGGCCACCGAGCTGATGGCCGCTCTCGATAAGGTTATCGCTCCGCTCGTCGCCATGGGCCTGGACGAGGATCGCGGTCCTCGCGGCGGCCGTGACGACCGTGGTGGCCGTGGCGGCGACCGTGGCGGTCGCGGCGGCTTTGGCGATCGCGGTGGCCGTGGTGGCGACCGTGGCGGCCGCGGTGGCGATCGCGGTGGCCGTGGCGGCTTTGGTGACCGCGGCGGCGACCGTGGCGGTCGCGGCGGCTTTGGCGGCAACCGTGGTGGCTATGGCGACCGCGGCGGCAACCGTGGCGGCTTTGGCGGCAACCGCGGTAACGACCGTGGCGGTCGTGGTGGCGATCGTGGCGGCCGCAACGGTGGCGGCTTCCGCGGCAACCGTTTCTAGGGGTTACGCGGTTCTACGAACGGCGTAACTAGTTGACGCTGCGCGCCCACCAGAGCGACAACCTGTCATTCAAAGAGGACGGCATGACCAGAAGGTCTATGCCGCCCTCTTTTCTTGCCAATTTGTTCGCTCTGGTGGGCGCTCGCTGTCGGTACCAAAACATCGGCGTTGCCTTGATTCAAACTTGCCAAAAGGTAGTCATTGGGGACGTTCTTAAATGACTAGTCGTTGGGGACGTTCTTGTTTGACTAGTCGTTTAAGAACGTCCCCAACGACTACATAGCATTAGAGTGGACAATCTCCCGGTTTGAGCCTGCATTCAAGCTCAAAGTGGGAGATTGTCCACTCTCGTTTCGTTTGCTGATTTCGATGTCTACATTTGGAGGAAGAGCTCATGGAGGCGGGTGTCGTCGTCGAGTTCGGGGTGGAAGGTTACGCCGAGCTGGTTGCCCTGGCGGGCGGCGACAATGCGCCCGTCGACTTTCGCTAAGGCCTTGGCATCGTCGTGGACCTCGACGATGCGGGGCGCGCGGATAAACGTCAGCGGCACTTCACCGTCGATGCCGGCTACCTGTCCCTTGGTTCGAAAGCTGCCGAGCTGCCTGCCGTAGGCATTGCGCTCGACAAGCACATCCATGGTTGCCAAACGGGGCGTGCCCTTATCGTCATGGGCGGCAAGGTCGTGAGCCAGCAGAATCAGGCCGGCGCAGGTGCCCAGGACGGGCATGCCTTCAGCGATACGGGCACGAAGCTCCTCGAGCATGCCCAACTCATCAAGCAGCTTCCCTTGAACGGTAGACTCGCCGCCGGGAAGTACTAGACGGTCAAAGTCCTGCTGCAAATCGGCCGCCTGCCTCAGCTCAATACAGTGTGCGCCCAGCTCGGACAGCCTCGCCTCGTGCTCGGCAAAAGCACCTTGGACCGCCAGCACGGCGACCGTCTGGTCTGCGTAATCGCTCATGCGCGATCCTTTCTGCTGGACTAGCGTCCGCGCTCCTCCATGATGATTTCAATCTCGTCGGCGTTGATGCCGACCATGGCCTCGCCCAGGTCCTCCGAAAGCTCGGCGATGAGCTTGGCATCGGTGAAGTTTGCCACGGCCTTGACGATGGCGGCGGCGCGCTTGGCCGGGTCGCCGCTCTTAAAGATGCCCGAGCCCACAAAGACACCTTCGGCACCCAGCTGCATCATCAGCGCGGCGTCGGCGGGGGTTGCTACGCCGCCGGCGGCAAAGTTCACGACGGGAAGCTTGCCCGTGGCGTGGACATCGCGCACCAGCTCGACCGGAACCTGCAGCTGCTTGGCAGCCTCAAAGAGCTCGTCGTCACGCAGGGCAACAACGTCGCGGATCTGCTTTTGGATCTTGCGCATGTGGCGCACAGCCTGGACGACGTCGCCCGTGCCCGGCTCGCCCTTGGTACGAATCATCGTGGCGCCCTCGGCAACACGGCGCAGCGCCTCGCCCAGGTCGCGGGCACCGCAGACAAACGGGACGTCAAACTGGGTTTTGTCGATGTGGTAGACATCGTCGGCGGGGGAGAGAACCTCGGACTCATCGATGTAGTCGATATCGATGGCCTGAAGGACCTGCGCCTCGACGATGTGACCGATGCGGCACTTGGCCATGACGGGGATGGAGACGGCCTCTTGGATGCCCTTGATCATCTTGGGGTCGCTCATGCGCGAGACGCCGCCTGCGGCACGGATGTCGGCCGGGATGCGCTCGAGTGCCATGACGGCGCAGGCGCCCGCCTCCTCGGCGATGCGTGCCTGCTCGGGCGTGGTGACGTCCATGATGACGCCGCCCTTGAGCATCTGCGCGAGCTCGCGATTGAGTTTGACGCGATCGGCCTTGCTGGTCTGTTCTGCCATGGTTGCTCCCTTGGTTGGCATGTGCATTGCTTGACGGAACATCCTATCGGGGAGCTGGGTATGGCGAAATACTCAGATTTCGAGATAATGACAAGGTCAGACTAATACCAGATTGAATGACTTAATAAGGTCAGGTGATAGGCTCATGCTTGACTACAATTTGGAAAAACGCGGCGGAGCATCGCTCTATGAGTATGTTTACCAGCAAATTCGAGATGATATCGTTGCTGGACGCATTGCGGCGGGGGAGCATTTGCCGTCTAAGCGCGCCTTTGCCAGTCATCTGGGAATCAGTGTCATTACCATCGAGAATGCATATAGCCAGTTACTTGCCGAGGGCTATATTTGCTCAAAGCCGCGTCGTGGCTACTACGCTTGTGAGCTTCCGGATGCACCGGTTTTGCCTTTGGCTACGGGGAACATCGACCGAGATGCCGTCTCTGTGGGCCCCAGCGCGCATGATGTCAACGGACAGGTCGAGCGATTCGATGCACTTTCTCCTTCCGCTTTGGAGGCGGCGCGGCTTTGGCAAAGCGCACTGCGGGCGACGCTGGCATCCGAAGATGAGCGCGAAATCTTCTCACCCGCACCGGCACAGGGCACCGCTCGGCTACGACGCGCAATCGCTCACCACCTGCGCGGGACAAGGGGTATGAATGTCGACCCCAACAACATTGTTATCGGTGCGGGCGCCCAGCTGCTCGATACCATGTTGGTTCAGCTGCTTGGAGCCGACAGGGTGTATGCCGTTGAGGACCCGGGCTATTTGCGCCTGACGCGCATCTATCAGGCTATGGGCTGCAAAGTTCGACATATCCCGTTGGATGATGAGGGCGTGGACTTGAGCACTCTGCAGAAAAGCGGGACCGATGTCCTTCACCTGATGCCGTCCCATCAGTATCCGACCGGCCTTGTGACGAGCATTGCGCGTCGCTACGCGCTGCTCAGCTGGGCAGCCGAGCAGCCGGGCCGGTATCTCATCGAAGACGACTTCGATTGTGAGTTTCGCCTTGCCGGCAAGCCGATTCCCGCGCTCGCGTCAATCGACGCCGCCCAGTCGGTTATCTATACCAACACATTTTCGAAGAGCCTTTCATCGGCGTTGCGTCTAGCGTACATGGTGTTGCCCGATGAGCTGATGGAGCGGTTTAGGCACAACCTTGGTTTTTACGCCTCATCGGTGAGCTCTGTTGACCAGGTCGCTTTGGCTCGTTTGCTGGAATCGGGTGATTACGAGCGACATGTGAACCGCGTGCGCGTGCGCGCTCGCGAGGCGCGCGATGGCCTGGCGGCGCTTGTACGGAAAGCGTTCCCGGCAGGGGAGGTCTCGATTGAGCATGCAGACGCGGGCCTTTACTGCACCGTGGCTGCAGAGCGCGGAGCGGGTGGAAGCTCTTTTGTGCGGGCCCTCACGCGCTCGGGTATCCCGTTCGTCGATGTCAGTGACTGCTATTGGTGTGCCGATGGCGCATCTGTCCCTGAAAACTCAAGTCAAATTCTTGTTCAGTATGACGATTTGAGTCCAAAAGTGCTTAATACGATCGCGTCGGAAATGTTGGTGTAAGCGCGCCGACGGCTGACCGCCAAACGCAAG